>JBBWZH010000053.1:0-7252 GCA_039648995.1 Mycobacteriales bacterium
GCCTGCACGCGCCGGCCGGGTCGGTGCTGCTGGTGCTGGCGGCCGGCTCCCGGCTGTCCGCGTACATCGGCGCCACGGTCGGCGAGATCGGCTTCCTGCGCGGCATCTGGATGGACGGCTCGCGCCGGCTGGCCTGGCTGGAGGACTACGCCGCCGAGTTGGTCGCCGCCGCCGACCAGCCGGTGCCGGCGCGGCTGACCACCGGCATCACGCTGGAGCACGTCTCGTTCGCCTACCCCGGCACCGGCCGGCTGGTGCTCGACGACGTGTCGCTGCGGCTGCCGGCCGGTGCGGTCGTCGCGGTGGTCGGGGAGAACGGGGCCGGCAAGTCCACGCTGATCAAGCTGCTGTGCAAGCTGTACGAGCCGGTGTCCGGCCGCATCCTGGTGGACGGTGTCGACCTGGCCCGGCTGCCGGCGCCGGAGTGGCGCGGCCGGTTGGCCGGCGCCTTCCAGGACTTCTTCCGGTTCGAGTTCGCCGCCCGGCAGTCGGTCGGCCTCGGCGACGTCGACCGGCTGGACGACGAGGCCGCGGTGCTGGCGGCGGTCGGCCGGGCCGGCGCGGACGACGTGCTGGCCAAGCTCGCCGCGGGGCTCGACACACAGCTCGGGCCGACCTGGCCGGGTGGCGTGGAGGTCTCGTTCGGGCAGTGGCAGAAGCTCGCGCTGGCCCGCGGCCTGATGCGCGACCACCCGCTCCTGCTGGTGCTGGACGAACCCACCGCCGCGTTGGACGCGGAGACCGAGCAGGCGCTGTTCCAGCGGTACGCCGCCGCGGTCCACGCCCAGGGGCCGGCCGGCGCCGACGGGCGGATCAGCATCCTGGTCTCGCACCGGTTCTCCACCGTCCGGATGGCCGACCTCATCGTCGTGCTGGACGGCTCCCGGGTCGTGGAGACCGGCAGCCACGACGAGCTGATGGCGCTCGGCGGGAGCTACGCCGAGCTGTACCGGATCCAGGCCGCGGCCTACCGCTGACCGTCCGCGGTCGCGGCGCGCGGGTGGCGGAGACGTCCCGTCGGGCGTTCATGCGCCAACTACGCGGTGAGTAGGCATGATTGCTTCCGGGACGGACTTTGTTGGGAGTGGGAGTCGAGTGGATGGGTTCACAACGCACGTTGCTGAAGCCGCTGCAGCGGAACGATCCGGATCGAATCGGCTCGTATACGTTGCTTGGCCGGCTCGGTGCCGGCGCGATGGGTCGGGTGTATCTCGGGAAATCACCCGCCGGCCGGTTGGTAGCGGTCAAGACGATCAAGTTGGAGTACGCGGAGGAGCCTGATTTCAGAGCCAGGTTCGCGCACGAGGTGACCGCGGCCGGCAAGGTGAGCGGGGTGTTCACGGCCGCGGTGGTGGAAGCCGACCCGGACGCCGACGTGCCGTGGCTGGCCACCGCGTACGTGCCGGCGCCGTCGCTGGACCAGCTGGTGCAGGCCTGCGGGCCGTTGCCGGTGTCGGCGGTGCGCTGGTTGGCGGCCGGCTGTGCCGAGGCACTGGGGTCGATCCATAACGCCGGTCTGGTGCATCGCGACCTGAAGCCCTCCAACGTGCTGGTCGCCGCGGACGGGCCGCGCGTGATCGACTTCGGGGTGGCCCGGGCGGTCGATCAGCTGCACATGTCGACCGCGCACGGCTCGGTCGGCACGCCCGCCTACATGGCGCCCGAGCAGGCCCGGGACAACCGCCGCGCGACGATGGCCAGCGACGTGTTCTCGCTCGGCTCGACGCTGCTGTACGCGGCCACCGGGCACGCGCCGTACCAGGGCGAGACCGTGCTCGACATCCTCGTGCAGCTGGCCACCGAGGCGCCGGACCTGTCCGCGTTGCCGCGCGAGCTCGGTGACGTCGTGATCGGTTGCCTGGAGCGGGACCCGCGGCAGCGGCCGACGCCGGCCGCGCTGCTGGCCGGGCTCGCGCCGTACGTGGAGCTCGCCGGCGGGCACGACCTCGGCCCGTCCTGCCTGCCGCCGTCGGCGCTCGCGCTGATCGAGGAGCACCGGGCGCGGCCGGAGGCGGCCGGCCGGGCAACCGAGCCGGCCGCCGCCGATGCCACGGTCGGCTCGCAGCCCGGCCTGGTCGAGCCGCCACGACGCCCGCCGCAGCCGGTCGGCCTGATCGGTCGGCTCCGCCGCCCGGCCGGGCGCCGGCCCGGCACCGGCCCGGGCGCCTGGGCCCGGCCCCGGCCGCCGCTCGGCGGTCGCATCCTCACCGTGGTGGTCTCGGTCGCCGCCGTCGTCGGCCTGGTGATCTTCGGCGCCGTGCTGAACCGGTGGATCGGGCGCGACCCGTCGGCCCCCGCGTCATCCCAGCAGGGCGGCAACAGCCAGCCGACCGGCCCGGCCCTCCCGGGCGGCCGTATCGGCGGACGACCGCCGGAACCGGCGGTGCCCTCGGGCGGTGTGAACGACCGCCCGGGCGGGCAGCCGCAACTGGTGCTGAACCAGGACTCCGGGGACATCTACACCGGCTACGTGCTGCACGGTCGGGGCTGGCCGGCGGCGACGGAGATCACCATCGAGATGTCCGGCCGGAAGTCCGCCAACCACCCGGTCACCGACCGGGCCGGCACCTTCAACTACACGATCGATCAGGGGCACGAGTTCTTCCCGGGCCCGATCCCGCTCGGCACCTACACCGCGACGGCCAGCGCGGGCGGCAGGACGACGCGGGTCACGTTCACGGTGCACGACTAGGTGAGCCGGGGCCGCCCGGGCGGCCACCTGGGCGCTCGGTCCACCAGAGGTTCTCCTGGCGGGAGCACCAGGCCGGGTCGGTCAGGTGGGCGAGGTCGGCGCTGGTGATGATGGCGTGCTCGATCAGCGCGTCGACGGTGACCTCGTCGGACAGCCGCACCCCCGGCCGCACCAGGCCGCGCTCGCTGATCTTGTGCCGGAGCACCTTGAGGTGCTCGCCGACGCGGGCGGCGAGCCGGTCGCGGAAGGCCGGGTCGCTGTCGAACAGCTCCAGCTCGTAGAACGCGTCGGTGACCTCCAGCGCGGCGCGGGCGATCTCCGGGGTGCGCGGCAGCGGGGTGCCGCGGGACGGGTCGACCAGCCACGGCCGGCACCACAGCAGCGCGACCAGGAACAGCTTGGTCATCGGGTCGAGCGAGAGCGGGACGACGGTGGCGTCGCCGGCCGGCCGGCCCGCCGACCAGTTGGCGCCGGTGTCGTCGTCGATGGCGGCGGTGCCGTCGGCGGCGTCCGGGTCGACCACGGTCACCCGCAGCGGCCGGCCCTCGTCCAGCATCGCGCGGGAGCCGACCAGCACCGAACCGGTCCGGACGAACCAACCGCCGCTCGGGTCGCCCCGGTCCTCCAGCCGCGGCAGCCGGACCCGGGCGCCCTCGCTCTCGATGTACAGCGCGTGGGTGCGGCTGAGGTTGGCGACCCAGGAGCCGCGGTCCATCGCGGCGATCACGCCGGCGCGGCGGGAGAGCCCGGGGCCGGCCGGGATGGTCAGGTCCGCGTCCTCGCCGCGGCCGAACACCAGCTGCTCACCGGCCGAGATCCCGATGACCTGGCCGCCCGGCGTGCTGACGGTCGCGGTCACAGAAGTGATCCGGTTGGTCACGATCGCCGCCCGCTCACCGTGTCACGTCCCCACCGGTCGTCCCGTTTTGGGTGAGTCTAGATCGTCGCCAGGCCAACCATCCCGGAACTCGGGGATGGCGATCGCCGGGCCGGCGCGGTTGGCTGGCTAAGCCCGAGGCGGGGCAGGGGTACGGCGCGCAGGGGGCGGTGAGTGGTCGCGGGGACGGGGTGTCGGGCGGGCCTGCCGGCGGGTGACCGGCGTGGCAGGCGGGGGCTGCGCGACACGATCCGGACCGTGGCCAGCACCGTACGGGGCCCCTGATCCCGGCTCCGATCCCACCTCGCCTCGGGCCTCCGCGGCCGTCCGCCCCGGCCGGAGGCCACCGGTTCCGACCCGAGCCACCGTCCCGGTGCGGGTCGGTTCCGGTCCACGGCCCGGCCGGCTCCCCGACGCCGGCCGGGCCGCCAAGACCGCCGGGGTCCGGCCGCGGTCGGCAGTTCTCATGGGGGGGACTGCTTCCCACGGCGTGGCCGGTCCCCGGCATCACCACGGGTGGTCAGGCGCTCGCCGCCGCGACAGCTAGCGGATGCCGGAGGCGGTGGAGCCGCGGACCACCAGGTCGGGCTGGAAGACGAACTCGGTGCTCGGCGCCGGGTTGCCGGCGATCTCCTCCAGCAGCGCCCGGACCGCGGCCGCGCTCATCGCGGTGACCGGCTGGCGCACGGTGGTCAGCGGCGGGTCGGTGAACGCGATCAGCGGCGAGTCGTCGAAGCCGACCACCGAGACGTCCCGCGGCACCGCGAGGCCCCGCGACCGCGCGGCCCGGATCACCCCCAACGCCATCAGGTCCGACCCGCACACGATGCCCGTGCAGCCGCGGTCGAGCAGGGCGCTGCCGGCCGCCTGGCCGCCCTCGACCGAGAAGATCGAGTGCTCCACCAGCGCGCCGCCCTCGGCCGCGGCGGCGCCCTCGCCGAGCAGTTCGCGGATGGCCGCGGTGAAGCCGGCGATCTTGCGGATCACCGGGACGTAGCGGCGCGGCCCGACCGCCAGCCCGATCCGCCGGTGGCCCAGCTCGATCAGGTGCGAGACGGCCAGCCTGGTCGCGGCCAGGTCGTCCACCGAGACGAACGGCGCGGCCACCCCCGCCATGTAGCCGTTGATCAGCACGATCGGGATGCCGGCGGTGAGCAGCCGGGTGTAGCGGTCGGGGCTCGCGGTGGAGTCGGCGTGCAGCCCGGAGACGCACAGGATGCCGCTGACGCCCCGCTCGACCAGCAGGTCGGTGAACTCGTCCTCGGTCGCGCCGCCCGGGGTCTGCGTGCACAGCACCGGGGTGTAGTTCTGCCGCATCAGGTCCCGCTCGATCGCCTGCGCGAACGTCGGGAAGATCGGGTTGTCCAACTCGGGCGTGATCAGCCCGACGAGCCCGGCGCTGCGCTGGCGCAGCCGCAGCGGCCGCTCGTAGCCGAGCCGGTCGAGCGCGGCGACCACGGCGGCCCGCCGCGTCGCGGAAACCCCAGGCTTGCCGTTGAGCACGCGGCTGACCGTTGCCTCGCTGACGCCTGCCTGCGTCGCCACGTCAGCAAGCCTGATTCCCACAACAGTTCACTCTAGGGGTCGGCCCTGGCAGGTTGATCGAGTGCGTCGTCACGCGCAAGTTTCTGCATGTTTCAGCAAGCTCTTGACCGTAGTCTGCGCGAGATGCACCATTCGTACCGCGCACGATGCGATGCGCCGACCGGATGGTTTGGAGAGCGCCATGGGTACACCTGGACGTTCCGTTCCCGCCAGATCCCGCCGCTGGTTGCTCGTCGTGGGCCTGCTGGCCGGGGTGCTGCAGGTCGGGCAGGTCGGGCCGCAGGCTCGGCCGGCCGCGGCCACCCCGCCGGGAAGCCACCAGGTGATCGTCCACCTGTTCGAGTGGAAGTGGACCGACGTGGCCCGCGAGTGCACCACGGTGCTCGGGCCGAAGGGGTACGGCGGGGTGCAGGTGTCGCCGCCGCAGGAGCACGTCGTGCTGCCGGACCGCGGCTACCCGTGGTGGCAGCGGTACCAGCCGATCAGCTACCAGCTGGTGACCCGGAGCGGGAACCGGCAGCAGTTCGCCGACATGATCGCCGCCTGCCACGCCGCCGGCGTCAAGGTCTACGCGGACGCGGTGATCAACCACACCGCCGGCACCTGGCCGGCCGGCACCGTGGGCAGCGCCGGCTCCACGTTCAGCCACTACAACTACCCGGGCACCTACCAGGTGCAGGACTTCCACCACTGCGGCCGCAACGGCAACGACGACATCGCCAACTACGGCGACGCGTGGGAGGTGCAGAACTGCGAGCTGGTCGACCTGGCGGACCTGGCCACCGACACCGAGTACGTCCGCGGCCGGCTCGCCGCGTACCTGAACGACCTGCTCTCCCTCGGCGTGGACGGCTTCCGGATCGACGCGGCGAAGCACATGCCGGACGCGGACATCGCGAACATCGAGTCCCGGCTGAGCCGCTCGGCGTACATCTACCAGGAAGTGATCTTCGGCGCGGGCGAGCCGATCCAGCCCAGCCAGTACGAGAGCACCGGCGACCTGCTGGAGTTCCGGTACGGGCAGACGATCGGGTCGGCGTTCAAGGGCGGCCAGCTCGCGTCGCTGCAGAGCCTGGGCTCGCAGTCCGGCTGGGAGCCGGGCAACAAGGCGCTGGTGTTCACCGACAACCACGACACGCAGCGCTCCGGCGCCGGCAACATCCTCACCTACAAGGACGGCCAGACGTACACGCTGGCGAACGTCTTCGAGCTGGCCTGGCCGTACGGCACGCCGGTGGTCATGTCGAGCTTCTCGTTCAGCAACAACGACGCCGGCCCACCCAGCGACGGCGGCGACACGACCGCGGACGTCAGCTGCGGGAACGGCTGGGTCTGCGAGCACCGGCAGCGGCCGATCGAGAACATGGTCGGCTTCCGGAACGCCGTCGGCTCAGCGGCGATGGGCAACTGGTGGACGGACGGGAACAACCAGGTCGCGTTCAGCCGCGGCAGTGCCGGCTTCGTCGCGATCAACCGCGAGGGCGGCCCGCTCACCCGGACGTTCGCGACGGGGCTTGCCGCCGGGACATACTGCGACGTGATCCACGGCGATGTCAGCGGCAGCACGTGCACCGGACCGACCGTCGTGGTCAACAGCGCCGGCCAGGCCACGATCACGGTGAACCCGATGGACGCGGTCGCCATCGACGCCGGCAGCCTGGTCACCGGCGGCGGCGGGGCCAGCCAGGTGCAGGTGACCTTCCACGAGAACGCGACCACGTTCTTCGGGCAGAACGTGTTCGTGGTCGGCTCGATCCCGGCGCTGGGCAACTGGGACCCGAACGCGGCGGTCCCGCTGTCCGCGGCGACCTACCCGGTGTGGGCCGCAACGGCCACGCTGCCCGGCTCGACCAGCTTCCAGTACAAGTACCTCAAGAAGAACCCGGACGGCACGGTGACCTGGGAGAGCGACCCGAACCGTTCGTTCAGCACACCCGCCAGCGGCCCGGTGACGCTCACCGACTCCTGGCGGTAGCGCGGTGGCCCCGGCGGGCCGGCCCGTGCCGGCCCGCCGGGTTCAGCGGATCTGCATGCCGGAGATCGCCCGGGCCACCACGAGGCGCTGGATCTCGCTGGTGCCCTCGAAGATCGTGTAGATCTTGGCGTCCCGGTACCACCGCTCGACCGGGTGCTCGCGC
>JBBWZH010000088.1:0-3978 GCA_039648995.1 Mycobacteriales bacterium
CAGCTCCGGGTGGATCGGCACGACCGGCTTGCGGCTGTTCTTGCGGTCGGCGTAGTCGTTGTGCGCGTTCGCGCCCATCGGGCCGGGCCGGTAGAGCGCGCCGACCGCGGAGATGTCCTCGAACGACGTCGGCCGCATCGACCGCAGCAGCGACCGCATCGGCCCGCCGTCGAACTGGAACACGCCCAGCGTGTCACCGCGGGCCAGCAGGTCGTAGGCCGGCTGGTCGTCCAGCGGCAGGTCCTCCAGCACCAGCCGCTTGCCGCGGTTCGCCTCGATGTTGAGCAGGCAGTCGTCCAGCACGGTGAGGTTGCGCAGCCCGAGGAAGTCCATCTTCAGCAGGCCGAGGTTCTCGCAGGCACCCATGTCGAACTGGGTGATGATGGCGCCGTCCTGCTCGCGGCGCTGGATCGGGATCACGTCCAGCAGCGGGTCGCGGGACAGGATCACGCCGGCCGCGTGCACGCCCCACTGCCGCTTCAGCCCCTCCAGGCCGCGGGCGGTGTCGACGACCTTGCGGGCCTCGCTGTCGCCCTCGTACAGCGTGCGGAACTCGGCGGCCTCGTTGTAGCGGGCGTGCTGCGGGTCGAAGATGCCGGACAGCGGGATGTCCTTGCCCATCACCGGCGGCGGCATCACCTTGGTGATCCGGTCGCCGGTGGAGAACGGGAAACCCAGCACCCGGGCCGAGTCTTTGACCGCCTGCTTCGCTTTGATCGTGCCGTACGTGATGATCTGGGCGACCCGCTCCTCGCCGTACTTCTCGGTGGTGTAGCGGATCATGTCGCCGCGCCGGCGCTCGTCGAAATCCAGGTCGATGTCCGGCATCGAGACGCGGTCCGGGTTGAGGAACCGCTCGAAGATCAGCCCGTGCGCGAGCGGGTCGAGCTCGGTGATGCCCAGCGCGTACGCGATCACCGCGCCGGCCGCCGAGCCGCGGCCCGGACCGGTCCGGATGCCGTTCTCGTGGGCGTGCCGGATCAGGTCGGCGACGACCAGGAAGTAGCCCGGGTAACCCATCTGGCAAATGACGCCGAGCTCGTACTCGGCCTGCTTGCGGTGGCCGTCCGGAATGCCGCCCGGGAACCGCCGGGTCAGACCCAGCTCGACCTCTTTGACCAGCCAGGATTCCTCGTTCTCGCCGGCCGGCACCTCGAAGCGGGGCATCAGGTCGGCGCCCTCGGTGAAGCTCACCTGGCACCGCTCGGCGATCAGCAGCGTGTTGTCGCAGGCCTCCGGGAGGTCCCGGAACACCTCGCGCATCTCGGCCGGCTTCTTCAGGTAGTAGCTGTCGCCCTCGAACTTGAAGCGGTTGGGATCGGCCATGGTCTTGCCCGACTGCACACACAGCAGCACCCCGTGCGCGTCCGCGTCCGTGGGGTAGGTGTAGTGCAGGTCGTTGGTGGCCAGCAGCGGCAGGCCGAGGTCGCGGGCGAGCTTGAGCAGGTCGTCCCGGACCCGGGTCTCGACGCCCAGCCCGTGGTCCATCAGCTCGAGGTAGTAGTTCTCCGGGCCGAGCAGGTCGCGCATGTCGGCGGCCGCCTGCCGGGCCGCCGCGTAGTCACCGATCCGCAGCCGGGTCTGCACCTCGCCACCCGGGCAGCCGGTGGTGCCGATCAGGCCCTTCCCGTACATCTCGAGCAGCTCGCGGTCGATCCGCGGCTTGTAGTAGAAGCCCTCCATCGACGCGCGGCTGGCCAGCCGGAACAGGTTGTGCATGCCGGCCGTGTCCTGCGCGAGCAGCGTCATGTGGGTGAACGCGCCGCCGCCGGAGACGTCGTCCGCACCGCCGTCGGACCAGCGCACCCTGGTGCGCTCGAACCGGCTGGTGCCCGGGGTGACGTACGCCTCCATGCCGATGATCGGCTTGACCCCGGCGGCGGTCGCCTGCTTCCAGAAGTCGTACGCGCCGAAGACGTTGCCGTGGTCGGTCATCGCCAGCGCCGGCATGCCCATCTTGGCCGTCTCGGCGAACAGATCTTTCAGGCGGGCCGCACCATCGAGCATCGAGTACTCGGTGTGCACGTGGAGGTGTACGAAGGATTTCTCACCGCCAGCCACCCGACGACAGTACCGCCGCGGCCGGACAGTTTCGGCCCAGGCGGCCCGCCGCGCAGGACCGTCGGCGTGTCGTCAGGCGCCGGTTGCGGTGCCGGTTGCGGCTCGGTTGCGGTCAGCCACCGGCCTGGTGCCGAGGGTGCTGACCGCGGCGGTGCTGCGGGCGGTCGGCGGCCAGCACCAGCACCCGCAGATCGACCAGCACGTGGTAGAGCACCGGCAGCAGCAGGCTTCCGGAACCCAGGTAGAGCACGGTCAGGCAGCCGCCGAGCACCGCGGTCACCACGACACCGGCGCCACCCTGGTAGTTGTGCGCCAGCCCGAACGCGAGCGCGCTGAGCAGGACGAGCTTGGCCGGCCCCGGCTCCGGCCGCAGCGCCCCGGCCAGCGCCAGCAGCACGCCCCGGTACAGCGTCTCCTCGCAGACGCCGGCGGTGACCGCGAGCGCCGCGAACGCCCGCCGCTCCCGGACCGTCCGCGGCAGCAGCGCCACCACCTCGCCCGGCGCGGCCACCTCGGCGCCCTGCTCCACCCGGCGCCGCAGCGCGACCAGCAGCACCACGCTGAACAGCAGACCGAGCGCGCCGACCACCGTGTACGGGGCGCCCCCGCCGGCCAGCCGCGGCCAGCGGACGCCGATGTCGGCCAGGTCGAGCCCGGGCGCGGCCGCGACCAGCAGCAACGCGACGCCGACCGCGGACCACTCCAGCAGCGTGGTCCGCCGGTACCGGAGCAGCCGCGCCCGCGGGTCCCGGCGCAGCGCGCGGCGGAACCTGCGCTGGCTCCAGCCGCCCACGATCGGCTGGCCGATGATCAGGTACGCGGCCAGCACCGCGGCCAAGACCCGGACCGCGCCGGCCAGTTCGACGTGCCCGGCTACCGGCCGCACCGGTAGCCCCCCGCGCTGCTGCCGCCCGACGCCCTGGTGCCGGTCCCGCTGATCCCCCGTCTCCCCCGTCGGCGCCCCGGCCTCATGGCTCCCGGATCACGTCGAGGGCATGCGCGAGATCGGCCGGGTACGGGCTCTCGAACTCCACCCACCGGCCGTCGGCGGGGTGGGCGAAACCGAGCCGGCGGGCATGCAGCCACTGCCGTGTCAGGCCCAGGTGCGCGGCCAGCGTGGGGTCCGCGCCGTAGGTCAGGTCACCCACGCACGGGTGCCGGACGGCCGCCAGGTGCACCCGGATCTGGTGCGTCCGGCCCGTCTCCAGCTTCACGTCCAGCAGCGTGGCGGCGCGGAACGCCTCCAGCGTGTCGTAGTGCGTCACGCTCGGCCGGCCGCCGGCGACCACGGCGAACTTCCAGTCCTGGCCCGGGTGCCGGTCGATCGGCGCGTCGATGGTGCCCCGGGTCGGGTCGGGATGCCCCTGCGCCAGCGCGTGGTAGCCCTTGTCGACCGTGCGGTCCCGGAACGCGTCCTTGAGCCGGCTGTAGGCGATCTCGCTCTTGGCGAGCACCATCAGGCCCGTCGTGCCGACATCGAGCCGGTGCACCACGCCCTGGCGCTCGGCGGCGCCCGATGTCGCCACCCGGTGCCCCATGGCCGCGACGCCCTGCACGACGGTGAGGCCGTCCCAGCCCGGGCTCGGATGCGCGGCCACCCCGACCGGCTTGTTCACCACGACGATGTCGTCGTCCGCGTACACGACGGTCATCCCCGGGACCGGCTCCGGTTCGGCCGACGGCGGGGCCGGTGGCGGCGGCAGGTCGACCTCCAGCCAATCGCCGGCCGACACCCGGTCCGACTTGCCCTGCTGTACGCCGCCGATGGACACCTCGCCGGCGTCCGCCAGCGCCGCGGCCGCGGTCCGGGACAGCCCGAACAGCCGCGCGAGCGCCGCGTCCACCCGCAACCCGTCCAGCCCGTCCGGCACCGGCAGGGTGCGCCGCCCGCTCACCGTCCCGACCCCGATGCCTCGA
>JBBWZH010000103.1:0-3226 GCA_039648995.1 Mycobacteriales bacterium
GATAGCCCGCGTCGAGAAAGACAGCGCCGACCCGCATCACCACACCCCCGTGACAATAGAAAATACCGGGGGCCCGAAGACCCCCGGCTAAGGCTCCTTAGCGAGCGATAGATGCAACGTTACACCACACCGGCTAGGTCGACAACGACGAGCGGCTTCCGGTCTCCGGTCGGGAGCTTGTAACCGGCGGTGCGGCGGGCCGCGCGGTGTGCCGCGTTGCCCGAGCGCGGTGGACCTCGGTTGGGTGAGCTTCACGGCTGGCCCGGGCGGGCTCGGTCATGACGCCGGCGCGGCGCGGCGGGCGACCGCCGCCGGGAGCTTGCGGCGGAGCAGGCCGCCCCAGCCGAGGCGGAGCGTCCGGCCGACGAACCAGGAGTACACGTTCTGCGCGAGGTTCTCGTGCCGGAGCACGACCCGGCAGCCGGCCGCGGTGGCGGACAGCTCCCAGGTCACGATGCTCGGCTCGGTCATCGGGCCGCCGCGCCAGCTGTAGCGCAGCAGGTCGGGGGCGTCGAGCGCGAGCACCTCGCAGTGCACCACGCCGTCGAAGCCGGGGCGCGGCTTGGTCCGGAACGTGAAGCGGTGGCCGACCGCGGCGCGGAAGTCGTTGGGCATCAGCCACTCCGCGAGCTGTGCCGGGTCGACCAGCGCCGACCACACCGCCTCCACCGGGTACGGGTACTCGCGCTGGATCCGGATCGTGTCGCCCCGTCTGTGCACTCATCGTCCCCTCTCCTCGGCGGCCGGATCGCCGTGCCGGCCACGCAGGTGCCGGCCGAGGGCGTCCAGCCGCTCGGTCCAGAAGTCCTCGTACGGGCCGAGCCAGTCACCGACGGAGCGCAACGGCGCCGCCCGCAGCGCGTACACGCGGTGCCGCCCGGACTTCCGCTCGGCCACCAGGTCCGCGTGCTGCAGCACCGCCAGGTGCTGGCTGACCGCCGGCCGCGACACGTCGAACGCGGCCGCCAACTCCCCCGCGTTCCGCTCCCCGGCCCGCAGCAGGTCGAGCAGCTGCCGGCGCAGCGGCGAGGCGAGGGCAGCGAAGACCGCGTCCTGTCCCGCTTCCGCCCGGCTCACCACGCCAGTAAACCCGTAAGCAATTCCTTACGCAAATTCGTCCGTGGACGGCTCAGCGGATGAGGTGGCCGCGGAGGACGACGTGGCTGGGGGTGCGGAGGGTGCCGAGGTCGGCGCGCGGGTCGGCGCGGTAGGCGAGGAGGTCGGCGGGGGCGCCCTCGGTCAGGCCGGGCAGGCCGAGGTACGTGCGGGCGGCCCAGGAGCCGGCGGCCAGCGCGGCCGGGGCGGGCAGGCCGGCCGCGTGCAGGGCGAGGATCTCGTCGACGATCCGGCCGTGCGCGACGCCGCCGCCGGCGTCGGTGCCGGCGAAGATCGGGACGCCGGCCTGGTGCGCCGCACGGACGCGGTCGGCGGCGGTGGCGTGCAGCCGGCGCATGTGCGCGGCGTACGCGGGGTACTTGCGGTCGGCCTGGGCGGCCAGGCCGGGAAAGTTCTCGACGTTGATCAGGGTCGGGACCAGCGCGGTGCCGGCGCTGGCCAGCGCGCCGAACTGGTCGCCGGACAGGCCGCTGCCGTGCTCGATCGAGTCGACGCCGGCGGCGATCAGGTCCGGCAGCGCGTCCTCGCCGAAGACGTGCACGGCGACCCGCGCGCCCAGGTCGTGCGCCCTGGCCACGGCGGCGCGCAGCTGCGCGGCGGGCCAGAGCGGGGCCAGGTCGCCGGCGGCACGGTCGATCCAGTCGCCGATCAGCTTGACCCAGCCGCCGCCGTACCCGGCCTGCTCGGTAACCGCGGCCACCAGCTGGTCCGGCTCGATCTCCTGCGCCAGCCCCCGGATGTACCGCGTCGGCCGCGCCAGGTGCCGGCCCGCCCGGATCAGCCGCGGCAGGTCGGTCTGGTCGAGCAGGCCACGGGTGTCCACCGGGGAACCGCAGTCGCGGATCAGCAGCGCGCCGCCGTCGCGGTCGGCGCGGGCCTGCGCGGCGAGGGCGTCCGGCCCGGTGACCCAACCGTCCTGCGACAGGCCGATGTGGCAGTGCGCGTCCACCAGGCCCGGCAGCAGCCAACCGCCCCGCTGCACGGTCTCCGCTCCTGGTACCGGCTGATACGTGATCTTGCCGCCGGTGACGTACAGATCCCGCGTCACGTCGTCGGGGAGCACGACGCCACGCAGGTGCAGCGCTCCGGGCCCAGTCACGAGGCGGCCTCCGCCGTGAGCATCGCAGCGAGCGCCAGCGAGCGAGGAGCGGAGCGGAGGAGGCCGCCGGGAGGCACGGTCACGACGCGACATCGTAACCGTCGACGCAGGTCACCGGCCCGACGGCCGCCGGGGCCGGGCCGGCTACCGGCCCTTGGGCAGGTTGAGCTTCGACAGGTCGGGGAGCTTCGCGCCCGGCTGGAGCTGGTCGAGCGCGCCGGGCGGGAGGGCCGGGAACCCGGGCATGCCGGGCAGGCCGCCGCGGGCCTTCGGCGGGGTCGGGCCGGCGCCGCGGCCGCGGCCCTTCTTGCCCTTCTTCCCCTTGCTCGGCTTGGACCGCCGGCGCATGCCGGGCAGGCCCATCTGCCCGGCCATCTGCTGCATCATCTTCCGTGCGTCGAAGAACCGGTCGACCAGCGAGTTGACGTCGCTGACCGCGACCCCGGAGCCGCGCGCGATGCGGGCCCGCCGGGAACCGTTGATGATCTTCGGGTCGTGCCGCTCGGCCGGCGTCATCGACCGGATGATCGCGGCGGTGCGGTCCAGATCCTTGTCGTCGATCGACTCGAGCTGGTCTTTCATCTGCCCCATCCCGGGCAGCATGCCGAGCAGGTTGGAGATCGGGCCGAGCTTGCGGATCGCGAGCATCTGCTCCAGGAAGTCTTCCAGCGTGAAATTGTCGCCGGACGCCAGCTTGCCGGCCATCCGCTCGGCCTCGTCCTCGTCGAACGCCGACTGCGCCTGCTCGATCAGCGTGAGCATGTCGCCCATGCCGAGGATGCGCGACGCCATCCGCTCCGGGTGGAAGACGTCGAAGTCGGCCAGCTTCTCGCCGGTGGACGCGAACAGGATCGGCTCGCCGGTGATGTACCGGACTGACAGCGCCGCACCGCCGCGCGCGTCACCGTCGAGCTTGGTCAGCACCACGCCGGAGATCCCGACGCCGTCCCGGAACGCCTGCGCGGTGGTGACCGCGTCCTGGCCGATCATCGCGTCGACCACGAACAGCGT
>JBBWZH010000134.1:0-10458 GCA_039648995.1 Mycobacteriales bacterium
ACCGCGGACGCCGACGAGTACCGGCTGCGGGAGCGGGCGCTGGCCACGCTGCGCTCGCTGGACATCGGCGACGCGGCCGGGCGGCTCTGCGGGCAGCTGCCGTACGGCGTGCAGAAGCGGGTCGCGCTGGCCCGCGCGCTGGTCGCGCGGCCGAAGCTGCTGCTGCTGGACGAGCCCGCGTCCGGCCTGTCCGGCGACGAGACCGCGCAGCTGGCCGACCTCGTCCGCGGCCTGCGCGCGGACATGTCGGTGATGCTGGTCGAGCACCACGTGGACCTGGTGATGAGCGTCTGCGACTCGGTCGTCGTGCTCGACTTCGGCAAGGTCATCGCCGCCGGGCGGCCCGACGCCGTCCGCACCGACCCGGCCGTGGTCGAGGCCTACCTGGGCGCCGCGGTCGACGACGCGGCGGCCGACCCGCCAGCGACCGGGCAGCCGGCGGCCGAGCCACCGGCCCAGCCCGCCGGGGAGAGGGGCGCCGGTGCTTGAGGTGGCGGGGCTGGTGGCTACCTACGGCGCGGTCCGGGCGCTGGACGGGGTGGACCTGACCGCGCCGGCGGGCAGCATCACCGCGGTGCTCGGCGCCAACGGGGCCGGCAAGACCACGCTGCTGCGAACGGTGAACGGGCTGGTGCGGGCCCGGGCCGGCGAGGTACGGCTGGACGGCCGGACGGTCACCGGGCTGAGCCCGGAGGATCTGGTCCGGCGCGGGCTCGGGCACGTCCCGGAGGGCCGCGGCGTGATCACCGAGCTGACCGTCGAGGAGAACCTGCGGCTCGGCGGGCTCTGGCGCCGCGACCGCCGCGGCCTGCGCGCCGACCTGGCCCAGACGTACGAGCTGTTCCCGCTGCTGGGCGCGCGCCGGGCCCGGACAGCCGAGACGCTGTCGGGCGGCGAGCGGCAGATGCTCGCGCTCGGCCGGGCGCTGATGGGCCGGCCCCGGCTGCTGCTGCTGGACGAGCCGTCGCTCGGGCTGGCCCCGCGGGTCACCGCGCAGATCATGGCCGTGCTGCGCCGGCTGCGCGCGGACGACGGGCTGACCGTGGTGCTGGTCGAGCAGAACGCCCGCAGCGCGCTGTCCATCGCCGACCGCGGCGTCGTGCTGAACCTCGGCCGGGTGGTGGCCGACTCGCCCGCCGGCGACCTGGCGGCGGACGAGCGGCTGCGGCACGCCTACCTCGGCTTCTAGCCGGCTTTCGGGAGGAGGACGGGTGGCTCGATTCGTTGACCTGACCCTGGCCGGTACCGCCAACGGCATGGTGTACGCGGCGCTGGCGCTGGCCCTGGTGCTGATCTGGCGGAGCACCCGGATCGTGAACTTCGCCCAGGGCGGGATGGCGATGATCACCACGTTCATCGCGTTCTCGATCGTGCAGCGCGGCGGATCGTACTGGCTGGCGCTGCTGGTCGCGGTCGCGGCCGGGCTGCTGATCGGCGCGGTGGCCGAGCGGCTGCTGATCCGGCCGGTGGAGGACAAGCCGCCGCTGAACGCGGTCATCGTCACGCTCGGCCTGCTGGTGTTCCTGCAGGCGCTCGCCGGCATGATCTACGGCGGCACGCCGCGCTCGTTCTCGCCGGCGTTCGACATCCGCGGCTTCCAGGCCGGCGACCGGCGGCTGCTGTTCTCGCCGGCCGACCTGTTCACTGTGCTCGCGGTGCTGGCGGTGATGGCCGGGCTCGCGGTGCTGTTCCGGTACACGTCGCTCGGGCTGCGGATGCGGGCGGCCGCGTTCGCCCCGGAGGTCGCGCGGCTGCTCGGCGTCCGGGTGGCCCGCACGCTCACGATCGGCTGGGCGCTGGCCGCCGCGGTCGGCGCGCTGGCCGGCGTGCTGGTCGCGCCGAGCACGTTCGTCGGCCCGAACCAGTTCGACGCGACGCTGGTCTTCGGCTTCACCGCGGCGGTGCTGGGCGGCCTGGACAGCCCGGCCGGCGCGGTGGTCGGCGGCCTGCTGCTCGGGGTGGCGCTCAGCTACCTGTCCGGGTACGCGGGCTCGGACGTGGTCACGCTCGGCGCGCTGGTCGTGCTGATCGCGGTGCTGATGGTGCGGCCGGCCGGGCTGTTCGGCTCGACCGGCGAGCGGCGGGTGTGATGGCGCCGGAACCGGACGTGATCGCGCCGGGCCGCCGGGTCCGCTGGTCGACGCTGCGCCGGCACCTGGCCTGGACGGTCGCCGGCGCGCTGGCCCTCTACCTGCTCACGATCTCGGTCGACCAGTACCGGAACCTGCAGATCGCGACCATCGCGTACACCGCGATCGCCGCCGCCGGGCTGACCGTGCTGACCGGCTCCAGCGGGCAGATCTCGCTCGGCCAGGGCGCGTTCATGGCCGTCGGCGCGTACACCACCGCGCTGCTGCTGATCCACCGGGAGGACTGGCCGCTGGGCCTCGTGCTGATCCTCAGCGTGCTGGCGACCGCGGCGGTCGGCGCGCTGGTCGGCGCGGCCGCCGCCCGGCTGCGCGGCCCGTACCTGGCCGGCGCCACGCTGGCGTTCGCGGTCGGCCTGCCGGCGCTGGCCGACTACCGCGGCCTGCGTGACCAGCTCGGCGGCGGCAACGGGCTCACCGTGCCGACCAAGCCGCCGCCGCTGCGGCTGGGTGAGACGTTCCCGCTGGAGCGCTGGCAGGCCTGGATCTGCGGGCTGTGCCTGGTGATCACCCTGCTGCTGCTGGCGAACCTGCAGTCCGGCCGGGCCGGCCGGCACCTGCGGGCGGTCCGCGACGACGAGGTGGCCGCGTCGCTGGCGGGGGTCAGCGTGGCCCGCACCCAGATCCTCGCGTTCGTGATCAGCGCGGCCTGCGCAGGGCTGGCCGGCGGGCTGCTGGCGTTCGTCAACAGCCTGGCGGCGCCCGGCGCGTTCCAGCTGACGGTCTCGTTTCAGCTGCTCGCGGTGGTGGTGATCGGCGGGCTGGGCAGCCTGGCCGGCGCGGTCTACGGCTCGATCCTGCTGGTGCTGCTGCCGACCTGGTCGGCGGATCTGGCGCAGCGGCTGGACCTGTCCCGCAACATCTACGCGAACCTGCCCCTCGCCATCTACGGCGTGGTGCTGGTGGTCGTCATCCTCGGCTTCCCGCAGGGGCTGCAGGGCGCGCTGCTCCGGCTGGTCCGGCTGCTGCGCGGGCCACTTCGACCACCAACCATTACGGGACGGTAACGAAGCCTCGCCAAGAGTGGCCCGTCTCACTAGTTTCAGCGCAACCGAACGCGATTCGGATTTGAGGAGGCGTCATGACGGCGCGGACGATCCTGCGGGTGGGGGCCACGGTCGCGGCGCTGGCGCTGGCCGCCAGTGCCTGCGGTAGCAGCGACAACAGCGGCAGCGGGGGGAACAGCGGCGCGAACACCGCCAGCGCCCCCGGGGTCACCGCGGACACCGTGACGATCGGCAGCCACCAGCCGCTGACCGGCCCGGCCGCGCCGGGTTACAGCGAGATCGCCCCGGCCGCCCGGGCGTACTTCGACTACATCAACGCGAACGGCGGCATCAACGGCCGCAAGATCGAGTACAAGTACCTGGACGACGCGTACAACCCGACCCAGACGGTCACCGTGACCAAGCAGCTCGTGCTGCAGGACAAGGTCTTCGCCATGTTCAGCGGCCTGGGCACGCCCACCCACACGAAGGTCGTCGACTTCCTGAACAGCTCCCGGGTGCCGGACCTGCTCGTCTCGTCCGGCTGCCAGTGCTGGGACCAGCCGAAGGAACACCCGTACACCTTCGGCTACCAGCCGGACTACGTGGTCGAGGGCAAGGTGCTCGGCCAGTACGTGAAGCTGAACTTCGCCGGCAAGAAGGTCGCCTACTTCTACCAGGACGACGACTTCGGTTCCGACGGCGTGAAGGGCCTGGACAAGTACATCCCCGGCGCGGACGTGGTCAGCCGGCAGAAGTACACCCCCGGCAACACCGACATCGCCCCGCAGGTCGGCGCGATCGCGCAGGCCAAGCCGGACGTGGTCGTGCTGTTCACGATCCCGGCGTACACGGCGCTGTTCAGGCTCGGTGAGCTGAAGGCCGGCATCAGCCCGACGATGGTGGTCAGCAACGTCGGCTCCGACCCGATCACGCTCAGCGGGCTGCTGGAGAGCTTCGCCAAGCAGGCCGGCGCCTCGGTCAAGGGCAACGACCTGATCGAGGGCATCGTCAGCGACAGCTACCTGCCGTCCCTGGGCGACGCCAGCAACAGCTGGATCGCGCTGTTCAAGAAGGTGCACGACACCTACGTGCCGAAGCTGCCGTTCGACGGCAACGTGCTGTTCGGCATGGCGCAGGCGTACACGTTCGCCCAGGCGCTGCAGGCCGCCGGCAAGAACCCGACCCGGCAGGGCATCGTCGACGCGCTGGAGAAGGGCGGCCTCACGGGGCCCGGCCTCACGCCGTTCCGGTTCAGCAAGGACTCGCATGCCGGCTACACCGGCGTGCAGCTCGCGGTGATCCAGAAGGGTGCCGGCGTCCCGCAGGGCCAGCCCCAGGTCACCGACGACGGGGACGGCGCGATCACCCCGATCACCGCGTCGCCGGTGCAGGCGCCGGCGAACGGCATCCCCGGCTCGTAGACCCGCCGGGGCCGGACTTGGGTGAACCCTGCTCGCTGCAACGCTCGCCGGGGCGTCCGTCATGCTGGCCGCGGGGCCTCGGCCCCCGCGGACCCCACGGTGCGGGCGCCTCCGTTCGTATCGCGGTGCGTCAGGCGCACCGCCCGCCCGCCGGCGGTCGCCGGCGGGCGGGGGTGCGACGATGCGGCCGTGCCCAGCGCCGGCGAGCTCCCGATCACCCAGTACGTTCCCGACGGCGCGACGATCGACCTGGCCTGGGGGCATCCGGGCGAGGCGCTGCTGCCGGTTCAGGAGTGGGCGGCGGCCACCGAGGCGGCCCTGACCCGGTACGGCTGGCAGGCGCTCAGCTACGGCCACGGCGCCGGGCCGGGACCGCTGGTGGACTGGCTGGCCGCGCGGCTGGGCCGGATCGACGGCCGCGCGCCGGCGCCGGCCGAGCTGTTCGTGACCGCCGGCGCCTCGCACGCGCTGGAGCTGACCTGCGCCGCGCTGACCCGGCCCGGTGACGTGGTGGTGGTCGACTCGCCGACCTACCACCTGGCGCTGCGGGTGATCGCCGACCACGGGGTCCGGCTGGTCGGCGCGCCGGCCGACGACGAGGGGATCGACCCGGCCGGCACCGCCGCGCTGCTCGACCGGCTGCGGTCCGACGGCCTGCGGGTGCCGCTGCTGTACCTGGTGCCGACGTACGCCAACCCGACCGGCGGCTGCCTGCCGGCCGACCGCCGGGCCGCGCTCGTGGAGCTGGCCGCCCGCACCGGCACGGCGCTGGTCGAGGACGACACCTACCGCGAGCTGGCCTACCCGCCGGCGGTCGCGCCGCCGTCGCTGTGGAGCCTGGCCGACCCGGCCGCCGACCCCGCGCCGGTGGTGCGGCTCGGGTCGTTCGCCAAGTCGGTCGCGCCCGGCCTGCGGCTGGGGTTCCTGACCGGGTCGCCGGCGCTGGTCCGGGCGCTGGCCGACCGGGGCATGGTCGACTCCGGCGGCGGGGTCAACCACACGACCGCGCTGGCGATGGCGGCGTTCGGCGCGTCCGGCGGGTACGACCGGCACCTGGCCCGCGTCCGCGTCGGGTACCGGGCCCGGCGCGACGCGCTGGCCGGCGCGCTGCGCGCCCAGCTGCCGGCGGTGCGGTTCCGGCTCCCGGACGGCGGGTGGTTCCTCTGGCTGCGGCTGCCCGACGACGTCCCGGCCGGCCCGCTGGCCGGCGCGGCGGGCCGGCACGGCGTCGGGTTCCTGCCCGGTGCCCGCTGCTACCTGGCCGGCGGCGGCAGCCACCGCGCCCGGCTGTCGTACTCGCTGTTCGACCCGACCCAGCTGGTCGACGCGGCCGGCCGGCTCGCCGCCGCGGTCGCCGAGCTCAGCTCGCCGGGACGATCAGCCCCGGCTCGCTGAGCAGCCGGCGGGACACCTCGAACGCGCACCCCCAGGACAGGCTGACGCCGGCGCCGCCGTGCCCGTAGCTGTGGATCAGGCGGCCGCCGTTGCCCCCGGCCACCTCCTCCAGCCGGACCCGGGGCCGGCCCGGCCGCAGCCCGACCCGGTGCTCCAGCACCGTCGCGGTCGCCACGCTCGGCACCACCTCGGCGCACCGGGCCACGATCGCCCGCGCCGTGGCCGGGTCCGGGGTCAGGCTCCACCGGCCGGGCTCCGCGGTGCCGCCGAGAACGACCTTGTCCTCGTGCGGGAGGATGTAGAGCAGCTCGCTGGACGTGTCGCTGTCCTCGGCGAAGAAGTCGGTGATGCCGGGGTTCGTGGCCACCACCACCTGGCCACGCACCGGGTAGACCTCATTGTCGCCGGACAGTTCGCGGGCCCGGATGCCGGTGCAGTTGACCACCGCCGCCGCGTCGTGCCCGGCGCTGTCCAGCCGGGCCACCGGGGCCACCCGCAGCCGCCCGCCGGCGCCCAGCAGCCGGTCGGTCAGGTAGGCGAGGTAGGTCGGCATGTCCACCAGCGGGGCGGTGTACTCGAAGCCGGCGGCGAACCCGGGCGGCAACTCGGCCGCCGCGCAGCGGCGCAGCCCGGGCAGCATGTCGGTGCCGTCCAGCAGCACCACCGGGGTACGTGACGCCTCCACCCCGCGCACCAGCCGGACCCCGCTGGCCGGCTCGTCGGCCAGTTTGATCAGCGTCTGCAGGGTCTCCCGGCTCCACCGCACCACGGATTCCTCACGCTCGACGTGGTAGAGACCCCAGATCGCGCCGGCCGCCGCGGACGTGGTCAGGTGCGGCGGCACCGCTGTCCGCACCTCCACCCGGAGACCGGACTCGGCCAGCTGCACCGCGGTGGTCAGCCCGATCACGCCCGCGCCGAGCACCAGCGCGTCGAGTCGGGGCCCGGTCATCGCGGGCCCGGAGCGACGGCGGTGGTCTGGGCCGGGCTCGCCCGCCGGCCAGCCCAGGTGGGACAGGCGGGATGTTCCAGTGACGTATCACGCACGTGATGCAGCCTGCCCAGGAACCGACACATTGGCAAGCGCAGCGCATGTGAACCGTCACTCTATGGAGTGGACTATGGCCGGCCGGCGGCCCGGGACAGATCCCGGCCGGCAGCGCGGAAGTGCCGCCGGACGGCTGCCCGAACAGGCCGAACCGGACCGCGTAACCATCAGGAGTGAGCCGGAAGTACCGAGGTCAGCGGCGACCCGAGGCCGCCGGGACCGCCCTGGCCTGGCACGATGGCTACTTCCGTTCGCAACCGACCTGTATTATCAATCAACCCCGCGCTAGGCCCGGGCGTTCGATGACACGATCTGCGATCGATCCGGCCGGCTTTTTTGTTCGCGTCACCCGCCGAATCAGCCGCCTGTCATCGTCCCACCACCGAGAGCCAGGGAACCAAAGATGGAGCCACGTCACGGCCGGGACCAGGGGGGCAATGGTGATTACCCTTGGGATGATTTCGATTCCGCGGGGTACTACGAGCACAACTACAGTGATCTCCGGCATGACGACAGACAGATCCTAGAGGCCGTACGCGACTTCTTCTGGAAAGCCGACCGGTCCGCCGGCCTCCGCGAGACTACGGAGGAGCGGGCGGTCCGTGGGCTGGATCTCGGCTCCGGCAGCAACCTGTACCCGGCGCTGGCGATGCTCCCCTACTGCACCGAACTAACGCTGTGGGAATACTCCGCGCGCAACGTCGAATGGCTGCGCGCCGAGCTCAAGTCGTACGCCGCGTCCTGGGACAAGTTCTGGGAGCGGCTGGAACTCGTCCCGGCCTATCAGGCCATTGCCGACCCGCGCCAGGTGCTGGCCGAGCGCACCGCGGTGCACCAGGGCAGCGTGTTCGACCTGCCGGCCGCCACGTGGGATGTCGGCACCATGTTCTTCGTGGCCGAGTCGCTCACCTCCAACGCGGCCGAGTTCGAGGCAGCCACGCACCGGTTCGTCGACGCGCTGCGCCCCGGCGCCCCGTTCGCCGCCGCGTTCATGGAGAACTCCACCGGCTACGACGTGGGCGACCGCCGCTTCCCGGCCGTCGCGGTGACCCGGGAGACCGTGCGTGCCTGCCTGGAGGAGGTGGGCCGTAACCTTGATGTTCAGCGTATCGATTCGGGAAACAACCCGCTTCGGGACGGCTACAGCGGGATGATTCTCGTAATGGGGACGGCCGGCGCCGGGTGACGACGGCAACGGCCGGCAGCAGCCAGACAACGTGAGACAGGGCGGACGATGCGGATCCAGCCAAGGCAGCAGCTCCTGGACATCTGGCGGGCCACCGCGCGTGCGTCGTACCCGAACGGGGCATGGGTCTGGGGCGGCCGCGACAAGGCCAACTCGATCTCCGACGCCGAGCAGTTGCTCTGCATCCTCTACCCCAACTCCGAGGTGCCCACCTTCAAGGTGGACGTGCCGAACGAGGCCAGCGAGGACGTCCTGGAGTCGCTGGCCGCGCTGGGCAGCGGCATCGAGATCCCGCAGGTCCTCATCCGCGCGTTCGGCGAGTACCTGAGCACCTACCGCACCGCGGACGGCACCCCGGTCTTCTCCGGCGACACCTATTTCAGCAGCCTTGAGCCGGACACCGACCTCACCCCCGACCAGCGCGCGCTGGACGTGGTCGACTCGTACTCGATGTCGGTCACGCTCTGCCTGGCCGGCCTCGGCTTCCTCAAGGTGTTCCGCGAGCAGGTCCGCCGGGAGGCGCTCAAGCGCGAGGTGGACGAACTGTCCGCCGCCGCCAGCGACCGGCTGACCGCCGCCATGATCGGCCTGCTGCGCAGCTTCTCCGTCAACGTGTTCATGCCGAACTCACTGCAGGGCCGGGTGCTGACCCGCACCATCAACCAGGCCGGGCAGTCCGACCGGCAGGCCGTGCACGACCTGCAGCGGGCACTCGCCAGCGTCCGGGCCGGTCTGCGCGAGTTCACGATCGGGTCCGGCCAGGCCGAGCAGCTCGAGGACGAGAGCACGCTGTTCGAGTGCGGCTGGACCTGGGGCGTCGTGGCGGACGCGCCGGAGATCGAGATCAGCGAGGCGCCCGGCGCGCAGCCGAAGGGCTACGCCCGCATCGGCCCGTACCTGTACTTCACCGTGGTCGCCCTGGACGGCATCGCCGACCTGTTCTCCGAGCGCACCCGCGTGCTGGGCCTGCTGAACCCGCTGCAGCAGCGGCTGGCGTCCGCGCTGCAGCTGCGCTGGGACCTGACCCAGCGGTTCTGGTCCACGATCGCCACCTTCGGTGGCGGCAAGTGGCCGCTGGAGGACATCCCCTGGCGCACCGCCGACGGCCAGGAGTCCGACTACTTCAGCCTGCTGGTGACGGCCATCGCGGTGCCCGAGCTGATCCGCCGCCGGGCCCCGGACGCCGACCTGAGCCGCGTCGTGCGCGTGCTGGACGACCTGGCCGGGCGCAGCCGGGTCACCCGCCGCCCGCTGGCCACCGACCCGGCGATCGAGATGCACTCCCCCGGCCTGAAGCTGACGCTCACCGGCAGCGAGCAGCTCGGCCCGGGGATGAGCTGGCTGATCACCGACTTCCCGGCGCTGCTGCTCAAGCGCGCGGTCGGTCTGTCCGGCCTGGCCCGCAGCACCGAGCTGCGTGACTACGTGGTCGGCATCGCCGACTCGGTCTGGCAGCACCTGCTGGCCCGGCGGATGCGGTCCGGCCCCGGCATGGGCCTGTGGGACCAGGCGCGGCAGGCCTTCCCGGACGTCGATCTGCACCACGAACTGCCGTCCTGGTACTTCACCGAGCGGGTGGTGGAGTGCCTGGTGCAGACCTCGAACGTGCTCAGCGCCCCGCCGCTGCGCAGCAACCGGCTGATCGAGATCGCGCTGGACGTACTGAACGAGGCCGACCACCTCTACGACCGCGAGATGCTCAACGGCTCGCCGGAGACCCCGCAGCTGCGCACCGACCTCAAACGGCTGGACAGCACGCTGGCCCGGGCCCGGAGCGTCGTGCACGAGCGGCCGGCCAGCGCGATCGCGCTCGCGAACACCGTGCTGCGCGAGTTGGATCTGTTAATCGCGGCGCGGCAGGACGCGGCGGAGTCCTAGCGTGCTCGTCTTCGCGACCTCCGACAAGGGCGGAACCGGTCGCTCGGTGACCAGCAGCAATGTCCTGTACCGGCGGGCGCTGCACGGCAGCGACGTCTGCTACCTGGACTTCGACTTCGGCTCGCCCACCGCCGGCGCGATCTTCAACGTGAGCATCGCGTCCCGCGGCGTCGCCACCGGCGGCCTGCACTCCTACCTGCAGGGCCGGATCACCGAGCCGGCCCGGGTGGACGTGTGGACGGAGTCCGACCGGGAGAGCCTACGGTCCCGGCCGCTGGACGCCGGCCTGCTCACGCTGGTGCCCGGCGACATGGGCGGCGGCGAGTTCGCCTCCAGCCGCGAGGTCGTGCAGCGCTGCGCCCGGCTGTTCCTCCGGCTGGAGGAGGAGTACGAG
>JBBWZH010000146.1:0-3998 GCA_039648995.1 Mycobacteriales bacterium
TCCCCAGATCGTGCCCCGGGTACTGGGTCAGCCAGAACGGCAGCAGGTTCTTCTCGATCGCGGTCAGCGAGGCCACGCTCTCCGCGTCGCCGACGAACCCGCAGTTGCACTGCGGCACCGGCTGCCCCGCGGCCAGCAGGCCCTGCATCGGGATGTGCACGTGGCCCAGCTCGCCGGCCATCCCGGCGGCGCCGCGGACCACCCGGCCGGCCTCGATGACCCCGCCACCGAGCCCGGTGCCGACGATCGCCGCGATCGACGAGTGCAGCATCGCGCCGGGCCCGAACTGCACGTGGTGCGCGTAGAGCGCGGCCGCGTTGCCGTCGTTGTTGTAGACCACGGGCAGGTCGAGCCGGGTCTCCAGTGCGCCGCGGAAGTCGAAGCCGCGCCACGCCGGCTGGGAGAAGTTCGTCGCGCCCTTGGACGAGATCACGCCGTCCGCGCTGGCCGGGCCCGGGGTGTCGAGGCCGACCGCGCGGACCGCGTCGCGCGGCACGCCGGTCAGATCCAGCACGCTGTCCAGGGCGAGCACCAGCGCCTCGACCGCCACCACCGGGCCCTCCTGCACCCGGCTCGGGGTCTCCGCCATCCGGTCCACCAGGAACTTGCCGGAGGCGTCCAGCACTGTGGCGTTGTTGCTGTTGCCCCCGTTGTCCAGCCCGACGACAACCCACTCGTCCGTAGACCGCATGTGGCACCCCTTGCTCGGCTCCTCCACGGCGGGGTCCCTCCCGCGCCTCGGGGCCGGACCGCGGTGCATTGACCCCCGACCGGGAAGCGTAAGCCACGTCGGCAGCCGCCGCCGGGTCAGGGACAATGTGGACGCTGATGCTTCGAGTCGCGGCGGGTCCGGGTCACGCGTACGAGGGCGACAGGTTCGGACTGAGATAGCGGCGCGGTCGCGGTTGCCCTCGGGGAGGGTCGATGAGTTCACCAGATGGGAGCCCGGGTCCGGGCCGGTTGTCCTCGTTCATCGAGGTCACGGCCAGGCCCACCGGCGCCGGTGTCGCGCCACCGGCGCCGCCACCCGACACCCGGCCGGTGCCGCCGAGCGGTGCCCAGATCGAGCTGCGCTGGGGCGACCAGCGGGCGACCGTGGTCGAGGTCGGCGGCGGGCTGCGCGAGTACGACGTGGGCGGCCGGCAGGTGCTGGACGGCTACGACCGGACGGCGATGTGCACCGGCGGGCGCGGTCAGGTGCTGGTGCCCTGGCCGAACCGGATCGCCGACGGCCGGTACGAGTACGACGGCCAGCCGATGCAGCTGCCGCTGTCCGAGCCGGTGGAGAAGCACGCCATCCACGGGCTGACCAGGTGGGCGTCGTGGCAGCTCACCCAGCCCGATCCGGCCACGGTGCTCGCCGCCTACCTGCTGCACCCGCAGCCGGGGTACCCGTTCACGCTGCGCTGCGCGACGGCGTACCAGCTCGGCCCGGACGGCCTGACGGTCGAGCTGGCGGTCACCAACCGGTCGGAGCGGGCGGCCCCGGTGGGTCTCGGCACGCACCCGTACCTGTTCGTCGGCGATCCGCTGGTGAACGCGGCCCGGTTGCGGGTGCCGGCGCGGACGAGGCTGGTCTCAGACCGGCGTGGCATCCCCACCGGGCGGGAGGACGTGACCGGCACCGCGCACGACTTCCGCGAACCACGGCCGGTGGGTGATCTGTTGCTGGACACCGCCTACACCGACCTGGTCCGCGACCCGGACGGCCGGGCCCGGGTCTGGCTCACCACCCCGGACGGCTGGGAGACCGTCGTGTGGGCCGACCAGAACTGGCCGTACCTGCAGGTCTACACCGGTGACACGCTGGCGGTGCCGGAGCGCCGGCGGAGCGTCGCGGTGGAGCCGATGACCTGCCCGCCGAACGCGTTCAACCGTACGGACGAGCCGGTGCTGCTGGCGCCGGCGGCGACGATCGGCGGCAGCTGGGGGATCCGGGCGCAGCCGGTGTAGCGGTTTTCCGGGACGATCGGCGTAGGGGTCATACGGCGACTCGCCGTATGTACCCCTACGCCGATCGGCGTGTCTATTTGCGCCGGGTCATGTCACAAACCAGTGCCTACCCGGCCCAGGGGTTCCGTGCTAGGTTCCGCGCCGGAGTAAACGCGACTAGGCCAAAGGGGTCTGCTTATTCGAATGTAGTCGTCACGGCTCGTGTGTCCCCTTACCGCCAGAAGGAGGACTCTCACGTGGATACCCAGCGTCCGGAAGGGCCGCAACGGCCCGACCCGACCCCGTCCGGCAGTTCCAGCCCCAGCGTTACCCGCCGCGTAGCCCTGAAGGGCGCGGCCGCCCTGGCGATGGCCACGGGCACACTCGAACTCGTCGGCAAGGTCGCGCACCTACCGGATCGAGCCGGCGCCGCCGAGGCGGGCACCGGAACCGGCAATGCTCTCGCGACGGCCCTGCCCGAGATCCAGTTCGATATCGGCGACTACATCGCCCCGGCACGCAGCCTCGGCGGCGTCCTGATGCAGCTCCCGCCGGTGAACACGGTGTTCCTGACCGCCCAGCTGCTACGCCGCCCGGCCCGCGCCGACCAGGCCGAGTTGGCGCACGCGGCGGACGCGCTGGAGGCGGCGTACCCGTTCTCGGCCAGCGGCCTGATCACGTTCATCGCGTACGGCCTGCCGTACTTCCGCCGGATGCCGACCTCGATCGTGAACGCGGCCATCCCCCGGCTGCGCTCGAACCACAGCCGGCTCGCGCTGGAGGAGGCGGTGCCGTCGCCGACGGACGTCTCCACCGCCAACCCGGGCGTCCGCAAGCAGCGGTTCAACGTCCCGGTGCGGATCGAGGCCAACGACATCCTCGTCACGCTGCGCAGCGACAACCAGGCGATCGTGCAGGACGCGATCGCCTGGCTCAACGGCAGCAACCGGCTCAACGGGCGCGCGGTGGGTTCGCCGGCGTTCGGCGGGCTGCTGCGGTTCACGTCAAGCCGGGCCATGTTCACCGGTCTGGGCCTGCCGCGCGGCATCGCCGCCGAGGCCGGCCTGCCGTTCACCCACTTCCTGCACCCGCAGTCGCCGATGTGGATGGGGTTCGCCGACCAGCACGTCAACGGCGCCGGCCCGGCCTCGATCTGCACGTTCGCCGGCAACCCGTCGGCGCGGCTGACCACGGCCCGGCCCGGCGACTACTTCGACGACGGCGGGGTGCAGCACCTGTCGCACGTGCTCCTGGACATGCGGCAGTTCTTCGACCTGGACGCGGGCGACGTGCCGGGGGAGGACGCGGTGTTCACCGAGCGGGTGCAGTACATGTTCCACTCGCCGGCGATCGACCCGGGGAACGCCGACCAGCTCACCGATTCCGGCGGGCCGGCGTTCCTGCCCAACGAGAACCGCGGGCGCGACTACGCGCGGCGGACCGCGCAGGGCATCGGCACCGACGAGAACGAGCACCGGCTCGGGCACCTGTCGACGCTGCAGCGCTCGTCGCGGGCCACCGACGGGACGCCGGTGCACATACGGATGGACGGGCCCGGCTTCGACACCATGGACGTCCCCGGCGGGACTCGCGAGCCGAAGCTGCAGTTCACGGCGTTCGTGCCGACCGCGGACTTCTTCGCGACGATGCGCCGCAGCCAGGCCTCGCTCGACCTTGCCGACGAGTTCGCCGTACCGGAGACCGACAACGGGCTGGAGCGGTTCCTGACCGCCACCCGCCGGCAGAATTTCCTGATTCCACCGCGGCGGCACCGGGCTTTCCCGCTGGTGGAGTTCCTGTAGCCAAACGGGGGCCGCCCCGTCCCGCGGCAGCCCCCGTTCACAACGAACGCGGGGCCCGGTCACCCCCCACCGGGCCCCGCGTTCGTACCTCGCTGCTACGGCTCCTGGATCGCCCGGAGCCCACTGGTGCCGGTGATGAGCGGGCTGTCGAGTTCGACGGTGGGTTTGGGTTCGCCGCGGAAGGTGAAGGTGGGGTTTTCGGCGGCGCCGTCGGTGTCGACGATGATGATCTGGCCGGGGCGGATGTCGCCGAAGAGGATCTTC
>JBBWZH010000168.1:0-4443 GCA_039648995.1 Mycobacteriales bacterium
GGCGGCTCGGCGTCCTCGTACTCTGCGGCGCCGGCCCGCAGGGCCTGCCCGACCGGATCGGAGAGCGGCCCCTCCGGCCGCCGCCGCGGTGGAACGGCGTCCGCCACCTCCGGGCGCCGCTCGTACGGCGGGCGAACCGACCCCGGCTCGGTCCCGCCCGGCTGACCACCGTCGCGTTGGCCACCTCGCAACGGCTCCGGCCGGCGCGCGACCGGCGCGGTCGGCGGCCGTGGCCCGTCAGTCGACTGAGGACCGGCACCCGGCGACGCCGGAGCCGCCGGCCGGCCGACCGCCGGCCGATCAGCCGCCTGACGCCCGGCACCCGGCGACGCCGCAGCCGCCGGCCGGTCAGCCGCCGGCCGATCGGTCGCCTGACGCCCGGCACCCGGTGGCTGCTCCGGCCGGTACGGTGACGCGGCCTCCGGCCGGGCCGGTGACGCGGCCGGCGGCCGTTGCACGCCCGACGGAAGCGGCGCGACCGGCCGACCGACGGGCGGCCGGCCGGCGCCCGCCGACCCGGGCTCCGGCCGCGACAGGCCTGGAGCCGGCCGGCCCGCCGGTGGCCGCCGGACCCCCGGCACCGGCCGCACCGACGCCGCCTCGGGCGCCGCGGGGCTGGCCGCCTCCGTGGCGGCAGGCCGGCCAGCGGTGACGTCCGGCCGATCCGGCCCTGCCAGCGGCCGTCCATCGGCCGCGGAGCCGGGCGCCGCGGCAGCCGGCCGGCCCGCCGGCGAACGGCCGGCCGGACCCGACCCCGAGGAGCCGGCCGGCTCGGGCCGGCGAGGCTCGGCGCTGGCTGTGCCCGGCGCAGAGGCGGCCCGCGGACGGGGCGTCTCCGACGGCCCGGTCGGCCGCGGCCCGGCCGGCCGGGACGTCGGCATCGCGGCCGGCTGGCCAGCTGGCGTACGGGTGCCGGAACCCGGCCGCGACGGCACCGGGGTGGCACCGGTCGGTCGGGGCACGGTCGGCGACGCGGTCGTAGGACGATCGGTCTCGGGACCGGCGGCGCCGGTCGGAGCGGAGTGCTGCGCGGACGCCGGGCCCACGGTGGCGGCCGGCCGCGGCGGCGCGGCGGGGCCGGCCGGCAGCGCGGCCGGGGACGCGGTGCCGGGTGGCGACGCCGCGGCGGCCGGCAGGGCGGCGCGGGCGGGGCTGGGCATCACATCGGGTGGCGGCGCCGCGGTGGTCGCGTCCACCGGCTGGCGGGTGTAGCGCATGGAGACGGTGGGCGGCCGGGCCCAGGCGGCGCTGTCCGAGCCGGGCGCCGCGACCTGGGTCGGCGCCGGCGCGGGGCCTGCCGGCAGCACCGGGCCGCCGTCGAACAGCTCGTTCGGCCCCGGACCACCCGCCGGCGCCAGCCGGCGCCGGCGCAGCGCCAGGAACAGCGCGGCCACCACGGCGACCAGCACGCCGCTGCCGAGCAGGGCGTATCTGGCGCCGCCGGCCGCGCCCGGGCCGCCCTGCAGATACGCCGTCGCCTGCACGGGCTGCTCCTGGCCGAGCTGGAACACCCAGGTGACCGACCGGCCGTCCCGCTGGCCGTTGGTCTCGGTGACGGCACCGGGGAAGGTCAGCGTCAGCCGGGCGTCGAACGAGCCGGTGGGGTCGGCGCCGAAGGTCAGCGCCGGGAAGAAGAACCGGCCGGTGACCTGCACCTTGTTCCCGTCCCGGCGCAGCGCGATGTCGGTCGTCGCGGCCACGCCGGAGCCGGACGACGAGCCGGACGGGTCTGGCTCGGTGGTCGGCAGGCCGGGGATGTCCCCGAGCCCGCCGAGCCCGGCCAGGCTCGGCGCGGCGGCCGGCCCGATCGCCGCGAGCAGGTCGCCGACCTGGTCGAACGGCAGCCGCGTCACCGTCAGAGTGGAGCCGATGAACCCGTCCTGGTTGTACGGCTCGGCCTTGACCTTGTCCGTGAACTCGGCCGGCAGCTTGTCGATCACCGGCTGGCCGGTGCTGGCGATGCTCTGGACCGCGACGATGATCGTCCCGCTGACCGTGTCGTCGGCGCGGACGGTGAGGTCGCCGCGGAACCGCAGGCAGCCGGACGCGAGCAGGGCGAGTGATACCGCGAGCACGACCCGCACCGCGGCGACCATGCGGGACGAACGGGGGCGCTTGCCCCGGCCGGGCGATTGCGCCCGGACCGGGGAGCCCGATGACGACATGCGGCGATGGTGGCACGGACAGTGCCCGCCGGCACAGTCCCCGCGAGGCGGACACCCCATGGCTGGCCCGACCCAGGCCCTTAGCCGGAACCCTGCGGTGGACCGGGCGGCGGCTCCGGCGGCCATTGCCCCTGATTCCCCGGTGGCGGGTTGGCGGGCGGGTACACCGCAGAGCCCTGCTGCGGGCGGAACTGCGCCGGTGGCGGCCCGTACCCGTTGCTGGCCGGCATGTCCGCCCGCGGCCCGGCCGGCGGACCCACGGGGACCGGCCCACTCGGCGGACCGGCCGGCACCGGACCGGTCGGCGGCCCCACGTTGGGCGGCCCGTACCAGGCGACCTGCCCGACCGGGGTCCCGAGCCCGGGGCCGCGGTGCGGCTCCGGGGACGGCCCGCCCAGCCCGGGGCCGTAGCGGACGTCCGGCGGGGGCGCCGCCCACGTCTCGTGTGTCTCGGCGACCGGGGGCGATGCCCGGCGGTCGGCCATCACCCAGGCGAAGTCGGACGGGTCGGACGGGTCGACGCTCGGTTGGGGCGCCGGGTCGGTGCGCCGCCGCCGGCGCAGCCCCCACAACCCGAGCCCGAGCAAGATCAGCAACGCCACCGCGGCACCGCCGACGGCCAGGACGACCATCCCGCTGCTGGCGCTCTGCGGCGGCACTGCCTCCGGCGGCGGAACCGCGCTCGCCTGCGCGTTCAGCGTGGTGACCACGAACGGGTTCATCTGCCAAGTGATCTTGTTGCCCTCGATCGTCCCGTTGCCGCTCTCCACCGTGCCCGGGAACGTCAACTGGACCCGGACCTTGAAGAGGTCCTCGGCCTGCCGCTGCTGCTCCGGCGTGCGCTTGGTGGGTTTGGACTCGCGGAAGTCGAAGGTGCCCGCGACCAGGAAGTCGTCGCCGTCCCGGGTGATCCGGATCGTGCCGGTCTGCCGCCGGTCGTAGGTGACCGGCACGAACCGGGCGAGGTCGTCCAGCGGGACGCCTTCCAGCCGGTAGCGGGTGCCGTCGTAGTCACCGTCGTCGTACCGGCTGGCCGTCGCGGTGCCCCGGCTCACGAGCAGCTCGCGGACCGTGCCAAGCCCCGTGTCGGGCCGGTTCGGATCCTTCTTGTACGCGACGACGTAGTCGCCGGTGATCGTGTTGTCGGGGCTGACCGTCAGCGTCGCGTCCAGCTTGAGGCAACCCGAAAGCAAGAAAGCCAGGATGCCGAACAGGACGAGCGGGCGAACACCACCCGCACCCGGCATCCGGCACGCCCACCCACGCATGCCGCCATCGTGGCACGACCGGCTGACTTTGTCGGCGGTCTGGGGCGGACTTACCCCGCCCGCAACCACGATCGCCAGTTCTGTCGTACCCCCGAGGCAGACTGGACCCCATGAGCGAGTCGGGTGCGTCCGCGGGTCTGGGCCGGTTCTCGGCTGCGACGCGGGCGTGGTTCGAGGGTGCCTTCGAGGCGGCGACGGCCGCGCAGGTGGGCGCGTGGGATGCGATCAGCCGGGGCGATCACACGCTGGTGGTCGCGCCGACCGGCTCGGGCAAGACGCTGGCCGCGTTCCTGTGGTCGCTCGACCGGCTCGCCGCGGCGCCGCCGGTGGACGCCGGGCGGCGCTGCCGGGTGCTGTACGTGAGCCCGCTGAAGGCGCTCGCGGTGGACGTGGAACGCAACCTGCGCTCGCCACTGGCCGGCATCCGCCAGGCCGCGGAACGGCTGGGGCTGCCGCGGCCGGAGGTGGCGGTGGCGCTCCGGTCCGGCGACACGCCCGCGGAGGAGCGGCGCGCGTTCGCCCGCCGCCCGCCGGACATCCTGATCACCACCCCGGAGTCGCTGTTCCTGCTGCTCACCAGCGCGGCCCGGGAGTCGCTGCGCGGCGTCGAGACGGTGATCGTGGACGAGGTGCACGCGGTCTGCGCGACCAAGCGCGGCGCGCACCTCGCCATCAGCCTGGAACGCCTGGACGCGTTGCTGGAGCGGCCCGCGCAGCGGATCGGGCTGTCCGCGACCGTGCGGCCGGTGGCGGAGGTGGCCAGCTTCCTGGCCGGCGGCCGGGACGTGACCGTGGTGCAGCCGCCCAGCCGCAAGACCGTCGACCTGCAGGTGGTCGTCCCGGTGGAGGACATGTCGGAGCTGGGTGAGCCGGCGGCCCCGGGCGACGACCCGGGCGGCTCGGCGGCCGGCGCCGCGGCCCGCCGGTCGATCTGGCCGGCCGTCGAGGAACGGGTGCTCGATCTGGTCGAGGCGCACCGCAGCACGATCGTCTTCGCGAACTCGCGGCGG
>JBBWZH010000199.1:0-4826 GCA_039648995.1 Mycobacteriales bacterium
CCGGTGCCGGGCGCGAGCATGGCGAGGGTCGTCCGCAGCTTGTCCTCGCGGTCTGCGGTGGCCACCGGTCGCTCCTGCACTCCGTCGACGATGCGGGCCCTCAGTCTACGGTCGTCCGCCGAGGAAACTTCGGGGCGCACATCGTCGGTGCGTGGCTGGTCGACCGAACGTGGCTTGCCGCGCGGCCGGAGCAGCGCGACCGCCGCGTTGCGGTCCCGCCCCGCCGCCCCCGCCCCGTCGCTCATGCGGGCCCGTCGCTCATGCGGCCCCGGCGCTCATGCGGCCGGCCGCTCATGCCGCCCCGCCAGCCGTCGCCGGTGCCCAGGCCGGCTCGCCGGACCGTGCCCACGGTGGTTCGTCGGCCGGGACGTCGGCCGCGGGCGGGGCGGCAGCGGCGCCGGGCCGTGGGGCGCCCGGCGCGCCGCCTGACAGGGCGCGGAGCGCGGCGCCCAGGTCGGCCACCTCGGTGACCAGCATGCCCGGCGGGCAGTCGCCGGACTCCGGCGGCACCAGCGCGCGGGTGAAGCCGAGGCGGGCGGCCTCGGCCAGGCGCCGGCCCACCCCGCCGACCCGGCGGACCTCGCCGGACAGGCCGACCTCACCGATCACGACCAGCCCCGGCGGCAGCGCGGCGTCACGGGCGGCCGAGGCCACCGCCAGCGCGATGGCCAGGTCGGCGGCCGGCTCGACCACCCGCATCCCGCCGACGGTCGCGGTGAAGACGTCCGACACGCCGAGCCGGACCCGGCCACGCCGCTCCAGCACCGCCAGCACCATCGCCACCCGGGCAGCGTCCAGCCCGCTCACCGCCCGCCGCGGCACGGCCAGCGTGGACGCGGCCACCAGCGACTGGACCTCGGCCAGCAGCGGCCGGCGGCCCTCCACGCTGACCGTCACGCAGGTGCCGGGCACCGGCTCGGCCCGGTGCGAGAGGAACAGCCCGGACGGGTCAGGCAGGCCGCGGATGCCCGCGTCGCCCAGCTCGAAGCAGCCGACCTCGTCGGCCGGGCCGAACCGGTTCTTCACCGCCCGGACCATCCGCAGCGTCGAGTGCCGGTCGCCCTCGAAGTACAGGACGACGTCGACCAGGTGTTCCAGCACGCGCGGACCGGCGATCGCCCCGTCTTTCGTGACGTGGCCGACCAGCACCGTCGCGATGCCACGCTCCTTGGCGACCGCGATCAGCGCCGCCGCAACCGCGCGCACCTGGGTCACGCCGCCGGCCGCGCCCTCGACGGCCGGCGAGGCCACCGTCTGCACCGAGTCGACCACGAGCAGCCCCGGGTCGACCGCGTCCACATGGGCCAGCAGCGCGCCGAGGTCGGTCTCGGCGGCCAGGTAGAGCCGCGGGTGCAGGGCGCCGGTGCGGTCGGCCCGCAACCGCACCTGGGCGGCCGACTCCTCGCCGGTGACGATCAGGGCGGCCGCGCCGCCGCTGGCCGCGTACCGGTGCGCCACCTCCAGCAGCAGCGTCGACTTGCCCACCCCCGGCTCGCCGGCCAGCAGCAGGACCGCGCCCGGCACCAGGCCGCCGCCGAGCACCCGATCGAGCTCACCGACCCCGGTCGGCCGGGCCCGCGCGGCGTCGACGTCGATCTCGCCGATCGGCCGGGCCGGCGCCGTGACCGGGCCGGCCGTGACCTTGCGCAGCGCGGCCTGGACCGCGCCCAGCTCGGCCACCGACCCCCACGCCTGGCACTCGGGGCAGCGACCGACCCAGCGCGCCGCCGCGTACCCGCATTCGTCGCACCGGTACGCCGGCCGGTCCTTGGGCTTCGCCACGGGTGCCACCGTAGCGACGGGCTCCGACGAAACCGGCCACCCGCCGCGCGGTTTCGCCACCGGCGTGCGCCACCGGCCCGCCGCGGGCCGGGCCGGGGTCAGCCGGTCGACTCCGCGGTGACGTCGTCGATCGGGGGGGCCGGCGGCAGCGGGGTGGCCGGCGTAGCCACCGGCACCTCGATGGTCACCTCGCCGGCCCGGTCGAACACGAACGTGAGGTTCACGATCTCGGTCGACAGCAGCTCCCGGGTCAGCCCGTCCAGAACGACCGACGCGCCGGTGCCGCCGAACGGGACGAGGCCCTCGGCCGGCAGCGGCACCGGCGCCGATTCCGACGCCGAACTGCTCGTGGTCGGAGTCGGTGCCTCGGTGCCGGTCGGGCTGGCGGTGCCGGTCGGGCTGGCCGTGCCGGTCGGCGTGGCGGTGCCGGTCGGGCTGGGGGTGCCGGTCGGGCTGGCGGTGCCGGTCGGCGTGGCGGAGCCGCTGTCGGTAGCGGTCGCGGTCGGCTCCGCGCCGGCGGACGGCTGCGGGGCGGGGCTGATCAGCACCTGGCTCGCGGCGTCGGTGCGGACGTCGACCAGCCGGTCGGCCTGGTCACCCTGGTTGACCACGTCGAACTCGAGCGGCGCGGAGTCGCCCTTCTGGTACCGCCCGCTGGCCGGAAAGGCGATCTTGACGTTACGCAACGCGATCGAACCGACCTGCCCCGCCGCCCCGTCGACGGTCGAGCGCTGCTGCGACGTCTGCGCCAGCTGGCCGGCGGCGCAGCCGGAGAGCGCCAGCGCGAGGCCGGCCACGGCCACCACGACGCGGCGCGCCGACGGCGCCGCTGAAGATCCACGGGACACGGCCTGAGCCTCCTCGGTCCGGCAAGTCGTGCCACAGCGTAGTCACCAGCAGCCGACCGGCCGCCCCGCGGGTCGTCCGGACGCGGTCAGCCGACGTCGGCGCCGGACACCAGCAACAGCACCACGTCCACCGCCGCCACCAGCAGCACCGCCCGGAACCCCGCGTCCGAGCCCGGCCGGCCGCCCAGCACCAGGCCGCCGAGCCCGACCACCGCGGCCACCACGACCGCGCCCACCCCGAACAGCCCGGCCGGCCCGGGCGGCCCGAGTGCCAGGAACGCGGACGCGGCCAGCAGCAGCGCCGCCGCGGCCGCCCGGCTGCCCCCCGCACCGAGCCGGTGCGGCAGCCCGCGGACGCCGGTGCGCAGGTCGTCGTCGAGGTCGGGCAGCACGTTCGCGAAGTGCGCGCCGGCGCCGAGCAGCGCCCCGGCCGCGACCAGCCAGCCGGCGATCGGGTGGCCGGGCAGCCCGGCGGTCACGAACGCGGGCAGCAGCCCGAACGAGACCGCGTACGGCAGCACCGAGGCCGCGGTCGCCTTCAGCCGGAGGTTGTACGACCAGGCGGACGCCACCGCGAGCACGTGCAGCCCGCCGGCCAGCGGCCCGGACAGCAGCGACAGTGGCACGGTGGCGATGGCCGCCGCCACCGCCGCCCGCCGGACGGTGGCCGCCGCGACCGCACCGCTGGCGACCGGCTTGTCGGACCGGCCGGCGGTCAGGTCACGCTGCCGGTCGAGGAAGTCGTTGCTCCAGCCGACCGAGAGCTGGCCGGCCAGCACGGCCGAGCCGACCGCGACAGCGCCCGCCGGCCCACGCCCGACCGCGGCGGCCAGCGCGGTGGCGACCGCGGTGACCGCGACCGTCGGCTCCGGGTGGCAGGCCCGGGCCAGCGCCCGGACCGCGCCCGCACCGGTCACCGTGCCGGCCCAGAGGCGTCCATTGTGGACACCCTAGCGGCCGGCGGCGGGCTCAGCGCTGGCCGACGGCGCCGGTGGCCGCCAGCACGGCCAACTCGCCGTCCAGCGCGCTCGCGGACGGCTCGGTGGTCAGCAGCCGGTTGACCACGCCATCGGCGCGGACCAGCAGCAGCACCGGCCGTTTCTCGGCGTGATACGCCTTGACCAGCTGGCCGGTGGGCTCGCCGGCCCGGATCACCGAGTGTTCGGCGAGGTCGGCCGGCGCCGGCGGCAGGTCGGTGCCGACCAGCAGGAACGACAGGTGGTGCTGCGTCGCGGCGACGCCGAACACGTGTAGCTGAGCTTCACAATCGCAGGACGGCGGCAGCACCGCGAGCACGCCGGGCCGGTACTCCCGGATCCGGACAATCTCCCCGTCCGACCGGTGCATGGCCAGATCCGGCACCAGCCCGCCCTCCTGGCCGGTGCCGCGCACGCCGGTGGCCAGCGGCACCGGCCGGGTGACCGGCCGGCGTGGCTGGAACAACAGCATCAGGCTGGCAAAGCCGGCAACCAGGACGAGCACGCCGACCACGATCGGGCCGGAGAAGCCGTACCGCTGCCAGCGCCGGGTAAACAGGAGCCGGCGGTATCTGGATCGCCGGCTCTCAACCCGCCGTTCGCGCTGCAGTGCGCGCAGATCGCCGGCCAGCTCTCGAGCGTCATCTGGAACCACGATGTCGTCGAGCGAAAACGGGTCGTCATCGACGGGCCCGCCATCACCATCCCGGCGCCGATCATCATCGTCGCGACCCATACTTCCAGCGTGCGCTTCGGTGCGGCTTGGTGCAAAGCGCTCGGTCGGGGGCATGTTGACCGTCCAGAAGCAGACGGCGCGCCGCTTGTCAACCCCCCGGCGCCGGTAACTTGGCCTCTGACCTGCGGTTATGGCGCTCTCTGGGCGTCGAGCCGGATGCCCTGTCGTGTTACCCTAGAAGAAGCGAAAGGGGTCACAGACACATGGTTTTCAAGGTCGGCGAGACCGTCGTCTACCCGCACCACGGGGCAGCAGTCATCGAGGCCATCAAGACCCGCGCGATCAAGGGCGTCGAGAAGACGTACCTAGTCCTCAAGGTAGCCCAGGGTGACCTGACCATCGAAGTTCCCGCCGAGAACGCTGAGGGCGTCGGTGTGCGGGATGTGGTGGGCCAGGAAGGTCTGGACAAGGTATTCGAGGTGCTCCGCGCTCCACACACGGAGGAGCCCACCAACTGGTCCCGTCGCTACAAGGCGAACCTGG
>JBBWZH010000209.1:0-4914 GCA_039648995.1 Mycobacteriales bacterium
CGCCGTACACTTGGCACTCCCGCACTAAGAGTGCCAGGAACGCGGAAGTGGGTGTCGTGGCCACCGATTACTACGCTGTGCTCGGCGTACGGCGTGACGCGACTGCCGAGGAGATCAAGCGGTCATACCGCAAGCTCGCCCGTGACCTGCATCCGGACGTGAATCCGGATCCGGCCGCGCAGGAGCGGTTCAAGGAGGTCACCGCCGCCTACGAGGTGCTCTCCGACCCGCAGAAGCGGCAGGTGGTGGACCTCGGCGGCGACCCGTTGGCGTCGGCCGGCGGCGGGGCTGGGGGTGCCGGCAACCCGTTCTCCGGGTTCAGCGGCCTCGGCGACATCATGGACGCGTTCTTCGGCGGGGCCAGCGCCCGCGGCCCGCGCAGCCGCGTACGGCAGGGCGCCGACGCGCTGATCCGGCTCGACCTGGAGCTGGCCGAGACCGCGTTCGGCACCACCAAGGACCTCACTGTCGACACGGCCGTGGTCTGTGACACGTGCGCCGGCGCCGGCGCCGCCCCGGGCACCCACCCGGACACCTGCGACACCTGCCGCGGCCGCGGCGAGGTGCAGAGCGTGCAGCGCTCGTTCCTGGGCCAGGTGATGACCACCCGGCCCTGCCCGACCTGCGTCGGCACCGGCACGGTGATCCCGCACCCGTGCCCGTCCTGCGGCGGCGATGGCCGGGTCCGGGCCCGCCGCACGATCTCGGTGAAGATTCCGGCCGGCGTCGAGGACGGCATGCGGATCAGGCTGTCCGGGCACGGCGAGGTCGGCCCCGGCGGCGGCCCCGCCGGCGACCTCTACGTCGAGGTGAACGAGCTCCCGCACGACATCTTCACCCGCGACGGCGACGATCTGCACTGCCGCGTCTCGCTGCCGATGACCTCGGCCGCGCTCGGCGCCTCGCTGACCCTGGTCACCCTGGACGGCGACGAGCAGGTCGAGATCCGACCCGGCACGCAGCCCGGCACGATCGTCACGTTGCGCGCCCGCGGCATCCCGCACCTGCGCGGCGTCGGTCGGGGTGACCTGCACGTGCACGTCGAGATCAAGACGCCGACCCGGCTGGACGTGGAGCAGGAGCGGCTGCTGCGCGAGCTGGCCCGGCTGCGCGGCGAGGAGCAGTCGGTGTCCACCAAGGCGTCCGGCGGCGGCCTGTTCTCCCGGATGCGGGACGCGTTCAACGGTAGGTGAGTGTGCTCGCGGAGAGCGCTCGCCTACGGACCGTTTCACATGCCTACCCCGGGGGCCGAGCCCCCGGGAGCCCCGCGGTGCGGTCGGTTCTTGACCGGGCGGTCTGCTTCGGGGGCGGGGCCCATGCGGGCCCTGTAGGGCGGTGGGTTTCCCGACGGGTGCCGGCAGGTGGGGTGGGAGCGGGCACTGACAGTGCCGGCCGCCGGCGTCGGCTGCTGGGGGTGGGCCGGTGACGACGGCGCCGGTGTTTCTGGTGGACGTGCTGCCCGAGGGGGCGGAGGCGGTGCTGGACGGGGCCGAGGGGCGGCACGCCGCGACGGTGCGGCGGCTGCGGCCGGGCGAGGCACTGTGCCTCGTGGACGGGCGGGGCGGGCTGGCCGAGTGCACGGTCACCGTGGCCGAGCCGGATCGGCTCCGGCTCGCCGTACACCAGCGGCGCACGCTGCCGGCTCCGCAACCGCGGCTGGTGGTCGTACAGGCGCTGGCCAAGGGCGACCGGGGTGAGCTGGCCGTGGAGCTGATGACCGAGCTGGGCGTGGACGGGATCGTGCCCTGGGCGGCGTCCCGGTCCGTGGTGCGCTGGCAGGGCGAGCGGGGCGGCCGGGCGCTGGAACGGTGGCGGTCGACGGCCCGGGAGGCGGCCAAGCAGAGCCGCCGCGCCTGGCTCCCCGTGATCACCGAGCCGCACGGCACCGCGGCGGTGGCGCGCCGGATCGGAGCGGGCGGGGTCGGCGCCGGCGCGCTGGTGCTGCACGAGGCCGCGACCGACCCGCTGGCCTCCGTGCCGCTGCCGGACACCGGCGACCTGCTGATCGTGGTCGGCCCGGAAGGCGGCATCGCGGACTCCGAACTGGCCGCGTTCACCGCCGCCGGCGCCCGCCCGGTCCGGCTCGGCCCGACCGTGCTGCGCGCGTCCACCGCCGGCGCCGCCGCGCTGGCCGTGCTCGCCGTCCGCACCGGCCGCTGGGGCTGACGGCTGACCCGGCCGGACCGGCCGTTGGGACTGACGGTTGACCCGGCCGGACCGGTCGTTGGGACTGACGGCTGACCCGGCCGGACCGGTCGCTGGGACTGGCTGACCCGGCCGGCCGCGCTAGTGCGAGATCGGCGCGGCCACGAACTCGGCGACGCTGCCCTCCTCGTCGGTGGTCCAGGCGGCGACCACCCCGGAGCTGGTCAGCGTGCGGAACGGGAACAGCTCGACCGACCAGGTCTGCTGCGCGGCGCCGACCGGGCTGGCGGTGGTGCGGCCCAGGCCGAGGTCCTCCGAGGAGCCCGGCTCGCGCAGCTGCACCCGGATGGTGGGCTTGCTCATCAGGCTCGGGTCGATGGATGTGCGCCGGATGGCGCCGGTCACGGTGACCGTGGCGGTGCCGTTGAGCTTCGGCGGCGGCGCGAGTGTGAGCGTGTCGCCCATCCCGGCGCGGCTGGCCCCCAGCACCACGTACGGCGAGTCGTCGGCGGCCCGCACCCGCAGCAGGAACACGTTGCTGACCGGCAGGATCTCGCCGTTCCCGTCCTTGCGCTGCACCTGCATGGCGACGCCGCCGCCGGCGGGGCCGATCCGCGTCGCGGACAGCTCGCTCCGGCCGCCGACGAACGACGCGACGAAGTCGACGGCGGTCTTCCCGGCGTCGGCGAGGTCGGGGTAGCGGCCGTTCGCCACGTCCGCGTCGGCCTTCTCGTGGCCGACCTTCCGGCTCGGGTACGGCCAGATCGTGACCCGGTCGGGCAGGGCCAGGTCGCCGCCGATCGGCGGGCCCCAGCTGCCGGACGGGGTGGGCGTCGCTCCGGACGGGCTCACCGACGGCGACAGCTCGGCCGAGCGGTCCGGCGCGCCGGCCACCAGGCCGGGCCTGTCGCGGCTGCCGGTCAGGTACTGCGGGGCGGCCACCACCGCGGCACCGACGGCCGCGGCGCCGACCAGCGCCAGCGTCGGCTTCATCCACCCGGACCAGCGCCTGCGCTTCTGCGCGCGCTCCCGGATGCGGGCCAGCCCGTCGCCGGCCGGCTCGCCGTGCCGGCGCGCCTCGTCGTCCAGGGCGGACCGGAGCAGCCGCTCCAGGTCGCGATCGTCGTCGATCATGCTGGTTCCTCCAGGCTGGCTCGCAACGCGGCCATGCCTCGGGACGCGTGGCTCTTCACCGCGCCCGTGCTGATGCCCATCGCCTCGGCGATCTGAACTTCCGAGAGGTCGCCGTAGTAGCGCAGCACCAGACATTCCCGCTGCCGGTTCGGCAGCTTCCGCAGCGCTTGGACCAACCGGTCCCGCTCAAGCTGCTCGAGCGCACCGACCTCGGCGGACGGGGCGTCCGGCATCGGTTTCGGCGCGTGCTTCTGCGCGACCAGGCGGCGGCGCAGCTTCGATCGGGCCAGGTTGACCACGGTCGTGCGCAGGTAGCCGATGGCCGCGTCCGGGTCGCGGATGCGGTGCCAGGAGCCGTGCATCTTCACGTACGCGTCCTGCACGACCTCTTCGCTGGCGCCCAGATCGTCCAGCAAGAGCGCGGCCAGCCGGACAAGCTGGCGATAATGGGACGTATACAGAGCCGTGAGCGCCGTGTCCGCGTCCAGGCGTTCTTCCCGGATCACCGGCACCGACCCAGTATCGGCCATTCTCGTCCCACGAAGCGCCAGTGTGCCGGTCACGGAAGAGTGGACGTGCCCGTGGTCCGGGGGGTTTACCGCCGGCCCCCGTCAGTATGCTGGTCGCTCATGGCTGACTGCCTTTTCTGTCGCATCGTCGCCGGTGAGATTCCGGCCACGCTGGTCCATCAGGACGAGCGGACGCTGGCGTTCCGCGATCTCAACCCGCAGGGGCCTACGCACGTACTGGTGATCCCCAAGGCGCACCATCCGGACGTGGCCTCGCTGGCCGGCGACCCGGAGACGCTGGCGGCCGTGCACCGCGCCGCCGCCACGGTCGCCGAGCAGGAGGGCGTCGCGGCGGACGGCTGGCGGCTGGTGTTCAACACCGGCGCCAACGGCGGGCAGACCGTGTTCCACGTGCACGGGCACGTGCTCGGCGGTCGGGCGTTCGGCTGGCCGCCCGGCTGAGCCGGCACCCGGCCCGGCCCGGGGCGATCCGGGTCGACACGGGCCGAACCCGGTCCGGTATATCCGGATCGCGGTCGGGTAGCCCCGGGTAGACTCGGCTCCGACCTGTCACCGCTCGAAGGAAGCAGGGCCGACCACACCCCGTGCCCACGAAGCCCGACGTGTCGGGAGCCGCCACCGGCGGAGCCGGCAAACCAGACGTCGCCGGCAGCCCCAGCGACCGGCGCGAGTCCCGAGAGCGGCGTGGCCGGTCGGAGCCCCGGCCCACCGCTCAAACCAAGATCGTCGTTCCCGGCTCGCAGGCGATGGTGAGCCTGCTCGGCAGCCGCGACGAACTGCTCCGGATCATCGAAGACGCGCTGGCCAGCGACATCCACGTGCGCGGCAACGAGATCACGATCACCGGCGACCCGGCCGACAACGCGCTCGCGGCGCGGCTGTTCGAGGAGCTGCTCGAGCTGGTCGCCGCCGGCCAGACGCTCACCAGCGACTCGATCACGCACGCGCTCGGCATCCTGCGCAGCGGCGAGTCCGAGCGCCCGGCGGACGTGCTCAGCCTGAACATCCTGTCCCGCCGCGGCCGCACGATCCGGCCGAAGACGCTGAACCAGAAGCGGTACGTGGACGCGATCGACCGGCACACGATCGTCTTCGGCATCGGCCC
>JBBWZH010000231.1:0-5476 GCA_039648995.1 Mycobacteriales bacterium
CGGAAGTGCCCGTGCCGCGGGTCGTCCCGGGGTGACAGCACGCCGCCGCTGGTGGCCACCTTGATCACGTCCGCGCCGTGCCGGATCAGCTCGCGCACCTTCTGCCGCACCTGCTCGGGGCCGTCCACGATCGTCGGCGGCCGGCCCGGGTGCGGCACCATCAGCGGCATGTGACAGCCGGACGGGAGCCAGCTGTCGCCGTGCCCACCGGTCTGGCTGAGCATGCTGATCGCGATCTGCATCCGCGGCCCCGGCACCAGCCCGCGCCGGACCGCCTCCTTCACGCCGAGGTCGGCCCCGCCGGCGTCGCGCACCGACGTGATGCCGGCGGCCAGCGTGGCCCGCAGGTTCCCCATCGCCTCGTAGAACTGGAACGAGAACGGCGTCTGCACCAGCCGCAGCGGGTTCACCCCGCTGACCATCACGTGCACGTGGCAGTCGAACAGCCCCGGCAGCAGCGTGCTGCCGGCGCAGTCGACCACCTCGTCGCCGTCCAGGCCGGTGCCGACATCGACGATCCGGTCGCCGTCGACGAGGACATCCGCCGGCGCCGGGTCGCTGCCGGTGCCATCGAAGACAAGGCCGCCGGTGAAAACGGTTCGGGTCACAGCGAAGCACCCTAACGGGACCGGGCGAGGAGAACCCGATCTCCCGGTCCATGTCTTACTGTCGGGTCATGAAGCCCGCCGACCTTGCCCTGCTGCGTACCCCGGGGGTTCCGACGGTGTCGCCGGACGGCCGCCGTGCCGCGGTCGCGGTGACCAGGCTCGATCTGGACGCCGACGAGTACCGCAGCCAGCTCTGGCTGCTGGACACCACCGGGGAGGCGCCGCCGCGGCCGCTCACCTACGGCCCGCGGGACAGCGCGCCGAGGTGGTCGCCGGACGGGCGGTGGCTGGCGTTCCTGCGGGTCGCCGCCACCGACAGCCCGGGCCCGGCCAGCAAGCCGCAGCTGTACCTGCTGCCGACCGACGGCGGCGAGCCGCGCCGGCTGACCGAGCACCCGCTCGGCGCCGGCATGGCGGTCTGGAGCCCCGACTCCGGCCGCATCGCCTACGCCGCCCGGGTGCCCGACGCCGGCCGCTACGGCACGGTGGACGGCGTCACGCCGGAGAAGGAGGCGCCGCGGCGGATCACCACGCTGCGGTTCCGGGAGGACAACATCGGCTTCATCCTGGACCGCCGCCCGCACCTGTTCGTGCTCGACCCGTTCGCGGACGAGCCGGCGCCGGTCCAGGTCACCGACGGCGACTACGACGACCGCGCGGTCAGCTGGAGCCCGGACGGCTCGCGGCTCGCGTTCGTCTCGGCCCGGCACGCGCACCGCGACACCACGCTGTACGCCGACCTGTTCACCTGCACCCCGGACGGCGGCGACCTGCGCCAGGTCACGCCCACCACGCTCGGCGCGGGCGCCGCCGCGTTCACCCCGGACGGCGGCACGCTGGTCTTCGTGGCCGAGCGGCTGGGCGCCGACGGCCGTGACTTCGTCGGCTTCGGCGGGGCGGTCTGGGCGGTGCCGGCGGACGGGTCGGCCCCGCCGCGCGCGCTGACCGACCCGGCGACCGTGGAGATCGTCGACCCGGGCACCGGCCCGGTGCTGGTGACCGACGAGCGGGGCACCGCCGCGCTGGTGCAGGCCGAGAAGCGGGGCACCGCGGAAGTGGTGCGGGTGCCGGTGCTGGGCCCCGGCGGCGAGCCGGCCGGGCCGGGCGTTCCGGAGCCGCTGGTCACCGGCCCGCGCCAGGTCACCGGGCACGACGCGGCCGCCGGCGTGCTGGTGGCCGTGGCCGCCGACCCGACCAGCGTGGGCGAGGTGCTGGCGGTGCGCGACGGGGAGGAGCGGCGGCTCAGCTCGTTCGGCGCGGAGCTGGTCGAGCGGGGCGAGATCCGGCCGCTGGTGGAGCTGACCACGACCGCGCCGGACGGCTACCCGGTGCACGGCTGGCTGGTCCGGCCGGACGGGCCGGGCCCGCACCCGGTGCTGCTGAACATCCACGGCGGCCCGTACCGGCAGTACGGCTGGGGGCTGTTCGACGAGGCGCAGGTGTACGTCGGCGCCGGCTACGCGGTCGTGATGGGCAACCCGCGCGGCTCGGCCGGGTACGGCGAGGCGCACGGTCGGGCGATCAAGCACGCGATGGGCACCGTGGACGCCGACGACCTGCTGGCCCTGCTGGATGTGGCGCTGGCCGAGCCGGACCTGGATGCCGACCGGGTCGGTGTGATGGGCGGCTCGTACGGCGGCTACATGACCACCTGGCTGGCCGCGCGTGCGGGGCACCGGTTCAAGGCGGCCATCCCCGAGCGCGCGGTCACCGCCTGGGACAGCTTCACCGGCTCCAGCGACATCGGCCACTTCTTCACCGAGGCGTACGCCGGCACCGACCCGGACGCGATGGCCGCGCAGAGCCCGCTCACGCATGCCGGCAAGATCGACATCCCGACCTTGATCATCCACTCGGAGCACGACTGGCGGTGCCCGGTGGAGCAGGCGCAGCGGCTGTTCGTCGCCCTCAAGACCCGCGGCGTGCCGACCGAGCTGCTGCTGTTCCCCGCGGAGGGCCACGAGATGTCGCGATCCGGGCTGCCCAGCCACCGGCTGGCCCGGTTCGACGCGATCCTCGACTGGTGGTCGCGCCACCTGGGCGGGTGAGCCCGCGCGCGGGCGCCGGTGGCCGCGCGCGCCGCGTGCGAAGATGATCGTCCGCCCGGCCCGGATCGGGCCGGCGGTGACGGGGAGAGAGGTCGAACCGGGTGTTCTCGGCAGACACGCAACGGCAGGCGGCCGCGTTCGACGCGATCGGCGAGCGGTACGACGACGCCTTCCCGCACAAGTCGGCGCAGATCATCGCGACGCAGTGGGTGATCGACCGGCTCTCACCCGGCGCCCGGGTGCTGGACGTCGGCTGCGGCACCGGTGTCCCCACCGCGGGCATGATGGTCGAGTCCGGGCTCGACGTCGTCGGCATCGACGCGTCCGCCGAGATGCTCCGGATCGCCCGGTTCAACGTGCCGAACGCCCGCTTCGTGGCGATGGACCTGCAGGAGATCGACTCGACGCTGGGCGACTTCGACGCGGCGGTCGCGTTCTTCTCGCTGCTCATGCTGCGCCGCAGCGAGATCCCGGCGGCGGTCCGGCGCATCCGCAACATCGTCCGGCCCGGCGGCTACTTCGCCATCGGCATGGTCGAGGCCGACCTCGACTACGTCCCGATCACGTTCCTCGGCGCCGAGGTCCGCGCCACCGGTTACCCCCGCCCCGACCTCGAAGCCCTCCTCGTCGCCGACGGCCTGGAGATCCGCGAGGTGGACGTCGAGGAGTTCGAACCCGCCACCCCCGACGTCCCGCCCGAGCGCCAGGTCTTCGTCTACTGCCGCGTCCCGTAGCCCGGTCCGATCGGCCGGATGGTCGTCTGTGGGGATAATTTCGACCCTTCAGGGCGCCGGACGGCCCTGATCGGCCGCCCCGGGCGGCGTTTCCCCTACCGGCCGGGTCCCCTGCCGGACGGTCCGCGGCCCGGACGGGCCCTGCCGGACGGGTCCTGCCGGACGGGTCCTGCCGGACGGGTCCTGCCGGCCGGGTCCTGCCGGACGGTCCCTGCCGGACGGTCCTGCCGGGCGGTCCTGCCGGATGGTCCCTGCCGGACGGGCCGGTGGTGTGGGGCGACGGCTACCAGCCGCGGGCGCGCCACCCGGGGAGCGCCGGCCGCTCGGCTCCGAGGGTCGAGTCGTTGCCATGGCCCGGGTAGAACCAGGTCTCGTCCGGCAGGGTGGCGAAGACCCGCGCTTCCAGGTCGTCCATCAGCGAGCCGAAGTTGGTCGGGTTGGCGGTGCCGCCGGGGCCGCCGGGGAACAGCGAGTCGCCGGTGAACAGGTGCGGGGTGCCGGCCGGGTCGCGGTAGAGCAGCGCGATGCTGCCCGGGGTGTGCCCGCGCAGGTGGATGACCTCCAGCGTGACCTCGCCCACGGTGACCGTGCCGCCGTGCTCGACCGGCTCGTCCACCGGCACCGGCAGCTCCGGGGCGTCCAGCGGGTGCGCGACCGTGCGCGCGCCGGTGGCCTCGACCACGTCGGCCAGCGCCTGCCAGTGGTCGCCGTGCCGGTGCGTGGTGACGACCGTGCCCAGCCCGGCGGACCCGACGAGTTCGAGCAGCCGGTGCTCCTCGTTCGCCGCGTCGATCAGCAGCCCGGCCCCGGTCGCGGTGCAGCGCAGCAGGTACGCGTTGTTGTCCATCGGGCCGACCGCGAGCTTGTCGATGGTCAGCGCGGGCAGCTCCCGCCGGTCCGCCGGGCCGCCAACCTTGACCTCACCGGTGTAGCTCATCGCCTGCTCCTCGTCGCTCGATCCCTGCCCGCATCCTGCCGCATTCCAGACGGGGAAGAATCTGTCGGTACCCGTCGCTAGAGTCGGGACGACCTCTCCTCTACGGCGGAAGACACCCTGTGGCAGACCGATTGATCGTCCGTGGTGCGCGCGAGCACAACCTCAAGGACGTCCACCTCGACCTCCCCCGAGACAGCCTGATCGTGTTCACCGGGCTGTCCGGGTCGGGCAAGTCCAGCCTGGCCTTCGACACGATCTTCGCCGAGGGCCAGCGCCGCTACGTCGAGTCGCTCTCGGCGTACGCCCGGCAGTTTCTCGGCCAGATGGACAAGCCGGATGTGGACTTCATCGAGGGCCTCTCCCCGGCCGTCTCGATCGACCAGAAGTCCACCTCCAGGAACCCGCGCTCCACCGTCGGGACGATCACGGAGGTCTACGACTACCTGCGGTTGCTGTACGCGCGCGCCGGGCGACCGCACTGCCCGAAGTGCGGTCGCCCGATCAGCCGGCAGACGCCGCAGCAGATCGTCGACCGGGTGCTGGAGATGGAGGAGGGCACCCGGTTCCAGGTGCTCGCGCCGGTGATCCGCGGCCGCAAGGGCGAGTACGTCGACCTGTTCGCCGACCTGCAGACCAAGGGCTACTCCCGGGTCCGGGTGGACGGTGTGGTCCACTCGCTGACCGAGCCGCCGAAGCTGAAGAAGCAGGAGAAGCACACCATCGAGGTGGTGGTCGACCGGCTGACCGCCAAGGCGTCCTCGAAGCGCCGGCTGACCGACTCGGTGGAGACCGCGCTGGGCCTGGCCGGCGGCCTGATCGTGCTCGACCTCGTCGACCTGCCCGACGACGACCCGCATCGCGAGCGCACCTTCTCCGAGCACCTGGCCTGCCTGTACGACGACCTCTCGTTCGAGGCGATGGAGCCGCGCTCGTTCTCGTTCAACTCGCCGTACGGGGCCTGCCCCGACTGCACCGGGCTCGGCACCCGCAAGGAGGTCGACCCGGAGCTGGTGGTGCCCGACCCGGAGCGCAGCCTGCAGGAGGGCGCGATCGCCCCGTGGTCGTCGGCGCAGACCAGCGAGTACTTCCTGCGGCTGCTGACCGCGCTGGGCGAGACGATCGGGTTCCGGGTCGACCAGCCCTGGGAGC
>JBBWZH010000021.1:0-7022 GCA_039648995.1 Mycobacteriales bacterium
CACGGCCGCAGCCCGCAGCTGTGGGCGTCCCAGCACCACGGCACGCTGGCCGCCACCGGCGCCGCCGCCGCGCTGGCCCTGCTCGCCGGCCGGCTCCGCCGCGGCTGACCGCCGCGGCGTCCGGGCCGGCCGGTCAGTCGCGCAGCATCGCCAGGACGGCTGCTTCCACCGGGCCGTGGGTGGCCGGGCCGCTGTCGGTGCCGAGGGCGTCGAGGTCGGCGGCGATCGTGACGCCGTCGTGGTAGAGGTCCACGACGCGCGGGTCGACGTACGCGGCCCGCGCCACGGCCGGCGTGTTGCCCAGGTAGTGGGCCACCTCCTGGTAGCCGCGGGCGACCGCGCGGGCCCGCGCCCGGGCCGACGCCGGCCGGGTCGACACGGCCAGCGCGACCGCCATCAGCACGGTGGCGTGCCAGGTGCGGAAGGCCTTCGCGGTGTACTGCCCGCCGGTGATCTCCCGCACGTAGTCGTTCACGTGGCCGCTGCGCACGTCCGACCAGCCGCGGGTGCGCGGCGACCACCAGGCCAGCAGCTCCGGCGCCGGGTCCCGGCGCCGCAGCAGCGCGCGGACCACCGCCAGCACCGCCGGGTCCACAATGGACTGCACCCGGTCCAGGTTGCCCTTCGCGGCGTACTCGAAGATCACGCTGTCGGACCGAACGCGGACGTGCTCGCGCCGGATCGTGGCCAGCCCGAAGGTGCCGTGCGCGTGCGTGTACTCCTCGCCGCCGACCCGGAAGAAGCCCAGATCCAGCAGCCGGACGGCGCACGCGAGCACCCGGTCGCGGGTCAGCCCGCGGCCGGACAGCGTCGCGTCCAGCCGGGTCCGGACAGCCGGCAGGCACTCGGCCAGGCCGAGCACGCGGTCGTGCTTGTCCCGGTCCCGGCGCTGCCGCCAGAGGTCGTGGTAGCGGTACTGCCGGCGGCCGGCGGCGTCCACCCCGATGGCCTGGATGTGCCCGTTCGGCCATGGGCAGATCCAGACCTCGCGCCACGCCGGCGGCAGCACCAGCGCGTGGATCCGCTCCAGCGTGGCCGCGTCCCGCACCGGCCGGCCGGCGACGTCCCGGTACTCGAACCCGCGCCCCCGCCGTCGCCGGCTGATCCCGGGGCCACCCGGATCGCTTCGCCGCAGCCGCATCGCCACCGGCTCACCTCCCGGGCGCACCACTACCCGGTCCGGCGGCCTCGCATCCCCCCGCGGCTCGGGAGATGAGGCCCGGCCGGGCAGGGCGCCCGACGGTGTCGGACGCCCTGCCGACCGGACGGTCAGGCCGGTTGCCCTCGCGTGCTCAGGTCAGTTCGAGCAGCGGGAAGGCGCGGTGCCGCCGCGGCGGCGACAGGAAGTTCTGCCGCCTCGTCGCCGAGGAGAACCGCTCCAGTCCGTTCTCGGCGTCGTCCACGGCGAACTGGTTCGCCAGGTCCAGCGACGCCGCGTTGCGCCGAAGGTTGGCGAAGAAGTCCGACGTGGGGACGAAGATGGTGAACTGGAGCTTCGGCACGTTGCCGGTGCCCGGCCGCGGGATGTTCGCCGGGATGTCCATCGTGTCGAAGCCGGCGCCGTCCATCCGGATGTGGATGGGCGTGCCGTCCGCGGCCCGGGACGAGCGCTGCAGCGCCTGCTCGTGCCCGATCCGATGCGCGTTGTCGGGCGTGTTGATGCCCTGCACCGCACCCATGATGTCGTTCGGGCCGCGGAACTCGTTGCGCACCAGCGACTCGCCGCCGCCGTTGGAGAACGGGTCGCCGCCGTGGGTGACTCCGGGCGGCGGCGGGTTGGACCGGAACATGTACTGCAACCGCTCCGAGTAGACCTCGGCTTCCTCGGTGTCGGCTTCGCCCTCCTTGGCGTAGTAGGCCTCCAGGTCGAGGGCCACGTGCGAGAGGTGCTGCATCGAGCCGTTGTCGAAGTAGCTGCCGGCGGTGGCGTTGGTCAGCTTCGCCGAGCTGTTGCCCAGGAACGTGGTGATCGCCGGCGGGCCGGAGGAGTCCGACTGCTGGTCGAAGAACCCCATCCACATCGGCGACTGGTCCTGGATGCGGTCGGTGTAGTAGAGGCCGGCCTGCGACGCGACCTGCCGGATCATGCCGCGCTGCTGGAACATCACCCGGGTGGAGGTGAAGGTCAACGGCAGGCCCGGCGACGCGATGTTCTGGCCGCGCAGCCGGTTGCTGCCGTTGAGCCAGGCCAGCACGTCGGAGATGTTCGCGGCCGTGTCGCTGCGGAGCGTGAAGAGCATGTCGTTGCTCTCGATCCGCACCGGGATGGCGAACTTCCGCTTGGTGATGCCGGGCTGACCGAAGTCGGTCGGGCCGGGCACCGCCTCTTCGAGTGCCAGCCGGTTCGTCGCGTTGATCAACTTGGGGATGTTGGTGAACGCGAGCGAGCCGTTGTTGACCCCGCCCGGCAGCCGGCGGAAGTACGGCAGGCCGTACGAGACGAAGGTCATGATGCCGGCCGGGCCCCAGGGGTACTGCTGCTCGATCGTGGCCAGCGCGGCGGTGAACCGGGTTTGCTCGGCCTTGGTGGGCAGCCGGGACAGCGTCGCGGTCGCGAACGTGGTGAAGATGGGGCCGAACTGGATCTGGATGCCGTTGATGCTGAACGCCGGCGCGATGAACGGGCCGATGTCGTGCTGGATGTCACCCGGCGCTGGCGCGGCCCCGGCACTCTGCCGGAGCGGCTTCCAGGCAACCGTGTCCAACGCGGTGAGCAGGCCGGTCGCGGCGCCCATGGCGCCACCGGCCTTGAGCAGGGTGCGACGGCTGAACTTGTGGGTCGACCCTTCGGCGGCGGTGAAACTACTAAGTTCTGGATCTTGCACGGCGGTCCTCTCAGACCTCAGGAGGGCACGCCAGAACGGACGGCATGCCGTCTGGCGGATTCCGGCGAGCCGTTTGCGCTTGGCGGCGGCCAAGCACACCCATGAGAGCGCTCTCAATTAAGGGCGGCCCACACTAACTCCGCCCCTACGGCATGTAAAGACACTCTTTTGGTGGCGTTGTTGCTACTGACCGGTTTCGTCACCGTCCATATACGTTCAGTTGACCATGTCCGACCCGACATACCTACGCCGATCACCCCGACCGACACCGCCACCCGGCCCACCGGACCCGCGCCCGCCGGCGCTCGCCCCGGACGCCGTGCGCCGCCGAAGCGGGTGCGACCGGACCGGGAACCGGGCCGTGGGGTTCGCGCTCGGTGGGGGCTGGAATGACGCCGGACCGGCGGTCCTGATCCGCGAGCAGGTGCGCCCGGGCCCGGTGGGAGTCGGTGGCGTTGTGCAGCAGGACACGGCTGCGAGCATGCGCGGCCGATGATCAGGCCCGGAGGGCGGCCGACGACTCGATGAGACCGTTGCGTTCCAACCGGAGGAGAACCTCGTCGACGGTGCCCGGGTAGAGCACGTTCGCGTCGTAGACGACGGTGAACGTCATTTCAGGTCAGGCCCATCTCCTGCGTGAGGGCGGACAATTCGTCGGCGGCATCGCGCCGACGCTGGTCGTCGCCACGCAGATAGTCGAGCAGGGATGCGGCCTTGACGCGGCGATGCTTGCCGACCTTCCGGTAGTCGATCTCGCCGGCGTCGAGCAGGCCGATCAGGAACGGGCGGGACACGTTGAGGAGGTCGGCGGCTTGCTGGGTGGTGAGCTCGGCGTGGGTGGGCACGACCGAGACTCCTTGGCCGGCGGCCATGTGCGCGAGGATCCGGGCAAGCAGCTCGACCGCCCCTCGTGGGACTGTCAGCGTCTCGTCCCCGAGTTCGTCGTGAACCACCAGACGAACGTCGTCGCGATCCTGGTGCCTGGACAGGTAGCCCTTGACGTGGGGAAGCGCCGCTACGGCAACGTTGATGTCACCGGCTCCCGGCCGGACGTGCGCGATCGTGGTCGACATACCTGGACCTCCTGCCCTCAGTCGAAGTATGCGCAACAGACGAAGCAAACGCAATCCGCTCTGGGCGATCCGGGCTTGGCCCCGCGCCTCACGGCACGATCCGCTGACGATGTGCGGTCATTCGGTCCGGCACCCGTTGAGCTGGGCGGTTCACCGCCCCGCGGACTACGAGGTGGGCACTGTGTGCCCGCCGCCGTAGGCAGCGGGGGGCCTTGCGACGGAGGCGGTATCCGCCCCGGGGAGGTCAGCCCGCGGTGCCAGGGAACGCTCCTTTTCGGTTCCGTACGCGGACGACCGACCGGACGTGAACAACCAGGATTGGTGGTTGTCGGCTGGCGTCTACCTCCCCGATGTGGCGGCTGTGATGAGTTGGATCATTGGCTCGGGTGTGAAGTTCGGTCGGCTCGTGGTCGCCGCGGCCATCGTGCTGATGGCCGTCGGCGTCCTGCAGCTGCGCGATGCGCGGGTGGACACCTACCCGCAGTTCACGCCGCCGTCGGTGCAGATCCAGACGGAGGCGCTGGGTCTGTCCGCCGCGGAGGTGGAGCAGCTCATCACGGTGCCGCTGGAGCAGGACCTGCTCAACGGGATCCCCTGGCTGGACAAGATCGAGTCCGACTCGATGACCGGCCTGTCGTCGATAGACCTGGTCTTCGACCCGGGCACGAACCTGCTGCTGGCCCGGCAGGCCGTACAGGAGCGGCTGTCCCAGGCACACGCGCTGCCCGCGGTCGGCAGCCCACCGATCATGATCCCGCCGCTCGCGTCGGCCAGCCGGGTCATGATGATCGGGCTGTCCTCGTCGGAACTGTCCGATGTGGACATTTCAGTGCTGGCGCGGTGGAAGATCCGGCCCAAGCTGATGGGCCTGCCCGGGGTGGCCAACGTCGCGATCTGGGGCCAGCGGGACCGGCAGCTGCAGGTGCTGGTCGACCCGGACAAGCTCAAGGCCCGCGGTGTCTCGCTCAACGAGGTCGTCGACGCGACCGGCAACGCCCTGTGGGTCTCGCCGCTGACGTTCGTCGAGGCGTCCACGCCGGGCACCGGCGGCTTCGTGGACACCCCGAACCAGCGGTTCAGCGTGCAGCACATCTTCCCGATCACCACACCCAGGCAGTTGGCCTCGGTGACGATGGAGGGTCCGGGCGGCCGCACGCTGCGGCTGTCCGACGTGGCCAGCGTGGTGGAGGGCCACCAGCCGCTGATCGGCGACTCGGTCGGCGCCAACGGCCCGGACGTCATGCTGGTGGTGGAGAAGTTCCCGGAGACGAACACCCTGGACGTCACCCGCGCGGTGGACGCGGCGCTGGCCGAGATGCGGCCCGGGCTGGCCGGCGTGCGGATCGACACGAACGCGTACCGGCCGGCGAACTTCATCACCGCGGCGCTGCACAACGTCGGCTGGAGCATCCTGGCCGGCCTGCTGCTCGCCGTCGCGCTGCTCGGGTTGCTGCTCTGGTCGTGGCGGGTCGCGCTGATCAGCGCGGTCACCGTCCCGCTGGCCGTGCTCGCCGCCGCGTACGTGCTGTTCCTGCGCGGGACGACCTTCAACACGATGACGCTCGTCGGGTTCGCGGTCGCGCTCGGCGTGCTCGTCGGCGACACCGTGACCGGCGTCGAGAACGTCCGGCGCCGGCTGCGCGAGCGCCGCGCGGCCGACGACGACGCCTCGGTGGTCACCGAGGTGGTCGCGGCGCTGGCCGAGGCCCGCGGGCCGGTCGGCTACGCCACGCTCGTCCTGCTGCTGGCCGTGCTGCCGGTGCTGCTGTTGACCGGGGTGGCCGGCTCGTTCGCGCGGCCGCTGGTGCTCTCCTACGTCCTCGCGGTGCTGGCCTCGACGGTGGTCGCGGTGACGGTCACGCCGGCCCTCGCCGCCCTGCTGCTGCCCGGTGAGCCGGCCGCCCGGCGGGCCAGCCCGCCGCTGCGGTGGCTGCGGCGCGGTTACGACCGCCGCCTGCCGGGATACCTGCGGCGGCCGCGCCGGGCGTACGCCGCCGTCGCCGTGCTGGTGGTGGCCGGCCTGGCGGTCATCCCGCAGCTCGGCAGCCACCCGGTGCTGCCGACGCTGCAGGACCGCAACGTGCTGGTGCAGTTCCGGGCCGCGCCGGGCACCTCGCTGGAGGAGCTGAACCGGATCACCGCCCGGGCCGGCACCCAGCTGCGCGCCGTGCCCGGCGTGCGCGACGTGGCTGTCCACTCTGGACGCGCGGTGGCCTCCGACCGGGTGGTGAACGTCAACTCCGGCGAGCTGTGGCTGCGCATCGACGACACCGCCGACCGGGCCAGCACGGTCGCGGCGGTGCAGCGGGTCGTCGACGGGTACCCCGGCCTGCGCAGCACCGTCGTGGACTACCAGCAGGACCGGGTGCGGGCGGCGCAGGCCGGCCGCGGCCACCCCGTCGTCGTCCGCCTCTACGGCCAGGACCTCAAGCAGCTCGCCGCCAAGGCGGAGGAGGTGCGGCGGACGATCTCCGCGGTCGACGGGGTCGTCAACGCCCGGGCGCAGAAGCTGGTCGAGGAGCCGACCGTGCAGGTGCAACTCGACCTCGCGGCGGCGCAGCGGTTCGGCATCCGGCCCGGCGACGTCCGGCGGGCGGCCGCGACGCTGGTGGCCGGCCTGCCGGTGGGCAGCCTGTACGAGCAGCAGCAGATCTTTGACGTCGTGGTGTGGGGCACGCCGGCGACCCGGGTCAGCCTGGACAGCGTCCGGAACCTGCCGATCGACGTCCCCGGTGGCGGCCAGGTGCCGCTGCGCGAGGTCGCCGACGTGCGTATCGCGCCGGCCCCGACGGTCATCGCCCACGACAACGTCTCGCGCAGCCTGGACGTGCTGGCCGACGTGAAGGGCCGCGGCGTCGGCGCGGTGCTGACCGACGTACGGAACCGGATCGGGGCGATGCCGTTCCCGTTCGAGTACCACGCCGAGGTGCTCAGCGCCGACCAGGCCGGGCAGGGCTACCAGCGCTCCTCCCGCTGGGTGCCACTCGCCGCGCTCCTCGCCGCGGTCGGCATCTTCCTGCTGCTGCAGGCGGCGTCCGGCAGCTGGCGGGTGGCCGCCCTGCTGTTCGGGACGCTTCCGCTCGCCGTGGTCGGCGGGGTGCTCACCGCGCCGCTGGCCGGCGGC
>JBBWZH010000251.1:0-6273 GCA_039648995.1 Mycobacteriales bacterium
CTGTTCCCGACGTTCAAGGAGCGGGATTTCCTCGTCCACTGGATCGCGCTGCCCGGCACGTCGGCCGCCGAGACCGCGCGCACCACCACCGCGCTGAGCCGGGACCTGCGGGCGATCCCCGGCGTACGCAGCTTCGGCTCGCACATCGGCCAGGCGATGCTCGGCGAGGAGATCGCCGGGGTCAACTTCGGCGAGGCGTGGATCAGCATCGACTCCGACGCCGACCTGGACGCGACCCTGACCCGGATCGAGGACGTGGTCAACAGCTACCCGGGGCTCTACCACGACGTGCTGACCTACCTGAACGAGCGGGTCGAGGAGGTGCTCACGGGTTCGAAGGAGCCGCTCGTCGTCCGCGTCTACGGCCAGGATCAGAAGGTGCTGCGGGCCAAGGCCGAGGAAGTGCGCAAGATCATGGCCGACGTCCCGGGGACCGTCGACAGCCACGTCGACCTGCAGGTCGACGTCCCTCAGGTCGAGGTCACCGTCAACCTCGCCAAGGCCGCGAAGTACGGGCTGAAGCCCGGCGACGTCCGGCGGGCGGCGTCCACGCTGGTGGCCGGCGAGGAGGTCGGCGACATCTTCCGGGCCGGCAGGGCGTACGACACGGTGGTGTGGAGCACGCCGGCGTCCCGCAACAGCGTGTCCAGCATCAGCAAGCTGCTCATCGACACGCCGTCGGGCTCGCGGGTGCGGATCGGCGACGTGGCCGCGGTGGCCGTCCGGCCGGTGCCGAACCTGATCGAGCGCCAGGGCGACTCCCGGCGCCTGGACGTGGCCGCCGGGGTGAAGGGCCGCGACCTCGGCTCGGTGGTGGCCGACCTCAACGCCCGGATGGCGGGCATCTCCTACCCGCGCGGCTACCACGCCGAGGTGCTCGGCGAGTACAAGGAGCGGCAGGCCGCGCAGAGCCGGCTGTTCAGCTCCGCGGGCCTGGCCGCGGTCGCGATCCTGCTGCTGCTGCAGGCGTCCTTCGGCAGTTGGCGGTTGGCGACGTTCGCGTTCCTGACCCTGCCGATGGCGCTCGTCGGCGGGCTGCTCGCGGCGTACCTGGGCGGCGGGATCATCTCCCTCGGCTCGCTCGTCGGGTTCTTCACGGTGTTCGGGATAGCCGCCCGCAACGGCATCTTGCTGGTCAACCACTGCCAGCACCTGGAACGCGTGGAGGGCGAGACGTTCGGGCCGGCCCTGGTGCTGCGCGGGGCCCGGGAGCGGCTGTCCCCGATCCTGATGACGTCGCTGGCGACCGGCCTCGCCCTGGTGCCGCTGATCGTCCTGGGCGACCGCCCGGGGCACGAGATCGAGTACCCGCTAGCCATCGTCATCGTCGGCGGGCTGGTGACCTCGACCCTGCTCACCCTGTTCGTCGTGCCGTCGCTGTACCTGCGCTTCGGCCGGCGCCGCCGCGGCCGGGCCGATCCCGCCGTGGACGGTGCACCACAACCTGCCTGAGGCACAGTTCATTGGGGGTCCACATGTTCCAACTGCGGCGGTTACCCACCGCTCTACTCGGGTGTCTCGCGGTCCCGTTGCTGGTAACCGCGGCGCACGCCGCCCCGGCCGCACCGCACCCCGCCCAGGCGGCCGCGGTCGAGGCGCCGCCCTTCCACCCGGGCAACTTCTCCCACCCGCTGCGCATCGACAACAGGTTCCTGCCGTTCTCCCCGGGCATGCGCTACGTGCTGAAAGGGACCGTGGACGGGACGCCGCACCGCGTCGTCCTGGAGGTCACGGACCTGACGAAGGTGGTCAACGGCGTGCGCACCGCTGTGCTCTGGGACCGGGACTTCGACGACGGCGTGCTGGCCGAGGCCGAGCTGGCGTTCCAGGCGCAGGACGACAGCGGCGCGGTCTGGAACCTGGGTGAGTACCCCGAGGTGTTCGAGAACGGCCAGTTCGCCGGAGCTCCGGACACCTGGTTCGCCGGCATCGACGGCGCCAAGGCCGGCTTCCACATGATGGCCCGGCCGACGGCGGGGACCCCCAGCTACGTGCAGGGTCTCGCGCCGACCATCGACTTCCTCGACGTCGGCCAGGTGGCGCGGACCGGCCAGCACGTCTGCGACGGGATCCGCTGCTACGACGACGTCCTGGTGGTCGACGAGACCAGCCCGCTGGACCCGGCCTCCGGCCACCAGCTGAAGTACTACGCGCCAGGGGTCGGCAACATCATGATCGTCCCGGATGGCGGCAACCAGCAGGAGACGCTGACGCTGGTCAGCCGCACTCTGATGGACGCGGCCGGGCTGACCCAGGCGCGGGACGCCGCGCTGCGGATGGAACGCCGCGCCAACCGGGTCAGCGACGTGTACCGCCAGACCCCGCCGCTGCGGCAGCGGGGCTGACCCCGGACGGCGCCCGGACGGCTGGATCGCGGGCCAACGCGGCTCAGCCGGCCGGGCGCCGGTGCTCCGGCGCCGGGCCCGTCCCCGGGCGCACCAGGCCGCTCTCGTAGGCGAGCACCACCAGCTGCACCCGGTCACTGAGCCCGCGCTTGGCCAGCAGGTGGCTGATGTGCGTCTTGACGCTGCTGGTGGCCAGGTTCAGCTCCCGCCCGATCTCGGCGTTGGCCAGGCCCTGGGCGACCAACTTCAGCACGGTCAGCTCGCGGTCGGTGAGGTCGTCGAACAGCCGCGCCGGGTCGGTCGTGGCCGGCGGCAGGTGGTGCGCATAGCGGTCCAGCAGCCGCCTGGTTACCGCCGGCGCGAGCAGCGCGTCCCCGGCGGCCACGACCCGGACGGCGTGCACCAGCGCCTCCGGCGTGGCGTCCTTGAGCAGGAAACCGCTCGCGCCGGCCCGCAGCGCGTCGACGATGTACTCGTCGAGGTCGAAGGTGGTCAACATCAGCACCTTCATCGGCCGGTCGGCGTTCGCGCGGACCAGTTGGCGGGTCGCCGCGACCCCGTCCAGATGCGGCATGCGGACGTCCATCAGCACCACGTCGGGGCGCAGCCGCTCCGCCCGCTCGATCGCGTCCCGCCCGTCGACGGCCTCGCCCACCACCTCGAGGTCGGGCTCCGCGGCCAGGCAGCTGCGCAGGGCGGCCCGCATCAACGGCTGGTCGTCAGCCACCAGCACGGTGATGCTCACGGCACCGGCCTGGTGATGGTTGGTGGCCCGGGCATCGTTGGTGGCCGGTCATGGTTGGTGCACGTTGACCGGGAGCCGGGCGGTGATCTGGAAGCCGGTCGCCGACCGGGGTGCTACCGACAGCTCGCCGCCGACCATGGCGGCGCGCTGCCACATCCCGACGATCCCGTGCCCCAGGCTCACGTCCTGGGTCGGGTTGCGGCCGTCGTCGCGGATACGCAGGCGCAGCGCGCCGGGGTGGTAGCTGAGCAGGACGTCGGCCCGGGTCGCATCGGCGTGGTCCAGGATGTTGGTCAGAGCCTCCTGGACGATCCGGTAGGCGGCAGCGTCGACATCGTCCGGCAGCGGCAGCGGCTCCCCCTGTACGAGCAGGTTGACGGGCAGGCCGACCGCGTCCAGCCGGTGCAGGAGTGCGGGCAGTCGGTCGAGACCCGGCTGGTCCGGCCCGTCCCGCCGGCCACCGTCGCCGGCGATGGCCAGCTCGTCGGCCTGCAGCGCGCCGAGCGCCCGGCGCATCTCGCCCAGCGCCGCCCGGCCGGTCGTCTCGATCGTGCTGATCGCCTGCCGGGTGGACTCCGGCTCCGTGTCGAACACCCGCCGGGCGGCACCGGCCTGCGCGACGATCAGGCAGACGTTCTGCGCGACGATGTCGTGCAGCTCCCGGGCGATCCGGGTTTTCGCCCGTTCGATTCCGAGCCGGGTGTTCGCGGCCTGCTCCTGGGCGAGCAGCGCGGTCTCCGCCTCGGCGAGCGCGCCGCGGGCGTGGCTGGCCCGCAGGTGCCGGCCCAGCAGCCAGACGGCGACGACAAGCAGCAGGTGGGTCAGCAGCCGGTCATCGGCAAGCGTGCCGTTCCGGGTGAACGCTGCCGTCGCCGTACCGAGCACCAGCGTGCTCGTCGCCGCCACCGACACCGACAGCCGCCAGGTCGCGGCCACCGTGTAGAGCGCGGCCAGCGGCGCGAGCGGCATCAGCGGCAGGGCGTACCCAAGCTCCTCGTAGACCAGCAGCGCCGTGCCGCTGACCACCAGCACCACCAGCGCGTAGCGGCGCCGCCACAGCAGCGCGACCGCGCCGACGACCAGCAGCGCCGTGCCGAGGATCGCGTCGGCGTCGAGCGGGATCTCGTAGGGCAGCGCGGCCGGCGCGCCATCCAGCATGGTGTCCAGCGCGACCCAGGTGGCCAGCAATCCCAACAGGCCGTCGGCCGCGATCGGATGCAGCCGGCGTGGCCACCGGATGGTCGACAGCTTGGCGGTAGACATCCGCCGCTGCCCTAGGTCGTTGCTATGTGGCCGCCGGCGCCTGGCCGGCGGCGGTGCAGCGCGGCTCGCGGCAGCCGCCGGACAGCTGTGCTGATCTTGCGTTCAACGACCGTATCAACAACGCCGTTACCAAGCCCCGTCACAACCCACCCCCAGGCGATGCCCCAGCTACCGCCTTAGGTCACGATAAGGCCTTAGCTGGCTGGATGTGGGCAATACTTCATTGGGTCGGCAACGATCGTGACATGTGTAACCCGTGTCGTAGCCGTTGTCCGCCCGGTCCGGGCCTGCCTGGTGGTTGTCCACCGTGGGTCGGTCAGCCGGGGCCGGCGAACGGCAGCCGGACGTGCACCTCGGCGCCGTCGGCGCAGTCGGCGAACCAGATCTGGCCGCCGTGCGCGGTGACGGCGTCCCGGACGATCGCGAGGCCGAGGCCGGCACCGCCGCTGGCCCGGTCCCGGGCCGGCTGCAGCCGGTGGAACGGATCGAAGACCCGCTCCCGCTCGGCGACCGGCACCGGGTCGCCATCGTTGCGGATCACCAACTCCGCGGTGGCCTCGCCGGCCGCCAGCCCGATCTCGACCCGGCCCGCCGCGTGCCGCTCGGCGTTGTCGAGCAGGTTGCGGACGATGAGCCGGAGTTGCTCGGGCCGGCAGCGCAGCCGCGCCGGCGAGAGCGCCGCCAGGTCGACGACGACCGCGCCCCGGGCCCGGATCGCCTCCACCTCGTCGAGCACCACCTCGTCGAGGTCGACAACCTCCAGCGCGGCGGCCCCGGCGGTGGCGCCGGCGGCCGACGCCGAGGCCAGCGTCAGCAGATCGTCCACCAGCCGGTCGAGGCGGTCGCCGTCGCGGTGTACCGCCCGCGCCAGCGCCACCCAGTCGGTCCGGTCCGGATGGGCCAGGCCGACCTCCACCCGGGTCCGGATCGCCGCCAGCGGGCTGCGCAGCTCGTGCGAGGCGTCGCTGACGAAACGGCGCTGCCGCTGCTGAGCGCGTTGCAGCCGGTCCAGCATGGTGTTCATGGTCCGGGCCAGGTGGCTCAGCTCGTCCTGGCCCGGCGGCTCGACCACCCGCTGGTCGAGCTGACCAGGGGTGATCTGGTCCACCTGGGCGCGGATCGCCTCGACCGGCCGCAGCGACCGGCCCACCAGCCGCCAGGACGTCACGCCCACGCAGAGCAGCAACAGCGGGACGGCGACCGCCAGGCCGGTCGCGGTCGCCGCGGTCGCCTCGTGGGCCGGCTCCAGCGAGCTGGCCGCGTAGACCGACAGGGTGCCGGCGCTGCCGGCCCCCGGCCTGACGACGCGCAGCCCGACGACGCGCAGGTCGGTGCGCTCGCCGCCGAGCGAGCGCCGCACCGTCCCGGTCACCGTCCCGGCGCCGGGCAGCGCTGCCAGCAGCGGCCCCTCACCGCCCAGGTCGGCGCTGGCCGACCGGACCCGGCCCTGCTGGTCGACCACCTGCACGACGACCCGGTCCTCGCCACCGGCCGGCGGCTCAGTGGGCAGCTCGGTGGGCAGCCAGCCGTCGCGGAGCAGCGTCGCGGTCTCCTCAGCCCGCTGCCGCGCCTGCCGCTCCGCGCCGCCGACCAGGTCGCGCCGGACCAGCGCGAGCACCAGGCCGCCGCCGACGACCAGCGCCAGCCCGACGACAAGCAGCGCGAGCGAGGTCTGCCGGACCCGGATGGTGGTCAGCCGGTGCCGCCACGAGTCCCGCACCGGGCCGGCCGGCCGGCCAGCGGCCGGGCCAGCCGGCGGGTCAGCCGCCATCGGGATCCAGCCGGTAGCCGGCGCCGCGGACGGTCCGGACGGCCTGCCGGCCGAACGGAGCGTCGATCTTGCGGCGGAGGTAGGAGACGTAGACCTCGAGCACGTTGGACTGGTCGTCGAGGGCCGGATCCCAGACCTCGTCCAGGGCG
>JBBWZH010000261.1:0-4296 GCA_039648995.1 Mycobacteriales bacterium
GGAGAAGGGGACCGCGTGCGCGACTGGCTGGGCGATCGGTGGATGCGGGGGCTGGGGACGACCGGGCTGCGGGTCAGCGCGGTGTGCCTGGGTGGCGGCCCGCTGGGCAACCTGCCGGTGACGTCCGGGCACGAGGCGGCCGCCGACCCGGCGGTCGAGCTGGTCAAGGCCGTGCTGAACAGCCCGATCCGCATGATCGACACCGCGAACGGCTACGCCGGCGGGCAGAGCGAACGGCGGATCGCGGCCGGCGTCGCCGCGTGCGGCGGGCTACCGCCCGACGTGGTGATCGCCACCAAGGTGGACCCGGACGGCGCCGACTACTCCGGCGACCGGGTCCGCCGCTCAGTGGCCGAGAGCAGCCAGCGGCTGGGCATCCGTCCGCTGCCGCTGGTGTACCTGCACGATCCTGAGGCCCACGACTTCGCGACGATCGCGGCCCCCGGCGGCGCCGTCGAGGCGCTGGTCGGGCTGCGGGAGGCAGGCACGGTCGGGCACATCGGCCTGGCCGGCGGCGACGTGCGCGAGATGACCCGTTACGTCGACCTCGGGGTCTTCGACGTCGTGCTGATCCACAACCGGTGGACACTGGTCGACCGCAGCGCCGGGCCGCTCATCCGGCAGGTGCTGGGCAGCGGCGCCGCGGTCGTCAACGCGGCCGTTCACGGCGGCGGGATCCTGGCCCGGCCGGACGCCGGGCTGACCAACTACGGGTACCGGCCCGCGCCACAGGCCACCCTGGACGCGATCACCCGGATGGCGCAGGTGTGCACCCGGCACGGCACCGACCTCGCCACCGCGGCGTTGCAGTGGTCGCTGCGCGACAGCCGGATCAGCACCACCATCGTCGGCCTGACCCAGCAACGCACCCTCGACCGCACGCTGGCGGCCACCCGAGCCACCCTGCCCGAGGACCTGTGGGACGAACTCGAGCAGCACCTGCCCGCTCCGCAACACTGGCTGGACACCTGACCTGACAGCCGACCACCACCACGACGGACCGGCACGCTGGCCCGCCGATCCGACAGACCCGGCCGGCCCACAACGACCGGCTGCGGCCCGCCGGGCCGGCCGGCCGGCGTCCGCCGCGGCCGCGATCAGCTTGCGGAACTCGCCAGGTCGAGGTTGTTCTAGAGCGGTTCAGCGGTGGGAACCACACGCCTCACCTGGGCGGGTTGCCGATCCTCGGCACGTCGATGGTCGGGCTCGGTGTCCGGCTGGGGATGTCATTCGGAGGTGTTCCGGGGATGTTCGTCGGCGTGGCCGAGGTCGGCGGTAGCGGTGGCGTGGAGTTGGTGGAGTTGGTTCGGGGTGGGGCACCAGGTCGATTCGAAGCCGGTGGTGTCCCAGCCGGCGAGGTGGGCGCCTGCCTCGTAGGCGCTTTGGCAGAACGCCAGCAGTGTCGTTCTGGGGGCGCGGGCGGTGCGGACCGTCTCGTACGGGAGGACCGCCAATGAGCCGGCGGCCCACTCGATCCATCTGCCGGCCGACAGCGGCTGGTCGCGCAGCCCCGCGGGCTCTGGGGCGGTGTAGGAGTAGTAGGCGGCGTCACCGACACGGTCGTCGCCGGGCCAGAAGCCGAACGAGATGACCTCGTGGGAGTAGGCCTCCTGGGTGACGCGGTCGGCATCGATCGGCGCGCCTGGTCGGCCCGAGAACCGGGTCACCGCCAGGTCGAAGCTGTGCCAGAAGAAGTGCACCGGGCTGGTCTTGCCGTTGAACCACCCGCTGAACTCCTCGAAGACCGAGTCCGACCAGTCCAGGATCCGGCTGAATCGTGCGACGGCCGCACGATCCCAGGACGCATGCTCGTGGTCCTGGGGAAATGGTGTTGTCATCGGGACGCCGAACGGCTCTTCCTTGATCTCGACGTCGATGTTGAGTTCGCCGAGCAACGCGTGGATGCGGGCATCGAACTCGGCGACCGGCAGCCCGTCGCCGAGCTCGAACGACTTCGTACGGCCGTCGCCGGTCCGTACGACCAGGGCGTGGTCGACGAAGTCGATGGCGATCTCGAACGTCGTATCGCGATGGTGCAGGCGCCGCGTCGCGAGACCGCGGACATCGACGTACAGCGGGACGTTCCACCAGTGGTTGCGCGCCGCCGTGGTCGCCAGCCGGATCTTGCCGATGATCTGCGTATACAGGTGCAGGGTGTCCTTGGTCGCGCGCCAGTCGTCCAGATGAAACTCCGGCAGTGTCACTGGTTCGTGATCACGAACGCGACGTTGTCGAGGTAGCACCCGCTCCACCTTCCCCGAATCGTCCGGCAATCCTCGCAGCCGGCGATCACGCCTGGTAGCTCGGTCACCTCGATGCTGCCCTGTGCGAGCAGATCACGCTCAGCTGGCCAATGCTTCGAGCAGGGCGGCCGCGTCGTAGCCGCCGAGATGTACGACACCGTCGATGAACAGGGTCGGCGTGCCCTGCACCTGCCCCGAGGCCAGCCCGCTGTCGACGTCCCGTCTGATCCGCGCCAGGACGCCGGCGCCGGTTCGATCCGGGTCGAAGCGTCCGACGTCGAGCCCGAGTTCGGCGGCGTACCGCCGCAGGTCGTCGTCTTCAAGCGCTTTCTGGCGGTGGAAGAGCAGCTCATGCATCTCCCAGAACTGGCCCTGGAGCGCGGCCGCCTCGGCCGCGGCCGCCGCGATGAGGGCGTGCGGGTGGATCTGGGTCAGCGGAAAGTGCCGGAAAACGAAGCGGACATCTCCGGCCAGCTGCCGCTCGACGCGTTCGATTTCCCGGAACGCCTGCCGTGAGTACGGGCATTCGTAGTCGCCGTACTCGACGATCAGACGACCGGTCGGCGCGCCGCGGACGTGATCGATCTCCTCCAGCGGCGCCAGGGTGCGTTGGCTCTTCTCCGCCATGGGGTTCTCCTGGTGTGGGCCGATCAGAAACCGACCGGCTGCCGGACGAGGACGACGTGGATGCGGCCGGGCTACTCCCGGTGGATCTCCAGAATCCTCCCGATGTAGCTGTTCTGCCCGTAGGCCGCATATGCGCGAGCGTCCTCGGACGGCCTCTCACAACGCCGTCCGAGCGACCCCGTCACCGCGTCCGGCCTGATCCGGCCGCCGGTCAGACCAGCGGGGCGAACGCGTCGCGCACCGCCTGCCGGGCCGCCGGCGAGGCCATGAACCGGGTCGAGACGAGTACGTGCCGGTCGGCGAGCGGCTGCCAGACCTCGCCCCGCAGCCGGACCTCGGTGAACACGAACCGGAACGGCCGCGCTGGCCGCCCCAACTCCCGCTCCAGGTCCCGGACGACCTCGCCCTCCAGCATCGACGACGGAATTTCGAAGCCGAGACCGGCCTGGTAGCGCCTGACCGGCTCGGTGAGGGCGGCGATCGCGGCCCGCAGCGCGGGGCGGCCGGCCAGCGCCGGCGAGGTCTCCACCGCCGGGTAGCTGTCCAGGTCGGGATGGGTGCCCGGCGTGGCGGTCAGCGGGTACCGGCAGAACTCCAGGATGTCGGCCCACCAGCCCGGCCACTCCGCGGCGACCGCGGCCCGGTCGACCCCGTCCACCGACAGCACCGGGACGGGCGGGTCCAGGCCCGGCAACGCAGGCTCGCCGACCGGCAGCGCGAGCGCATCCCGGACGAACAGGGCCAGCTCGGCGGCGTGATCCGTGCCGGACCAGACAAGCCAGGACTCCCGGCCAGCGAAGCGCATCTCTCATACGGTACCGACCGCGGCGGCCAGTTCGCCCACCGCGAGTCTGTACTAGGCGATTACCCAACCTGTGGGCCCCGGCTGGGGGCCGTTGACAGCATTGGGTGGGCGGTGTTCCATATATCGCAATGTTAGCGTTCACATCCTGAATCACGTGAGCCGCGGTGGTCGCGCGCTCGAGCCCGCCTGCGCAGGCAGCCAGGCTCGGTCGACCGGGATCTGTGAAGGGGTTGATCCACATGGTCAGACTGCCCACCCGACGCCGCGGGATACTCGCCGGTCGCATCGCGGCGGCGCTCATGTTGATCGGCGTCACGGTCATGACGGCAGCATCGGCGCAGGCGAAGCCGCCGGCCGCGCCGCCCCGACCGCAGGGCCCGTGTGACATCTACGCCGCTGCCGGAACCCCCTGTGTCGCGGCACACAGCACGACCCGTGCCCTCTACGCCGCCTACCGCGGCCCGCTGTACCAGGTCAGGCGCCTGTCGGACAACAAGCTGCGCAACATCGGCGTCGTTGCCCCCACCACCAAGCCGGCCGCGGATCCGGGCGGCTACGCCGACGCCGCGGCGCAGGATCGCTTCTGCCGCAACACGACCTGCTTCATCACCGTCCTCTATG
>JBBWZH010000288.1:0-4149 GCA_039648995.1 Mycobacteriales bacterium
CGAGCGGAGTGGGCCGTCGAGCGCCGTCAGCCGCCAGCGAATGGCGGCAGGAGGTCGACGATCGCGCCGGCGGGAAGTTGCCGGTCGCTCTCGTCGCGGCGGACGCTGACGCCGTCTACCAGCAGGCTGCAGACCGCGACCACCCGCTCGATGTCGTGCCGGCTGGCGACGAGCGTGAGCAGGTCGCCGATGGTTTCGGCCTCGACGGCTTCCTCCGCGCGACCGGTCGCCGACCGCGCGCCGGCCCAGTACCGGACTGTGACCATGGTGTCATTCTGCACCCGCCGGGGCGCGCAGCGGCAGGTCCCCGTACGGGCAGCAGACCGGCGGATACGCTCGTTGTGGCGCCGCAACGATGAGGCGCGCACACCGAGGAGGTGCCCGTGGAGGTCGTCGAGGTCATGACGCCGGCGAGCGTGACCGACGGACCTGATCAGACGATCCGCGCGGCGGCCGCCCGGATGTGGGAGCAGCAGACCGGGTCGCTGCTGGTCATCGACGACCAGCGCCTGATCGGCATCGTGACCGAACGTGACCTGCTCCGCGCGGTCGGCCAGGGCAAGGACGTTGATGGGACGACAGTCGGCGACGTCATGTCGATCAGCCTGCTCACCGTCGGCCCGGAGACCTCGGTGCACGATGCGGCCCGGTTGATGGCCGCTAACTGGATCCGCCACCTCCCGGTTCTCGCCGACGAGCAGGTCGTCGGCATCGTCTCGCTGCGTGACCTCGCGGCCGTGCTGGCCGCGCTCGGCTCGGCCGGCGACGAGCATCCGCTGCCCGCCGACGAGCTGGTCCGGGCCCGCCGCCTCGTCCGAATCGAAGCCGGAGACCTCGACTGAGCACACCACATCCCGACCGGGCCGCCACCCCGACCGGCAGCCCGCCCGCGAGTCGGACGCGTGGCCCGGCAGCCGCGGAGCCCACCGACCCGGCGGAGGCCCCGGGCAGGCCGGCCGAGGGCGGCGACGACTCGTCCGTGGGTCGGGCCGAGGTGGCCGAGGGCCGTGACGATCCGGTCGGGTCGACCCGGTTGCTTCCGGACGTCCCGGCCGAGGAGACGGATGTCGGCTGGGGCGAGCCGCCGGACCGGTCCGACGAGGACCGCCTATGCGCCGAGCGACCGCCGCATCACCTGCCCTGACCTGCGTCGGCTCCGCCTTCGCGGCGCTGCGCGCGGAGCAGGTCGCGGATCTCGGTCAGCAGTTCCTCCTGGCTCGGCGGCGCCTCAGGGGTGGGCTGGCCGCGCCGCCGGCGCTCCTGCAGCGCGTTGAGCGGCGCGACGACCACGAAGTAGATCGCGGCAGCCGTCGCCAGGAAGAAGATCCCCGCGTTGATGAAGCCGCCCCAGTCGAACTTCTGGCCGTCGATGGTGAACGCGCCACCGTTGACGCCACCGCCGCCGACCAGGCCGACCAACGGCCGGATGAACGAGTCCGAGAACTGCTTCACCAGCGTTGCGAACGCGCTGCCGATCGCCACAGCGACGGCGAGGTCGACGATGTTGCCCCGCATGATGAAGTCGCGGAAGCCCTTGATCATCCCATCCAGCCCTTCTGATGTGGTGGTGCGGACAGCCCGGCGCGACCGCGCCGCCGAAGAGTACTAGCAGGTCAGGGAGGCCGCAGGGCCACACTGAGGCGTTGCTGCGCCGCGGCTGCGGCCAGTTGGCGGGCTACCCGGTCGGACGTCGCGACAACCACCAACACGCCATCAGCCGGGCTCGTTCGCGCATCGGCGAGCACAGCGAGTACGCGCACCGCGGTGGCCAGCACGGTCGCGTCCCGCGGACGCGCGGCCGCACCCGCCCCGCCAGTTGGAACTGCCGGCGACGCGCCCGCCGGGTCCGCCCCCGGCGCGCCGAGCGCCGGGCCGGCGTCCACCACCGTGGCGAGCAGGTCGACCCGGTCACCCGGGCGTACCAGCGCGGCCGTCTGGCCATCGGCAAGCCGCACGGGCACGGCGACCGACTCGGGCGGCGACAGGCCAGCGGTCAGCCCGCGGCCGAGCAGGCGGGCGTCCGTCAACGGCTCACCCCGGCGCAGCGGCCCGGCCGCGACCCGCCCGGTGATTGCCCCCAACGACCTGATCGCGCCGGCCGGGACCAGGTCAACCGGAATGGCCGCGACCCGCACATCGGCCGGCGCCAGCGCCGCGCCGGCCGCCAGATCCCGGGCCGCGACCAGCACCGGGACCCCCGGCGGCGCCCCCGCGGCGCCGCTCGCGGCCGGCCGGTGCAGGGCGGCGGCGACAGCGGCGAGCAGGCAGCCCAGCGCCAGGGCCCGCCGTGGCCAGCCGCCCAGCGCGGTCAGGACGGCCGGCCAGCGAAACGTCCGCCGAGGTGATCGGCGCCGTCGGCCGTCCGCCGACGCGCCGGAGCCGCGCCGCTGCGGTGGTGGCCCGGGTGACCGTGCACGCACCGCCGACGCCTGGGAGAGCCGACGGCGGACCTGCTCGCCGGGTGGCGCCTCGGCGGTCAGCCCGACCAGAGAGGCGAGCCGGAAATGATCGTCGACAGCGGGTTCGTCAGGTGCGGTCACCCGGCCGACGGTAGGTGCCGATCAGGGCCTGACAAGCCCCCCGGACCCAACCTGTGGATAAGAGTTTTGCCTGTGGATGAGCGTTTCAGCTAGCCGCTGCTTTGGTGCTAGATGTTGACGCGGAGCCGGACGGCGCGGCCGAGGTGGTCGATCCGGACGACGATTCAGCGGGCGGCGAGGAGGATGAGGATGAGGACGTCGACTCGGTGGCGGGCTTGCTCGCGGCCGCCTTCCCGTTCGAACCGTTCGAGGCGGCCCGGCTGTCGTTGCGATAGAAGCCGGAGCCCTTGAAGACGACACCGACGGCGGAAAACACCTTCCGGAGCCGTCCGGCGCATTCCGGGCAGACGCTGAGCGCATCGTCGGATACCGACTGCACCGCTTCGAACCGGTGGCCGCACGCCGGGTCGGTACAGGCGTACTGGTACGTCGGCACGCCGACCTCCTGTTGGCACTCTGGGAGTGAGACTGCTAACCCTCATGGTGCGCCACGAGGGGCAGTTCCGTCCACTCCTGCGCAGGCGTGGAGACCGCTGTCACCGGTCGGTCCCAGGTGTCACCCGGTAGCCGAGGTACCAACTCGCCGTCGTGTAGCAGCGCCACCACTGGAACACCGGCGGCGATCCGGGCCAGTGCGCGGTCGTAGTAGCCGGCGCCACGCCCCAGCCGCGTGCCCTGGTGGTCGACGGCCAGCGCCGGCACCAGCACGGCGTCGGCCCCGGTGACAGCGTCCCGGCCGAGCACCGGCCCGGTGGGGTGGCGGGTGCCGCGCGCGCCGGCGACCAGCGCCGCCCGACCACGGTAGAACGCCCAGTCCAACCCAGTCGCGTCGCGCACTACCGGAAGGAGCACCGCGGTGCCGCCCGCGAGGAGATCGTCGAGCAGGTCGAGTGACCCCGGCTCCGGCCCGGTCGGCACGTACGCGGCCACTTGTCGCGTTCCGCCCAGCCGACGGCGGAGGTGGACACGCAACGTGGCCGCGGCGGTAGCCAGTTGGGTCGGCGGCAGGGCACGGCGGCCGGCCAACATCCGGGCCCGCCAGGTGGCCTTGTCCACAGGGGCGATCACGCGAGCTAGTCTCCCGACATGTCGAGCGCGACACCGCCCCACAAGGCCGTCATCCCCGCCGCGGGACTCGGCACCCGGTTCCTACCGGCCACCAAGGCCGTGCCCAAGGAACTGCTGCCGGTCGTGGACAAGCCGGCGCTGGAGTACGTCGTCGCGGAAGCGGCCCGGGCCGGCCTCACCGAGGTGCTGGTGGTCAGCGGCCGGGGCAAGGATGCGATCGCCGACCACTTCGATCGGGCCCCCGAGTTGGAGGCCGCGCTGGAGAAGAAGGGTGACTCCGAGCGGCTGGACGCGGTTCGCCGCTCCACCGAACTGGCGAACCTCCACTTCGTCCGGCAGCGGGAGGCGCGCGGCCTCGGCCACGCCGTGCTCTGTGGCGCGCCCTTCGTCGGCGCCGATCCGTTCGCGGTCCTTCTCGGCGACGACCTCATCGACGAGCGGGACCATCTGCTGGAGCAGATGCTCGCGGTGCAGGCCGACCGCGGGGGCTGCGTCGTCGCGCTGCTCGAGGTCCCACCGGAATCGGTCTCGATGTACGGCT
>JBBWZH010000333.1:0-4054 GCA_039648995.1 Mycobacteriales bacterium
CGCACTGTCCACTATGGACGGCGCGAGCCGGCCGATCGTTCATGTACGTGAGGTAGCGTCGGGATGAACGAGAGGTGGACGACTGGTCTGGCACGCGGAGGGCGGGAGCACGGTGGCGGTTGAGATCGAGCGCAAGTACGAGGTTCCGGCGACCTTCCAGCTCCCCGAGATCACTCCCCCGGCCGGGACGTCGATCGGCTCCGCCGTGCGGCACAAGCTGACCGCCACCTACTGGGACACCGGCGACCTGCGGCTGGCCCGCGACCGGGTCACGCTGCGCCGGCGCACCGGCGGCACCGACGCGGGCTGGCACGTCAAGCGCCCGCACGGCGGCGACCGGGACGAGTTCCGGCTGCCGCTGGGCCGCGGCGGGTCGACCGTGCCGCCGAAGGTGGCCGCCGAGGTGCACGCGATCAGCCGCGGCGCCGCGCTCGAGCCGGTGGTCCGGCTGACCACGGTGCGCACCGAGTGGCCGCTGACCGACGGGAACGGGCGGGTGCTGGCGCTGGTCGCCGACGACCAGGTCTCCGCGCAGACCATCGGCGGCGACAGCGTCGAGCTGCAGACCTGGCGCGAGGTCGAGGTCGAGTTGGTCGACGGCGACCGCGCCGTGCTGAAAAAGATGGACAAGGCGCTGCGCCGCGGCGGCGCCGCCCCGTCGTCGGCACCGTCCAAGCTGGTCCGGGCGCTGGGCCCGCGGCTGCCCGCGCACGCCGCCGACCCGGCCGCCGAGCCGGACTCCGCCGCCGCCGTGGTGGGCGCCTACCTGCGGGCGCAGCGGGACGCGTTGATCACGTACGACCCGGCCGTCCGCCGGGGCGTCCCGGACTCGGTGCACAAGATGCGGGTCGGCACGCGGCGGCTGCGCAGCACGCTGAAGACCTTCCGCCCGCTGCTGGACGGCGACGCCGCCGACGCACTGCAGCCCGAGCTGAAGTGGCTGGCGGAGGAACTCGGCCACGTCCGGGACGCCGAGGTGATGACCGCGCGGCTGGACGCGGCGGTGCACGCGGAGCCACCGGAGCTGATCCTCGGCCCCGTCGCCGCCCGGCTCACCGGGCATCTGCGTGCCAGCACCGCCCGGCACCGCGAGGCCCTGCTCGCCGCGCTGACCAGCGAGCGGTACACCCGGCTGCTCGACGACCTGGACGCGCTGCTGGCGGCGCCGCCGCCGGAGCGGGGCACCCGCCCGGCCACGGCCGAGGTGCCGCGCCGGGTCCGCAAGGCCGTCCGCCGGGTCGACCGGTTCATGGCCGCCGCGGGCACCACCCCGGGCGACTCCCCCGCCGGCCCACCGCTGCCCGGGGTCACCGACCGGGACACCGCCCTGCACGAGGCCCGCAAGGCCGCGAAACGCGCCCGCTACGCCGCCGAGGCCGCGATCCCCGTCGGCGGCGAGCTGGCGACAGAGCTCGCCGGCGTGATGGAGTCGGTCCAGGAACTCCTCGGCGACCACCACGACTCCGTCGTCATCCGCGAACTCCTGCGCACCGCGGCCCTGGCCGCCCACGCCGCCGGCGAGAACGCCTTCAGCTACGGCCTCCTGCACGCCCGCCAGGCCGCCACCGCCGACCGCCTCGACGCCGCCCTCCCGGAGACCTGGCACGACGCCACCCACGCCAGACCCCGCTCGTGGCTCGACTAGCACGCCGGCAGCACAATTGGCGCGGAAATCAGATCATCGCCGAATCGCCCGGTCCAGCGACCGGCGGCGCGACTCGTCCTGCGATCGACATCGTTGTACGAGATCGTTGCGTGATCCCGGGCCATCGCTAGGATCGGCCGGAAACGCGGAGGGAGCGAGCGGTGGCCGAATGGGCGGACGCGGTCTTTGCCGGCGAGGATTGGGGCGGCCGGGAGATCGCGGCGGATTCGTACCGGCGCTGCACGTTCTCCGATGTCGACATGCTCGAGGTGAGCAGCACCGGCACGCTGTTCGAGAGCTGTCGGTTCGGCAACACACGGCTCAACGCGTCACGGCACTCCGGGTCGGCGTTCGTGAACTGCGTGTTCGAGCGGTGCAGCCTTTTCGACGCGGAGTTCGACGACTGCAAGCTGACCGGCAGTGCGTTCACCGGGTGCGACCTGCGGCCGCTGACCGTACGCGGCGGTGATCTCTCGTTCGTGGACCTGCGGCTCGCCGACCTGCGCGGCGTCTCGATCACCGGCGCCCGGCTGCGCGAGGCCGACCTGACCGGGGCAAACTGCGCCGGCGCCACGCTCAGCGGCGCCGATCTGACCGGCGCCCGGCTGGACAAGGCCAACCTCGGCAAGGCCGATCTGCGCGGCAGCACGCTGGCCGGGGTCGACCTTCGCGTGCTCGATCTCTCCGGCGCGATCGTCCACCCGGAGCAGGCGGTGCAACTCGTCCGGGCCCTCGGCCTGGATGTGCGCTGACCGAGAAACTCGCTCCCGCCCCACCCGCCGACCCGCTACTGTCCGATCGGAGGGTAGCGTGGGCTGTTCTGGGGAGTTGCCGCACCGGCCGGTCGTCTTCGGCGCCGACCGCGCACCGGAATCCAGAATTCCATACGACTGAGAATGGTCGGGGCCACTAAACTGATCTCGATCGCGGATTCCCGGCTGCCGGCAGGTATTTCAGCGGCCGGCAATCGATCCGGCTCGTATGAGGGCACGCGTCGGGCTACGTAGTATGCGTAAACGCAGGACGATGGAAAGGTCGCCGATGGGCGCCGCAACGACTGACGTGGAAACGCTCGTCAGCGCCGCTTGCGCCGGCGACGAGGCCGCCTGGCAGGACCTCGTCGACCGGTACGTCCCGCTGGTCCGCTCGATCCTGATGGGGTTCCGGTTATCGGCTGCCGATGCCGAGGACGTGAGCCAGATGGTCTGGCTCCGCCTGGTCGAGCACCTGGACGACCTGCGACAGCCGCGGGCGCTGCCGAGCTGGCTGGCGACCACGACCCGCAACGAGTGCTACCGGCTGGTCAAGGCCAACCAGCGCTCCACCCCGGTCGACCCGACCACCGGCGCCGTCGACAGCGTCGCCGCGGACGAGTCGGACGAGGGCCTGCTCGCCCGCGAACGCAAGCAGGCACTGCTGGCCGCGCTGGCCGAGCTGGACGAGGCCGAGCGCGGGCTGCTGCTGCTGCTCGCCGCCGACCCGCCCCTCTCGTATCAGGAGATCTCCCGGCGCACCGGCCGGCCGCCGGGCAGCATCGGCCCGACCCGCGGGCGGCTGCTGCGCAAGCTGCGGTCCGCGCCGGCGTTGCGGGGCCTGTCCATGGCCGGCGACGATGAGTGTGCCCACGGAGGTGAGCGGTGTGACGCGACAGTGGGATAGCGACGACGCCCTGCTGGCCGAGCTCCACGGGGCCACGCACCGGCCCGGGCCGCCGGCCGATGCGATCCGCCGGGCCGGCCACGCCGCGTTCCGGTTCCGTACCGCCGGCACCGGCCGGGTGATCGCCGGCCTGACCTACGACTCCGCGCTGGACGGAGCGGGCGCGGTCCGCGGCGACGAGCCGGGCGGCCGGCGGGCGCTCACGTTCACCGCCGCCGAGATGTCGGTGGAGGTGGAGCTCGCCGACGGCCGGGTGATCGGGCAGCTGATCCCGCCGGTCGCCGCCGAGGTGCAACTGCTGACCGTCACCGGCAGCGCGGGTGAGAGCACAGCCGACTCGCTGGGCTGTTTCGTGCTGCCGCGGCCCGGGTCCGGGCCGGCCCGGTTCAAATGCGTGGTCGGTGATCAGGTCGTCTACACCGACTGGGTCTCGATCTAGCCGGCAGCGCGCGCCCCGGCAGCGCGCGCTCCGGCGACCGGGCCGGCCCAGGCGAGGTCGGCGCCGAGGCAGACGAAGCCGGCCGCGGCCGCGCCGGCCACCGAGTCGGCGGCGCGCAGCTCGGCCTGCGCTCCGGCCAGCGCTTCGGCCGGCGACTGGCCGGCGCGCAGCCGACCGTGGTAGGCCAGCATCAGCGACGCGGTCTCCACGTCCGGCACCGGCACCACCGGGGCGATCAGCGTGGAGGTGCCGCCGGCCAGCAGCGCGGCGGTGAAGCCGAGGATCTCGTCGCCGGCGAGCACGTGCTGGCG
>JBBWZH010000342.1:0-3614 GCA_039648995.1 Mycobacteriales bacterium
GATCGGCCGCCCGGATCGGCCGCCCGGATCGGCCGCCCGGATCGGCCGCCCGGATCGGCCGCCCGGATCGGCCGCCCGGATCGGCCGCCCGGATCGGCCGCCCGGACCGGCCGCCCGGACCGGCCGCCCGGATCGGCTGTCCAGACCGGCCGCCGGGACCGGGTGATCTGACCGGATGGCGTCCGCCTGCCGGTTTCGGCGCGGTTAGCATCGGTTAATCCTGAGTATCGGGACTAGCAGGCGCTCGGCGGGCGCCGCGTCGACCGGAAGGACGGTGCGGCATGACGATCAACCGTGGACGAACCTGGCTGGGGGTGGCGGCGCTGAGCGCGGGCACCCTCCTCGGTACCGCCCTGCCGGCAGCGGCCGGCACCCTCGGCAGTGCCGCCCTGTCCGGCAGCTCCAGCCAGGTCGGGGGCGAAGGCCTGCCGGCCGGCCAGGGGAGTGGGCTCGTGGTCCGGACCGACGCGGGCGCGGTGCGCGGCGTCCGGGCCGGCGGTGTGGACAGCTTCCTCGGCCTGCGGTACGCGGCCGCCCCGGTCGGCCCGCTGCGCTGGCGGCCCCCGCGGCCCGCGCCGGCCTGGTCGGGCGTGCGGCCGGCGAGCCGGTACGGCAACCGGTGCCCGGCCACGGCCAGCACCAACGGCCCGCGATCGGAGACCGAGGACTGCCTGTTCCTGAACGTGCAGCGGCCGGCCGGCGCGCGTCCCGGCGCCCGGCTGCCGGTGTATCTGTTCATCCACGGCGGCGGGTTGCAGAACGGCTCGTCCAACCAGCACGACGGGTCGCTGATCGTGACCGGGTCCGGGGTGCTGGTCGTGACGATCAACTACCGGCTCGGCGTGTTCGGCTTCCTCGGCCACCCTGGGCTGACCGCCGAACGCGGCGAGTCCGGCAACTACGGTTTCCTCGACCAGCAGGCGGCGCTGCGCTGGGTGCGCCGGAACATCGCCGCGTTCGGCGGCGACCCGGGCCGGGTGACGATCGGCGGCGAGTCCGCCGGCGGGTTCTCGGTTTGCGCGCACCTGAGCGCGCCCGGCTCCCGCGGTCTGTTCGCCGGCGCGATGATCCAGAGCGGTAGCTGCCCGAGCCAGACGCAGGCCGCCGCCGAGGCCGTCGGCACCACCTTGGCCAGCCGGGTCGGCTGCACCGACGCGCCCACCGCGGTCGCCTGCCTGCGCGCGGTCCCGACCGGGCAACTGCTCGACGCCGGCGCCTCGGCCGCGTTCGTCCGCGGCGGCACGACGCTGCCGCTCGACCCGGCCGTCGCCATCCAGACCGGTCGGTTCGCCCGGGTGCCGGTGGTGATCGGCGCGAACCGGGACGAGGGCCGGACCTTCTCGCAGGGTTTCGTCGGCGGGGCCGAGGCCGCGTACACCGGGTTCGTCCAGTCCAGGTTCGGCACCAACGCGGACGCGGTGCTGGCGCGCTACCCCTGGCCGGCCGGTGCCGACCAGTTCACCGCCGCCTACCTCGTCGGTGCCGTGTTCACCGACTCCGGGCTGCTGGCCGGCATCGGTGGCTGCACCAACCGCGCGCTGACGGCCGATTTCGCCCGCTGGACGCCGACCTACGCGTACGAGTTCGACCACCGCACCGGCCCGGGCCTGGCGCCAACGCCGGCCGGCTACGTCTGGGGCGCGGGGCACGCCGCCGAGCTGGCGTACCTGTGGCCGAGCTTCGACAACGGCACCCCGATCGCGCCGACCTTCGACGCGGCCGAACGCCGGCTGGCCGGCGACATGGTCCGCTACTGGGGCTCGTTCGTCCGGTCCGGCCGGCCGGGCGCCGCGCGCCTGGCCGCCTGGCCGCGGTACGGGGCGCGGCCGCCGGCGGGGCAGCCGCGGGTGCTGTCGCTGCGGGCCGGTGGTCACTCGGTCGCGCTGCCTGACGCGGCCGTCGCGACCGAGCACCAGTGCGGGTTCTGGAACTCGCTGCCGGCCGCCTGACCCGGACGGCTGCCGGGCCGGCCGTCGCGGCCGGCCCGGCAGCGCCGATCCCCGCTACCGTGGCGGCGTGACCAGATATCCGGATTTCGCCTGGAAGGCGCTCAGCCGCAGCCACCGGGCGATTTTCGACCTGACGAACGGGCGGCTGGGCGGCCGGTTCCTCGGCATGCAGGCGCTGAAGCTGACGATGACCGGTCGCAGGTCCGGCCAGCAGCGGCAGATCATGCTGACCACGCCGGTGTTCGACCCGAACCGGGTTGTCCTGGTCGCGTCCAAGGGCGGCGCGCGGCGGCACCCGACCTGGTACCTGAACCTGCAGGCGAACCCGAGGGTCACGATCACCATGCGGGGCCACAGCCGGGAAATGCTGGCCCGCACCGCCGCCGCGGTCGAGAAGGACGGGCTCTGGCCCACGATCGTGGCCGGCTACCGCGGCTACGCCCGGTACCAGGTGCGCGCCGGCGACCGCGACATCCCCGTCCTCATCCTCGAACCGATCCCGTAGGCGGGGAGTCGCGCGGCCGACGCCCGGCGAGGACCCGCTGCCGAACAGTCGGTCCCGCACCTGGGGGCAGGGCGGGGTTCCCGGTCGCGGCCGACCTGGAACCCCGATCTGGGGGAGCACTGATCTGACTCCGCCGGCTTGACGCATGCCGATATGGGCATATGATTGCGGCCATGGCACGAGCAGCGACGACGTCGGACGTCTTCAACGCGATCGCCGAGCCGCGGCGCCGGGAGATCCTGGTGCTGCTGCGGGCGGGTGAGCGGCCGGTGACCGACCTGGCCCGCGAGCTGGGGATGACCCAGCCGGGGGCGTCCAAACACCTGCGGGTGCTCCGGGAGGTCGGGCTGGTGCGGGACCGCAAGGCAGGCAAACAACGCCTGTACGGCCTTGACGCCCGCGGGCTGCGACCGGTCCACGAGTGGACCGGCGGGTTCGAGCGGTTCTGGAACGAGAGCTTCGACCGGCTGGACGCATACGTGCAGGACCTCAACCAGGCAAGGCAGGAGGAGTGACCGATGGCAGCGACAGGACGGGACGCGCCGGCGCAGTCAGCGACGGCCGACCGCGAGATCGTGATCTTCCGGGTCATCAGTGCCCCACGGGAGCTGGTGTTCGAGGCGTTCACCGAGGTCCGGCACCTGTCGCGGTGGTGGGGCCCGGAGGGGTTCACCACCAGCACGCGGGCGTTCGAGTTCCGCGTCGGCGGGGAGTGGGACTTCGTGATGCACGGGCCGGACGGGACGGACTACCAGGAGTGGATCTCCTGGACCGAGATCGCCCCGCCGGAGCGGATCGCACTGCTGCACGGCGAGTCCCGCGGCGACCCGAACGCCTTCGAGTCGGTCTTGACGTTCGAGCCCGACGGCGCGGCGACCCGGATCGGGATGCACACGGTGTTCCCCACCAAGGAGCTGCGCGACGAGGCGGTCGAGAAGTACCACGCGATCGAGGGCGGCCAGCAGACCCTGAGCAACCTGGCTGCCTACGTCACCGAGATCGTTCGGAAAGGAGTTGAGGACTGATGGCCGGGAAGGTGTTCTTCAGCGTGTCGATGTCGCTGGACGGGTTCATCGCGCCCGAGTCCCTCGGGGATTTGATGGGGCCGCAGTGGATGGAACTGCAGCAGTGGATCTTCCCGCAGCGGTTCTTCCGGGAGA
>JBBWZH010000358.1:0-4798 GCA_039648995.1 Mycobacteriales bacterium
CGTACGGGCCGCCGGGTCGTTTGCGGACCTACCCACGCCGGGCGGGCGGCCCGCGTTCAGTCCCGCGGGCGTCTGCACACTTCGTCGGAACGTCGAACGACGGTGGCGACGGTAGCACGAGCAAGGCGGCCGCGCCCGCTCATCGTGGCCGGTCAACCACGCTGGTCGGACGGCTTAATTCCGGTGACGAGCGCGTTGTAAAACAGCCCGGCCGGCACCACCCGCGCCAGTACTTTGCTGTCTACCGTGGACAGTCGCTGCCACGTACGGTAAGCGAACGTCGCCCAGCCCCAACCGAGCCGGCCGCGCGGCACCGCGCACTCGAATGTCCGTACCGGCCAGCCGAACCAGGCCGCGGTCAGCTCCTCGGTGCGCACCTCGACGTCCACCGCACCGGCCACAATGGCCAGTCGGCGCAGCTGCGCGGGCGGGAACGTATGCAGGTCGACCACCGCCTCCAGTTCGGCCGCCCGGGACGACTCGTCCAGCTCCCGCTGCGGCCGGCGCCACCCCGACAGCGCCGGCAGCCGGGTCACGTTCGTGGTGGCCCACCAGGTCAGCCGCGACAGCCGGCGGGCCACCACGTCGCCGTACCGGGTCGGCTCGCCGGCGAACACGAACCGGCCACCCGGGCGGAGCACCCGCAGCGCCTCCCGCAGGGCGGCGGCCACGTCCGGGATGTGGTGCAGCACCGCATGCCCGACCACAAGATCAAAGCTGTTGTCGTCGTACGGGATGCGCTCCGCGTCGGCGACCCGGCCGGTGACCGGCAGGCCGAGCCCGCGGGCGTTACGCAGCGCGACATCCACCATGCCGGGACTGATGTCGGTCACGAAGCCCTCGCTGGCGACCCCGGCCTGCATCAGGTTCAGCAGGAAGAACCCGGTGCCGCAGCCGAGCTCGAGCGCGGTCGGGTAGGGCCAGCCGGCGGTGCCGGCGATCATCGTGAACCGGTCCCGCGCGTAGGTGATGCAGCGCTCGTCGTACGAGATCGACCACTTCTCGTCGTAACTCTGCGCTTCCCAGTCGTGGTAGAGGACGTTCGCCTGCTTCGGGTCGTGCCGGGCGGCGGCGACCTGCTCCGGGGTGACGGCCACGCCCGCCTACCGGCCCACGAACCCGGCCTTGCCGGGGCCGCTCTCGATGAACGAGCGCATCCCGATGGCCCTGTCCTCGGTGGCGAACAGGCTGGCGAACAGGTGGCTCTCCAGCCGGAGCCCGGACGCCAGGTCGGTGTCCAGACCGCCGTCGATGGCCGCCTTCGCCGCGCGCAGCGCGACCGCCGGGCCGGTGGCGAAGCGGCCCGCCATCGCCACCGCCGCGGTATATACGTCGTCCGGGGCGACCACCTGGTCGACCAGGCCGATCCGGAGCGCCTCCTCGGCGTCCACGAACCGGCCGGTGAACACGATGTCCTTGGCCCGGGCCGGGCCGACCAGCCGGGCCAGCCGCTGGGTGCCGCCGGCGCCCGGGATGATGCCGAGCAGGATCTCCGGCTGGCCGAGCTTGGCGTTGTCGCCGCAGACCCGGAAGTCGGCGGTCAGCGCGAGCTCGCAGCCGCCACCCAGCGCGTACCCGCAGACCGCGGCCACCACCGGCTTCGGGATGCGGGCCACCGAGTCGAACGCGCTGCTCAGCCGGCCGGCCCGGGCCGCCATCTCGGCGAAGCCGATGTTCACCATCTCCTTGATGTCGGCGCCGGCGGCGAACACCTTGGGGCCGCCGTAGATGACCACGGCCCGCACCTCGGCGCTGTCGGTCGCCTCCGTCGCCGCGACCCGCAACTCCTCCTGGACCTGCGTGTTCAGCGCGTTCATCGGCGGCCGGTCGAGCCGGATCGTGCCCACCCCGTCAGTCACGTCCAACGTGACGAACTCACCCACTGCCCGACCTCCCGCACCGCGACGCTGCTCCGGCGAGCCTACCCACGAGTCACCCCGCCCCCGATGAGGCATGCCTGACCCGGGCCTCCGGTCCGGCCGACCCGACGCCGGCCCGGTCGGCGCCGCGCGGCTGACCCGGGGCTGCCGGGCACGGCCCGGGTAGCAGTCCGGGCGCGCCGGCGCGGCCCGTTCGCCGCCGGCGGGGACCGATGGTCGCCCGAATTGGCGACCACTGGGGCCGGTGTAGGCGACCATCGGCGCCCGCTGCGGGTGGCGGGCGCGCCGATGGGTGGGGCAGCACCGTCCACTCTGGGGAGAGCCCGCATGCTTCGAGTCGCCCGCCTGACCCGGTCCGCCGGCATCGCCGCGGCGGTCGCCACCGCGCTGCTGGCCGGCACCGCGCCGCTGGCCGCGGCCGGCACCGGCCCGTCCACCACCCGCCTCGGCGACGACGCCCCGGCGGTGGCCGCCGACCTGGTACCGGGCCCGGGCGTGCTGTTCGGCGCCGGGCTGCCGACCACCGGCAGCAGCCAGGACACCGAGGCCACGCTGTCGGAGCAGGAGCAGATGCTCTCCCGCAAGCTAGACCTGCACCGCGTCTACCGCCTCTGGGACGACGAGGAGCCGGACGCCGTGCTGCGCACCGATGTCCAACGTGGACGGACGCCGATCCTGTCGATCAAGCCGAAGTACAAGGACGGCCGGCAGGTCTCCTGGGCCTCGATCGCCCGCGGCGACCAGGACGCGGCGATCGCCCGGCAGGCGGACGGGCTGCGCGGGTTGGCCGCGCCGCTGTTCCTCTCGTTCCACCACGAGCCGGACCTGGCCGGCAACGCCAGCTACGGCACCCCCGCCGAGTTCGTCGCGGCCTGGCGGCACTACCGGCAGGTGTTCATCGCCCGCGGGGTGCGCAACGTCGCGTTCACCTGGATCATGACCACCTCGACGTTCCCGAGGGCCGGCGTCACCGACACGTTCTACCCGGGCGACGGCGCGGTCGACTGGATCGGCGTGGACGCGTTCAACTGGTTCGGCTGCCTGGCCGGCCAGAGCCCGTACTGGCGCTCGCTGGCGCAGGTCACGGCGCCGTTCGCGGCCTGGGCCAGCAACCACAACAAGCCGCTGATGCTGGCCGAGTGGGGCTCCGTGGAGGACCCGGCACAGCCGGGCCGCAAGGCCGCCTGGATCCGGGACGCGCTGGCGACGGCGCGGGCGTGGCCGCAGCTGAAGGCAATGTCCTATTTGGACGCACACGGCACCTGCCCGTGGTGGCTCGACTCGACCGACTCGTCCGCCGGCGCGACCATCGACTTCGGCGCCGACGCGTACACACACCCGCGGCCGGGCGCGCTGCTGGCCGCCAGCACCCGGCTCGGCGCGGCGCCGCTGACCGTCCACTTCGACGGGTCGGCGAGCACCGGTAGCGGTGCGGGCACGGGTGCCGGCGTCGCCGGCTGGACCGTGGACTTCGGCGACGGCTCCGCGCCGGCGACCGGCGCCGGCCACGTGCCGGCGAACCTGGCGCACACCTACGCCGCCGGCACGTTCACGGCGAAGCTGACGCTCACCGACCAGGCCGGGCGGCAGGCCACCGACGCCGGCCAGGTCAAGGCCGCCGACGCCCCGGTGGTCACCTCCGGCGTGCGCGACGTGACCGGCACCGCGGCGACGCTGCGCGGCTGGGTCTCGCCGCAGGGGCTGGCCGGCGAGGTCCGGTTCGAGTGGGACACCACGACCGCCTACCGGCACCACAGCGGGTGGATCCCGGTGGACTCGACCAACGGCACGGTGACGCTGTCCCAGCCGGTCACCGGCCTGGCGCCGAGCGCCCGGTACAACCTGCGCGTGGTCGCCACCACCGCGGCCGGCACGACCACCCGGATGTCCACTTTCGACACTCCGGGGGCGCCGACCGCCGACTACCGCGGCGGGGCGAGCAGCGTCACGTCGTCCGGCGCGCAGTTGAACGGCGCGGTGCACCCGCACTCGCTCGACTCCAGCTACTACTTCCAGTGGGGCACCGGCACCGGCTACGGCAACAGGACCCCGGCGGCCGGGCTGGACGCGGCGACCTGGGAGCGGTACGCGCCGGGCGCGCTGACCGGCCTGCGCTCCAAGACGACCTACCACTACCGGATCGTGGCGACCAATGCGGCCGGCACCGTGCGTGGTGACGATCAGGTGCTGACGACTCGCTAGACCGATATCCCTGCCCAATAGTGCAGCTACTCTCCGCATCGATTTGCAACAGACAGTAGCTACCGAGGTAGGCTCCCCGCCGAGTCTGCTCCCGCGCCATCCTCCCGGCGCGGCGCGATCACGGGGGAAATCGGTGTTCGTCTTCCTGCTGCAGATCCGGCACGCTGTCGTCGACAATGGACCTGTCTACCTGTTCGCCGTCTTCTCCGCGATCGTCTGGCTGCTCTGGCTGGTGAAGGTCGCGCTGTCCCGCCGATACCGGCCGTGGACGGCTCCCTTCACCGCCAGCACGAGCGTGGTGATCCCGGTGGTGGACGAACCGGTTGAGCTGTTCCGCAACGTGCTGGGCCGGGTGGTCGCCCAGCAGCCGGGCGAGATCATCGTCGTGGTGAACGGCCCGCGCAGTCCGGCGCTGGACGCGGCCTGCGACGAGTTCGCCGTCCGTCGCTTGTGGACACCGGTACGCGGCAAGCGGAACGCGGTCCGGCTCGGCGTGGAGGCCGCCCGCGGCGAGATCGTGGTGCTGGTCGACTCGGACACGGTCTGGACCGATCGGACGCTGAGCGAGCTGGTGAAGCCGTTCGCGGACCCGACCGTCGGCGGGGTGACCACCCGGCAGCGCATCCTCGACTACGACCGCTGCTGGCTGACCCGCTGGTCGGACTGGCTGGAGAACAGCCGGGCGCTGTACGCGATGCCCGCGCAGAGCGTGCTCG
>JBBWZH010000040.1:0-9640 GCA_039648995.1 Mycobacteriales bacterium
GGGCCGGCCCGAACGGGCCGGCCCCACCGCCGCGGTCGCTAGTCCGCGGCGATCGCGTTGAGCACGTTCAGCCGGGACGCCCGCCGCGCCGGCAGCCAGGCCGCCGCGACGCCGGCCACCGCGGCCAGCAGCAGGTACGACAGCAGCTGGCCGACCGGGAAGCTGAGCTCGGTCACGCCCTGGTTGACCAGCGCCCGCTGCAGCGCGACCCCGAAGGCCCCACCGACCACCAGCCCGAGCAGCCCGCCGAAGACGGCGATCACCACCGACTCCACCCGGACCATCCGTTTCACCTGGCGGCGGCTCATCCCGACCGCCCGGAGCAACCCCAGCTCGCGGGTCCGCTCCAGCACCGACAGCGCCAGCGTGTTGATGATGCCCAGCACCGCGATCAGCACCGACAGCGCCAGCAGCAGCGAGAGGATCTGCACCACCTGGTTGATCTGGTCGGCCTGGGACTTCACGAACTCGCTGCGGTCCTGCAGCTTCACGTTCGGGTACGGCTTCACTGCGGCGTCCAGCTCGCGCCGCACCTGCGTCTTGTCGGTGCTCTGGCCGGCCTTCACCAGCGCCACCGCGTACAGCTTGGCGTCGTGGAAGTGCGGGGCCAGGGTCTGGTCCAGCACGTAGTTGCCGACCAGCTGGTTGTCCGCGTAGGTGCCGGCGATGGTCAGCGTCGAGGTGGTGCCGTCCCGGAAGCTGACCGTCAGCTGCTGGCCGACGTGCCAACCCTTGTCCTTGACCACCTTGTCCGAGACCAGCATGTTCTGCGGGTTGAGCCCGGACACCGAGCCCTGCTTCTGCTGCAGCGAGATCGTGTTGCCGATCGCGGCCGGGTTGGTCGCGATCGCGTTGGTCTTGTCGTCGCCGACCTTGACCGAGTCGAATCGCAGCCCGTCCACCTGGGTCACGCCCTGCTGCGAACGCAGCGCCGACATCGTCGCCTCGGAGATCCCCGAGGTGTCCGAGTCGAGCACGAAGTCCGCGCCGAGGGCGCCATTGATGATCGTGCGGACCGAGCCCTTCAGCGAGGCGCCGAGCACGCCGACCGCGCTGACCAGGGCCAGCCCGATCATCAGCGCGGCCGCGGTGGACGCGGTCCGGCGCGGGTTCCGCATCGCGTTCTCCCGGCCCAGCCGGCCCGGGATGCGGCGGGTGAACAGCACGCCGATCAGCCTGCTCACCGGCCGGCTGACCAGCGGCGAGAGCAGCGCCACGCCGAGGAACGCCAGCGCGGTACCGACGCCGAGGATGGCCAGGCCGTGCCCGGTCAGGCCGAACGTCATGCAGACCACGCCGAGCGCCAGCACGATCAGGCCGCCGATCGTCTGCCGGGTGAGTGACCGGTCCGCGGTGGCCGCGTCCCGCATCGCGGCGACCGGCGCGATCTTCGCCGCCCGCCGCGCGGGGATCAGCGCCGCAGCCGCGGTGACCAGCACGCCCACCGCGAACGAGGCGATGATCGTGCGCGGCAGCACCAGCGTCGGGCCGGGTGGGAACTCCGCGCCGAACGTGTTGAACAGCGCCTTGAGCCCGAGCGCGACCCCGATGCCGGCGAGCAGCCCCACCGCGGACGCGATCAACCCGACCACCACCGACTCGCCCAGCACCGACCGGGTGATCTGGCGGCGGCTGGCCCCCAGCGCCCGCATCAGCGCGAGCTCCTTGGTCCGCTGCGCGATCAGGATCGAGAACGTGTTGAAGATGATGAACGCGCCGACGAACAGCGCGACGCCGGCGAACACCAGCAGGAAGGTGTTGAAGAAGCCGAGGCCCTTCTTGATGTCGCTGGACTGCTCGTCCGCGTACGCCTGGCCGGTGATCGCCTCGGCGCCGCTGGGCAGCGCGGCGGCGATCCGGTCGCGCAGCTGCTGCTGGCTGAGCCCGTCCTTGGCGGCGACCTGGACGTCGGTGAACCCACCTGGGATGTCGAGCACCTTCTGCGCGGTCGGCAGGTCGAACATCACGTACGTCTCGCCGCCGAGCGAGTTCTTGCCGTCGGCATATTTGGTGAGCCCGACCAGCGTGAACTTGCCCTGCCCGATGCTGGTCAGCACGGTGACCTCGTCACCGATCTTGTGGCCGGACCGCTCCGCGTAGTCCGGGTCCATGACGATCTGGTCCGGGCCGCGCGGGGGGTTGCCCTCGACGATCCGCTGCTGGCTCAGCAGCGTGGAGTCGACCCAGTTCGAGCCGATGTTCGGGGCCCCGCTGTTCCGGACCGGCTTGCCGTCGGTGCCGACCACCAGCGCGTTGCTGAAGATCGAGCCCTGCGCCTCGGCGACCCCGTCCACCTTGCGCACCGCGTCCAGGGTCGTTGCCGGCACGTTCCGCCGGGTGCCCTGGTCGCTCGGGCCGTTATCGCCGCCCAGGTCGGACTGGATGGTGCCACGCACCTCCACCGCGATGTTCTTGCTGACGGTGGTGAACAGGTCGTCGAAGGTCTGGCCGAGGCTGTCGGTGAGCACGAACGCGCCGGCCACGAACGAGACGCCGAGCACGATCGCCAGCGCCGACAGCAGCAGCCGCAGTTTGCGGGCGAGTAGGGATTTGACCGTGGCGCGGAACATCAGGCACCCGCCACCCGAGCGGCGTGCTGACCCGTGGGCGTGGCCTGCGCGGCGACGTCCAGGCTCTTCATCCGGTCCAGCACCGAGTCGGCGGTGGGCGCGTGCAGCTCGTCCACGATCAGGCCGTCGGCCAGGAACAGCACCCGGTCGGAGTACGCGGCCGCCGTCGGCTCGTGCGTGACCATGACCACCGTCTGGCCCAGGTCGCTGACCGAGTGCCGGAGGAAGTCGAGCACCTCGGCGCTGCTGTGCGAGTCCAGGTTGCCGGTCGGCTCGTCGGCGAACACCACCGACGGCCTGGTGATCAGCGCCCGGGCGCAGGCCACCCGCTGCTGCTGGCCGCCCGACAGCTCGGTCGGCCGGTGCTTGAGCCGGTTGCCCAGGCTGACCGCCGAGACCACCGCGTCGAACCAGGCCCGGTCGGGCTTGCGGCCGGCGATCGCCAGCGGCAGCGTGATGTTCTCCTCGGCGGTGAGCGTCGGCAGCAGATTGAACTGCTGGAACACGAAGCCGACCTTGTCGCGGCGCAGCTCGGTGAGCTTCTTGTCAGACATGGTCGACAGAGCGTCACCGCCGATGTAGACCTCGCCGCCGCTGAACGTATCCAGCCCGGCCAGGCAGTGCATCAGCGTGGACTTGCCCGACCCGGACGGGCCCATGATGGCGGTGAACTCGCCGGCGGTGAAGTCGGCCGATACCCCGGCCAGCGCGGTCACCTCGGTCTGCCCGGACCCGTAGACTTTTCGCAGGTCCACTGCTTGGGCCGCCGCCGTCGGCCGGCCCGGTCCGGTCACGGTTGTGGTCACTAAAACCTTCTCCCCTCGTCTGGTCGTCCGCGGACCGTACGCGATCTGAGCTGTGGGGCCGCTAAGGCGCTGCCCTGGGGCGGAACGACCTGAAATTCCCTGTCGCGGTCACCGTAGGTGGCCGATGGGGCCTGGTACATCCGGTATCCGCCCGAGTCGACTCGGGGGTTACCCCGATCCCAACGGTCGGGGTGACCGCCCCCGTGCCCGGGGCCTAGCCACCCAACCGGTTCATGCCTGTTAGGGCACTTTCGGCGCCGTGCCCAACTGCCGCGGTCAACGCTAATCGGCATAACAGGCCTGGTCGTCAGCCCTCCGGCTAGCCTCCGTCAACCTTCTGGCTGAGGCGACGTCAGCCCGCCGACGGACCGTCCAGCCGTGCGTGACCCGATATCGCCGGCCGGCACCGGCAGGCCGTCGACCGGGGTGGCGGGGTCGGCGGGTGGGCCCGGCGCGAGCGAGCCGGCGCCCCGCGGTTCGGGCCTGCGGTAGGGCGGTGGGGTGCCGCCGTGCGCGGGGCAGATCGGCTTGTGATCGCACCAGCCGCAGAGCCGGCTCGGGCTGGCCCGGAAGTCGCCGGTCTCGCTGGCCCGCTCGATCGCCCGCCAGATCGCCAGCAGCGTGCGCTCGAACCGGGCCAGCTCCTGCGCGTCGGGGGCGTACGTGAGCGTGTCCCGGTCGCCGAGGTACATCAGGCGCAGCTGCCGCGGCACCTCGCCGCGGGTGCGCCAGAGCACCAGCGCGTAGAACTTCAGCTGGAACAGCGCGTGCGTCTCGAACGCCTCCCGCGGGATACCGCCGGTCTTGTAGTCGACCACGCGGACCTCGCCGGTCGGCGCCACGTCCAGCCGGTCGACGTAGCCACGCAACAGCACGCCGCCGTCCAGCAGGGTCTGCACCAGCTGCTCGCGGGCGGCCGGTTCGAGCCGGCGCGGATCCTCCAGCGCGAAGTAGCCGGCCACCATCTCCCGCGCCGACTCCAGCCAGCCGGCGAGCGCGGTGCCGTCCGGGTCGTCGTCGAACAGCTCGGCCACCGCGGGCTCGGCCTCGGCCAGCCGCCACCACTCCGGCTCGACCAGCTCGGCCGCGGCCGGGAGCGTGCGGCCGGCCGCGGGCAGGTCGAACAGCCGGTCGAGCACCGCGTGCACCACCGTGCCGCGGACCTTGTCGCGGGTGGGCAGCTGCGGGATGCGGTCGATGCTGCGGAACCGGTACAGCAGCGGGCAGGTCTTGAAATCCGCCGCCCGGGACGGCGACAGCGAACCGACCACCGGCGCCGGCAGGTCTACCGGCCCGCCGGGCCCGTCACCCGGCGGTGCGGTCGCCGGGACGGTCGTCGCGGTGGTCATACCGGTGAGCCTAAGCCGGCGGTCGGACAGAAACGGCGCCGGCACGCCCGGCCGGCTCGACGCCGCTAGAGCCAGGAGACCCGGCCCGGTGGCCACGCCAGCACGAAGGCCCGGCCGACCACCAGCGTCCGGTCGATCGGCCCGAACACCCGGCTGTCGCTGGAGTCGCACCGGTTGTCGCCCATCACCCAGAGCTTCCCCGCCGGCACCGTCACCGGCCGGAAGTCGTCGGTGCCCTTGCAGGCCGGTTCGACGTACGGCTCGTTCAGCGCCTTGCCGTTGACCAGCACCTTGCGGCCCTTGCCCTGCACGGTCTCGCCGGGCAGCGCGACCACCCGCTTGATCAGGTCGTCGTCGTCCACCTGGAAGTCCGGCGGCCGGCGGAACACGACGACGTCGCCCCGGTGCACCTCGTGCAGGTGGTAGCCGACCTTGTTGACCAGCACCCGGTCGCCCTCAAGCAGGGTCTCGTGCATCGAGCCGGACGGGATGTAGAACGTCTGGATCGCGAACGTGCGGATCAGGAACGCCGCGACCAGCGCGAACGCGACGAGGAACGGCCACTCCAGAGCGCGCCGGCGGCGGGCCCGGCGGCGCGCGATGGCCCGCGTCGGGTGCTTGCGGGACCGCGGGCGGGCGTTGCCGGCCTCGGTCTCCCGGGTCAGCAGCTCGTTCGCCGGCACGTACCGGCGCAGCACCTCGGTGGCCTCGTCCACCCGCGGCTCGTAGGTCGGCTGCGCCAGTGGCTGCGGCGGCGCGTCCGGGTAGGCCGGGTAGATCGTCTGCGAGCGCGCGGCCAGCGGGTCGGCCGGACCACGGCCGGACCGCGAGGTCTCCGGCAGCACCGGGTAGGCCGGCACCGACTGCCCGTCCAGCGCCGACTGCCCCGCCTCCGCCTCGTACACCAGATGCCCGGTGCTCTTCGGGCCGGCGTACCGGGAGTCCGTCTCCACCAGCCCGGTGCCGTTCACCGGCGGCGGCTGCGGCTCGTACGTGCGCGGGCCGTGACCGTTCACGCCGCGCGGCCGCAGCCCGCCCGGACCACCCGGCTCGGCCCCGTACGCGGGGAAGCCCGCGCCACCCGGCCCGACCGCCGGCAGCGCGCTCCCGGCCTCCCCGTACGGCGGCCCAGGCTGGTGGCCGCGTTGTCCGCTGCCGTTCACCCCGTACGGCGTGCCCGGCCCGTAGCCACCCTGGCCGTCGCCGTTCGCACCGCCCCGGGGCGGTTCGCCGGCCGCCTCGTGCGCCCGGTGCCCGCCGTCGTACGGCGCGGCCGAGCCGTAGCCGCCGCCCGCACCATGCGACGGACCGCCCGGCTCCGGCCCGCTGCCGTTCACGCCGTAGGGAGCGCCGGGCGGGTATCCGCCATCCGACTCGCCCGGCCCGCCGTCGACCCCGTACGGCGCGCCGGCCGGGTAACCGCCCTGGCCGCCGTTCATGGCATACGACGTACCAGGCGCGTAACCGCCGGCCGGCTCAGGCCCGCTGCCGTTCCCGCCGGGCGGGTAGCCGCCCTGCCCACCGTTCACGCCGTACGGCGCCCCGGGCGGGTAGCCGCGACCGTCGGCGCGGGGCGGGCCGCCGTCGGGTTCGTAGCCGCCGCCGTACGGAGCCCCGGGTGGGTAGCCGTTGCCGTTCGGGCCCGGGTGGGGCGGATCGTCGTGGGACGGGTAGCCGCTGCCGTTCACGCGGTACGGCGGGCCGCCCACCGGCTCGGGCGGCGGGCCGCCGCGGTGGGTCTCGCCGGCCGGGCGCCCGCCCCCGGTGGCGTACGGACCGGCGGCCGGCGGGTAGCCGGGTCCGCTGTCGGCGTGTCGCGGCGCCGGGTGGGCGGCCGGAGGCCGGTAGTCGGCCGACCAGTCGTTGTCGACGTCCTCGTACGGGACCCCATAGCCGTTCACCGCACGGTGATCATCTTCGTACGCGTAGTGGTCGTCGTCGGCCGCGAAGGCCGGAAATCCGCCGTTGGGGGGCCCGGGCGGCTCATCGGCCGGCCGAGACTCGCCCCATGGCGGAGGCACCTCGGACGGCTCCGGCGGTCGTCCGGAACGGGTCACGTCTTCACGGTAGGTCACGCGGCGCAAACCCGCTGCCCCCTGGGCTCCAGGTAACCCCACCCACGTAGCATCAAACCATGTCGGCGCAGGGGCAGGGCGGCCCGCAGCAGCCCGGGCGCGCGCAGAGCGCGGGGCTGCCGGTCGGCCGGTTTTTCGGGGTGCCGCTGTTCTTCGCTCCGTCGTGGCTGATCGTCGCCGTGATCATCACAGTCAGCTACTCCGACGTGGTGGTCAAGAATGTGAACAACATCAGTCAGGCCGGCGCCTACGCGGTCTCGTTCGGCTTCGCTGTCCTGCTGGCGCTCTCGCTGCTGGCGCACGAACTGGGCCACACCGCGGTCAGCCTTGCCCTCGGCACCCCGGTCCGGCGGGTCGTGATCTTCCTGCTCGGCGGGGTGTCGGAAATCGAGAAGGAGCCACAGCGGCCGGCCGAGGAATACCTGGTCGCGGTCGCCGGCCCACTGGTCTCGCTCGCCCTGGCCGGGCTCGGCGGCTGCCTGCTGCCGCTGGCCGAAGAAGGCACCGTCGCGTGGGTGGTGCTGTCGCTGCTGATCTGGAGCAACCTGGCCGTCGCGGTCTTCAACCTGCTGCCCGGCCTCCCGCTCGACGGCGGCCGGCTGCTCCGGGCCGCCGTGTGGTGGAAGTCACGCTCGCGCCTCACCGGCACCCGCGCGGCGGCCTGGGGCGGCCGCGGCGTGGCCGGCCTGGTGCTGCTGCTCGGCGCGATCATGATCCGGCCGGAGGAGGGGCTGGCGTTCGGCAACCTGGCGCTGGCCGTGCTGCTGGCCACGTTCATCTGGATCGGCGCATCCCAGTCGCTGACCGCGGCCACCGTGACGAGCCGGCTGCCCGGGCTGCGGCTGGCCCAGCTGATCCGGCCGGCGCTGCAGGTCCCGCCCGACCTGCCGATCGCCGAGGCACTGCGCCGGGCCTGGCAGACCGGCACCCGCGCGCTGGTCGTGGTCGACTCGACCAGCCGGCCCCGCGCGGTGGTGTCCGAGGCGCACGTGATGGCGGTGCCGGAGGCGCGCCGGCCGTGGACGCCGGTGGCCGACGTTGCCCGCCCGGTCGAGCCCGGCCTGACCCTGACCGACTCGCTCACCGGCGAACAGCTGCTGGCCGCGCTGCGCCAACTGCCGGCCTCGGAGTACCTGGTGGTCGGCCGCGACGGCGGCATCGTGGGCGTGCTGGCCGCCGTCGACGTGGCCCGGGTGCTGCAGCAGGGCCGGCTGCCGTCGGGGTCGCCGGCGTGACCGTGTACCCCGGCGGCCTCCTGCGCTCCGCTCCTCACTCGCTGACGCTCGCCGCGATGCTCACTCCGGAAGCCACCTCATGACCCAGGGACGTCGCACCGGCCCGTTCCGGGCCGGCGACCGGGTGCAGCTCACCGACCCCAAGGGCCGGCTGCACACGGTCCTGCTGGAACCCGGCAAGGCCTTCCACACGCACCGCGGCGCGGTCGCCCACGACGACCTGATCGGCCGGCCCGAGGGCATCGTGGTGAACGCCACCTCCGGCACCCAGTACCTCGCGCTGCGCCCGCTGCTGGCCGACTATGTGCTGGCCATGCCGCGCGGCGCCGCCGTGATCTACCCGAAGGACGCGGCTCAGATCGTCTCGATGGGGGACGTCTTCCCCGGCGCCCACGTGCTGGAGGCCGGGGCCGGCTCGGGCGCGCTGACCTGCTCGCTGCTGCGCGCGGTCGGCGAGTCGGGCCGGGTCACCTCGTACGAGCGCAGGGACGATTTCGCCGCCGTCGCCCGGGCCAACGTAACGAAGTTCTTCGGAATTGAGCCGCCGGGTTGGGCGCTGGTCGTCGGCGACGTGGCCGAGCACAAGCCGCCGACCGACGGCCCCGACGTCGACCGCGCCATCCTCGACATGCTGGCGCCCTGGGAGGTGCTCGACACGGTCTCGGCGGCGCTGCGGCCCGGCGGCGTGCTGATCGGCTACGTGGCCACCACCACCCAGCTGTCCCGGCTGGTGGAGGCGGTGCGCGAGCACGGCACGTTCACCGAGCCCGCCGCCTGGGAGACGCTGCTGCGGCCCTGGCACGTGGTGGGCCTGGCGGTGCGGCCGGAGCACCGGATGATCGGGCACACGGCGTTCCTGGTCTCCGCCCGCCGGCTGGCCGACGGGGTGGTGCCGCCGGCCCGGCAACGGCGCCCGGCCAAGGCGGCCGCGGTCACCGGGGACGACCAGCCATGATCACGACGACACCCGTACGGCCACTGTCCGCCCTGGTCAGTGCGACAGGGGAGGGTGCCGCGGGCGGCCGCGCGGGCTCAGTCGGCACCGGGCCCGGCGACCGCCGAGCCGTCGTCGACACGCTCGACGTGGATGCAGTCACCCGGGCATTCCTTGGCCGAGTCCAGCACGTCCAGCCGCAGGTGCGCCGGCACCGGCACGACCGACCCGGCGAGCGTGCGCAACTCGCCGTCGGCGTCCTTGACGTAGGCCAACCCGTCCACGTCGAACTCGAAGACCTCGGGCGCGTATTGCACGCAGAGGCCGTCTCCAGTGCAGAGATCCTGGTCTACCCAGACCCGAAGCGGCTCCGCCACACCTGCCGCCCCCTCTCCCGAGGCCCCGTCCACCCGTCCGCCACCAGGGTAGGTGGGGGCCCCGGGCGGGCTGACAGGCGGTCGGGTGGGTGATGTTCGTGTTACGGCGGGCCACCGGAATGCGCCGACTGACCGATGCTCTGTGTAGGGTGACTTGACCGCCGAAGTCTTGCGGGAGGTGGGTGATCGTGGCCGCTGAGAGGGACGACGCGGAGGTCCGTGCCTCCAGGTACGAGAAGGAGGTCCACGACCTCACGACTCAAGTCTCCTTCCTTGAGGAGGAGGTCGCCATGC
>JBBWZH010000041.1:0-16966 GCA_039648995.1 Mycobacteriales bacterium
TGGCGCTGAGGTGCGCCTTGACGGTCTTCTCCGACAGCGCCAGCTCACGCGCGATCAGCCGGTTGGACAGGCCGCGGGCGACCAGTCGGAGCACCTCGTGCTCACGCGGGGTGAGCGGGTCACGCGCCGGGCCGGCGACGCTGTGCATCACGGTCGCGGCCACCGACGGGTGCAGCGGTGCGCCGCCGCGGTGCACCACCCGCAGCGCCTCGGCCAGCTCACCCGGGCCGACGTCCTTGAGCAGGTAGCCGGCCGCACCGGCCCGGATCGCCGGCAGCACCGCGTCCTCGCCGGCGAAGCTGGTCAGCACCAGCACCTTCACGTCCGGGTGGGCGGCGCGCAGCCGGCGCACCGCCTCCACCCCGGACATCCCGGGTAGCACCAGGTCCAGCAGCACCACGTCCGGGGCGAGGCTGGGCACCAGTGCCAGCGCCTGCTCGGCCGAGCCGGCCTCGCCCACCACCTCCATGTCCGGCTGCAGCCCGAGGAAGGTGCGCAGCCCGGCCCGGACCAGCTCATGGTCGTCGACCAGCAGCAGCCGGATCGGTACCGGCCGGGCCGCCGGCGGCGGCACGTCAGCAGTCAGCGGGCACCTCCAGCGTCAGCCGGGTGCCGGCGCCGGGCGCGGTGTCCACGTGCAGCACCCCACCGAGCGCCTCGGCCCGCTCGCGCATCGAGATGAGCCCGAGCCGGCGTGAGCTGCGCCGGACCGCGGCCAGGTCGAACCCGACGCCGTCGTCGGCCACCACCAGCCGCACCATGTCGCCGCCGGTGTCGAGGTTGACGGTGATCCGGTGGGCGGTGGCGTGCTGCAGCGCGTTCGACAGCGCCTCGGTGGCCACCCGGAACACCTCCGCCGCCAGCGTGTGGTCGCGCAGCCGGGCCTGCCCGCGGACGGTCAGCGTGAGTGGCACATGATGCACCCGGCGCAGCAGCTCGACGCGCTTGCGCAGCGCGCCGGCCAGCCCGTCGGCGTCCAGGTCAGCCGGCCGCAGCGTCTCGACCAGTGAGCGCATCTCGGCCAGCGCGGAGGCGGCCAGCTCGCGCAGCCGGTCCAGCTGCCCGGCCAGCGCCGAGCCGGGTGCCGGGCCGGCCACCGCGACCGCGCTCTCGGCCGCCAGGGAGAGGCTGAACAGCGTCTGGGTGAGCGAATCGTGCAGGTCGCGGGCCAGCCGGGCGCGTTCCTGGGCCACCGACAGCTCGCGCGCCCGCTCGTTGCGCTGCGCGTTCACCACGGCCAGCGCGGCGTGTGCGGCCAGCGTCTCCACCAGTCGCTGGTCGGCCTCGGTGAAGTCGCCGCCGTCCCGCCGCTCGGCCAGGAACAGCTCGGCCAGCACCTCGCCGCCGGCCACGATCGGCACGCCGAGGAACGACCGCAACTCCGGGTGCGGCGCCGGCCAGCCGACGAACCGCTCGTCGTCGCGGATGTCGTGCAGCCGGATCGCCGCCGCGTCGTCCAGCAGCGCGCCGAGCAGCCCGTGCGTGCGCGGCAGCGCGCCGATCCGGGACCAGGTCGCGGCGTCCACGCCGGCGGTGAGGAACAGGCTGAACCCACCGGCCCCGTCCGGCACCCCGAGCGCCGCGTACCGGGCATGCGCGAGGTCCCGCGCCGCGTCCAGGATCACCCGCAGCACGGCCTCGGTCCGCCGCTCCGCGCCGAGCGCGAGCGCGACGTCCAGCAGCCGCCGCAGCGCGTCGGTTTCGCTCCCCATCTCCGCCATCGTGCCACCACGGCTCGGCGCTTGACGGCGGGCGCCGCGCCCGGCACCATTTCGTTCGGTCCTGATAGTTCGGTCCGAACGAAATGTGGAACGGTGGCGGAGCAGCGGTCGGCGCGCGAGGTGGCGGACGAGGTCGGCCAGCTCTACCCGGCCGTGTACCGCCGGTTCAAGGCGCCGACGCGCGGGCAGAACGGGGCCGACGTCACCCCGCGGATGCTCGGCGTGCTCCGGCACCTGGCCGCGTCCGGGCCGCTGACCGTCGGCGAGCAGGCCGAGCACCTGGGCCTGAGCAAGCCGACGGTGAGCGAACTGGTCGACCGGCTGGAAACCAAGGGCCTGGTCTCCCGGATGCGGGACGACCGCGACCGGCGCCGGGTCTTCGTCTGGCTGACCGCGGACGGTCAGGCCCGGGTCCGGGCGCACCCGCAAGTGCTCGGCCCGGACGACCTGACCCGGGCGATCGCCGGGATGCGTCCCGGCGACCGGTCCGCGCTGGTCCGCGGCCTGCGCGCGCTGCTGGCCGCCGCCGACCCGCCGGCGACCGGCAGCCAGGCAGCGGGCAGCCAGGCGGGCAGCCTGACCGGCAGCGGGCCGGCGACCGACCCGCGGGCAACCGACCCACCCACCACCGACCCACCCGCGGCCGGCCAGCCGGACCGGCCCAGACCGCGCCGCCGGAACATCCCCACGAGAGCCGAAGGAGAACGATCATGACAGCGTCGACCTGCGAGAGTTGCGGCATGCCGCTGCGCACCGCCGGAGATCACGCGCCCGGCCACCCCGAGGGCGCGCTGTGCCGCCACTGCGCCCCGGACGGCACGCTGGAACCGTTCGAGGAGCGGTTCGAGCGGATGGTGCAGTGGTCGATGCGGCAGGACGGCCTGGACCGACCGGCCGCCGAGGTCGCCACCAGGGACTACATGCGCGGCATGCCGGCGTGGCGCGACCACCCCGCGCTGGCCTGAGCCCGGCCCGCTGGCGCGGCCGGCGGTCGGCCACCGGCCCGCCGGCCGCTGAGCTGAGCCCGGCCCGCTGGCGCGTCGGCCACCGGCCCGCCGGCCGCTCAAGCGGAAGCCGGCCGGGTGGGCCGCCGCCCGCCGCGGCCGGGGGCCGCCGTGGGCTGGAGCCGTTCGAGGGGCGCGCTAGCTGGCCGGCGGGTCGGCGGACGGGCTGGCCGAGGTGGCCGGGCTGGGCGGGCTGGACGAGTTGGACGCGGTGGACGCGGTGGACGCGGTGGACGCGGCGGGTGGGCTGGCCGGGGCGGACGGCACCGGCGGAACCCCGCTCGGCGGCGTCGCGCCGGAGACCCCGGTGGTCAGCCCGAACTCGCGGTGCAGCCGGGCCCAGAAGCCGTCCCGCAGCGCGCGCCGGGCGTCTTCGAACGGACGCAGTGAGCGGTTGAGGTGCTGCTCCGCCTCGACCAGCAACTCCTTGTCGATGACGGTCGGCAGCACCGGCCCGGGCAGCAGATCGGCCACGTTGTCGCGGCCACGGGTGACCAGCCATTTGCCGGCGATGTGCTCGCCGATCTCCTCCATCGTCCGCCGGTCGGGGCCGAGCCGGCCGGGTGGCGGGGACGGGCGGCGCGGCGCGAACACGTTCGCCGGCGTCGGCACGATCGGCCGGCCACTGCTCGGCGTGCCGGGCGGCGCCGCCGAGCCGGTGCCGTGGTCGGACGCGGCAGCGGCGCTCTCGAACGACGAGGACGGCGCCGGCCGGGACGAGGCGGTGAAGCCGGGTTCGGCGGCCACGTAGAGCCGGCACGACTCGGCGTCCAGCTCGTCGACGGTGTCGGCTTCCCAGACCAGCCGCTCGGCCTGGTTGACCCCGTAGGGCGGCTCGACGCCCCACACGTGCACCCGGACGCCGAATGCCTGCGCGGCCTCGACCGCGGACAGCATGTCCTCATCGCCGGCGATCAGCACCACGTCGGAGACCGCGCGGTGCCGGGCGAGCACCTCGAGGTCCTGCCGGATCTGGGCGTCGACGCCCTTCTGCTGGCCGGCCGCGTTCAGGTTGCCGAGCCGCACCTTCACGTGCGGCAGGGCGGCGATCTGGCGTTGCTCCACGGTCGGCACCCGGTCACGAGCGGCGTCATACCAGTACATCCGGAGCAATTCACCGGGCACCCGCTTGGCGGCCCGTTCGATCAGTGCGGTAATGAAGCCGTCGGCAGCAACCCGGAACGCCCGCCGCGACGTCGTTCCTAGAACCAGGAGGCCGACGGCGGCGTACAGGTAGCCGACGTCGACCAGGATCGCGTGCCTGCTACCGGCGGCTGGCCGGTCGGCCGAGAAGGGCTCGGTCATGGCCTCTCTCCCTCCCACGGGTCAACGCGGACAGTCACCAACTGGTATCACTCTACGTAATCTTCGCCTCTATCATATAGGCCCTATGAGTGAGGGGACAGATAGGCATGGTCTGGAAGTAACCTGTGAAAATGCCGGTAGTTTTCCGACTAGTCGGCCGGGCGGGCACGGAAAAGCACTGAATAGCCAATTACCCTGCCGGGGAATCAAAGGCCGAGCAGTGACTCAAGGCCCACGGTGAGGCCGGGACGGGACGGCACGGACCGCACCGCGAGCAGCACACCGGGCATGAACGAGACGCGGTCCAGCGAGTCGTGCCGGATCGACAGCGTCTCCCCGGCCGTGCCGAGCAGCACCTCCTGGTGGGCGACCAGGCCGGCGAGCCGGATCGAGTGCACCGGCACCCCGTCCACCGAGGCGCCCCGGGCGCCGTCCATGCTGGTGGTGGTCGCGTCCGGGGCCGGGTCGAGGCCGGCGCGGCGGCGGGCCTGGGCGACCAGCCGGGCGGTCCGGGTGGCCGTGCCGCTGGGTGCGTCCACCTTCCCCGGATGGTGCAGCTCGACGATCTCGACCGACTCGAAGAACCGCGCGGCGACCTGAGCGAACTGCATGCTCAACACCGCGCCGATCGCGAAGTTCGGGGCCAGGATGACGCCCACCTCGGACGCCTTCTCGGTCCAGCCGCGAACGGTCGCGATCTTCTCGTCATCGAACCCGGTGGTACCCACCACACAGTGGATGCCTTCGTCGATACACCAGCGGATGTTGTCCAGGACCACATCGGGATGGGTGAAGTCGACCACCACCTGGGCGCCCGCGTCGGCCACGCTGAACAGCCAGTCGCCGGAGTCCACCATGGCGACCAGATCCATGTCGTCGGCCGCGTCGACGGCCCGGCAGGTCTCGGCGCCCATCCGGCCGCGGGCGCCCAGTACGCCCACCCGCAGCGGCTCGGACCCGGACCGCACCGGCCCGGTCGGCATCCCGCCCGGGGCGGGGCCACCCGGAGCGGGGCCGCCCGGAGCCGGCCCGGCCGGAGCCGGGCCGCCCGGAGCGGAGCCGCCCGGGGCAGGCCCGGCCGCCGGGGCCGGCTGGCTCGCCTCGCTCACCGCATCCACCACCCAACGCTCGCTTCCGTTCGGCGCCCACGGCGCCGATGACAGAGGCTAGGACAGGTCGAAATCGCCATCGTCGAACGGGCCGACCACGGCCAGGCACTGCGGGCCGGTGAGCAGCTGGGCGGCCAGCTCGCGGACGTCGTCCGGGGTGACCGCGTCGACCCGGGCCAGCATCTCGTCCACCTCGACGACCTCGCCGTAGGCCAGCTCGCCCTTGCCGATCCGGCTCATCCGCGAGCCGGTGTCCTCCAGCCCGAGCACCATCCCGCCGCGCACCTGGCCCTTGCCCCGGGACACCTCCACGTCGGTCAGCCCGCGGTCGGCCACCAGCTGCAGCTGCTCGCGGACCACGTCCAGCAGCTCGTGCACCTTGGCCGGGTGGCAGCCGGCGGACACGCCGATCGTGCCGGCCCCGGCGTACTGCGTGGTGAACGAGTAGACCGAGTACGCCAGGCCGCGCTGCTCGCGCACCTCCTGGAACAGCCGGGAGCTCATGCCGCCGCCGAGCGCGCTGTTCAGCACGCCCAGCGCGTACCGGCGCTCGTCGTGCCGGGACAGCCCGAACGTGCCGAGCACCAGGTTCGCCTGCTCGGTCGGCCGGCGGATGGTGGCCACCGTCCGGGCCGGCTTGCGCGGCGCCTTGCCGCCGGACCGCGGCAGCTGCGGCGTGGCGGTCTCCCCCTCGCCGCCGGTGAGCCCGCCGAACGTGGCCCGGACCAGCCGGAGCACGGTGCGGTGCTCCAACTGACCGGCCGCGGACACCACCATCGACTCCGGCCGGTACCGCCGCTTGTAATAGCCGGCGACCTGGTCGCGGCGCATCGACTCGATCGACTCGACCGTGCCGACCACCGGCCGGCCCAGCGCCGTGTCGCCGAACAGCGCCTCACCGAACACGTCGTGCACCGCGTCGGAGGGATCGTCGTCGCGCATGGCGATCTCCTCCAGGATCACGCCGCGCTCGCTCTCCACGTCCTCGGCGGCCAGCGTGGCGCTGGTGACCACGTCACAGACCAGGTCGGCGGCCAGCGGGAGGTCGTCGGCCAGCACGTGCGCGTAGTAGCAGGTGTGCTCCTTGGAGGTGAACGCGTTCAGCTCGCCGCCGACCGCGTCCATCGCCGCCGAGATCTCCAGCCCGGAGCGCTGCCGGGTGCCCTTGAACAGCAGGTGCTCGAGGAAGTGCGAGGCGCCGGCCAGCGCCGGCGTCTCGTCCCGGGAACCCACCCCGACCCAGACGCCGAACGCGGTCGACCGCATGCCGGGCATGGTCTCGGTGACCACCCGCAGCCCGTTCTGCAGCACGGTGCGGCGCACCGAGCCGCCGGAGGCGTCCCGGGCCAGGACGCGGGTGGTGCCCGCCCGCTGGAGCGCGGGCGGGCGGTTGGCTGCCACTAGCGGTCCGCGCCCGCCGTCGCCGGGGCCGGGGCCGGGGCTGCCGCCGCGGCGGCCTCCTCGCGGACCGGCACCAGGCTGATCTTGCCGCGCGCGTCGATGTCGGTGATCTCGACCTGGAGCTTGTCGCCGACCTTCACGACGTCCTCGACCTTGCCGATCCGCTTGCCGTTGCCGAGCTTGCTGATGTGCACCAGCCCGTCCCGGCCGGGCAGCAGCGAGACGAACGCGCCGAACGCGGCGGTCTTGACCACCGTGCCGAGGAACCGCTCCCCCACCTTCGGCAGCTGCGGGTTGGCGATCGCGTTGATCCGGTCCACCGCGGCCTGCGCGGACGGGCCGTCGGCGGCACCGACGTAGATCGTGCCGTCGTCCTCGATGCTGATCTCGGCGCCGGTCTCGTCCTGGATCGCGTTGATGACCTTGCCCTTCGGGCCGATCACCTCGCCGATCTTGTCGACCGGGATGGTGAGCGTGGTGACCCGCGGCGCGTACGGGCTCATCTCGTCCGGCGCGTCGATGGCCTCGTTCATCACGTCCAGGATGTAGAGCCGGGCGTCCCGGGCCTGGGTGAGCGCGGCGGCCAGCACGTCGGACGGGATGCCGTCCAGCTTGGTGTCCAGCTGCAGCGCGGTGACGAACTCCTTGGTGCCGGCGACCTTGAAGTCCATGTCGCCGTAGGCATCCTCGGCGCCGAGGATGTCGGTCAGCGCGACGTACTCGGTCTTGCCCTCGACCTCGTCGCTGATCAGGCCCATCGCGATGCCGGCGACCGGCGCGCGCAGCGGCACGCCCGCGTTCAGCAGCGCCATCGTGCTGGCGCAGACCGAGCCCATCGAGGTCGAGCCGTTGGAGCTGAGCGCCTCGGAGACCTGGCGGATCGCGTACGGGAACTCCTCGCGGGCCGGCAGCACCGGCAGCAGCGCCCGCTCGGCCAGCGCGCCGTGCCCGATCTCGCGCCGCTTCGGCGAGCCGACCCGGCCGGTCTCACCGGTCGAGTACGGCGGCATGTTGTAGTTGTGCATGTAGCGCTTGGACTTCTCCGGCGAGAGCGTGTCCAGCTTCTGCTCCATGCCCAGCATGTTCAGCGTGGTGACGCCCAGGATCTGCGTCTCGCCCCGCTCGAACAGGGCCGAGCCGTGCACCCGGGGCAGCACGTCGACCTCGGCGGACAGCTGCCGGATGTCGGTCACGCCGCGGCCGTCGATGCGCACCTTGTCGCGCAGGATGCGCTGCCGGATCAGCTTCTTGGTGAGCGCCCGGAAGGCGCCGCTGATCTCCTTCTCCCGGCCGGCGAAGTCACCGGACAGCTGCTCCACGGCGGCCTTCTTGATCCGGTCCAGCTCGGCCTCGCGCTCCTGCTTGGCGCCGATGGTGAGCGCCTGGCCCAGCTCGCCGGCCAGCGGGCTGGCGGTCAGCGCGGCCAGCACGTCCTCGCCGTACTCGGGGAAGACCGGGAACTCGCCGGTCGGCTTGGCGGCCTGCGCCGCGACCGCGCTCTGCGCGGCGCACAGCGCCCGGATGGTCGTCTTGGACGCCTCCAGGCCGGCCGCGACGACCTCCTCGGTCGGCGCGGTACCGCCGTTGCGGACCAGTTCGATCGTGTGCACGGTCGCCTCGGCCTCGACCATCATGATCGCGACCTCGGCGTTCTCGTCCGCCGGGTCGCCCACCACGCGGCCGGCGACGACCATGTCGAAGGTGGCCCGCTCCAGCTCGGGGTGGGTCGGGAAGGCGACCCAGTGCCCCTCGATCAGCGCCACCCGGGTGGCCCCGATCGGGCCGCTGAACGGCAGCCCGGCCAGCTGGGTGGACATCGACGCGGCGTTGATCGCCAGCACGTCGTACAGGTGCTCCGGCTCCAGCGACATGATCGTGCAGACCACCTGCACCTCGTTGCGCAGGCCCTTGACGAAGGACGGGCGCAGCGGCCGGTCGGTCAGCCGGCAGGTGAGGATCGCGTCCTCGCTGGGCCGGCCCTCGCGGCGGAAGAACGAGCCGGGGATCCGGCCGGCCGCGTACATCCGCTCCTCGACGTCGATGGTCAGCGGGAAGAAGTCGAACTGCTCCTTCGGCGCCTTCGACGCGGTGGTGGCGGCGAGCACGACGGTGTCGCCGAGGTACGCGACCGCGGAGCCGGCCGCGAGCCGGGCCAACCGCCCGGTCTCGAACCGGACCGTGCGGCTACCGAATTGACCGTTGTCGATCGTCGCGGTGGCCTCATGGATTGTGTTTTCGGACACGATGTCCCTTTCTGCGTCGTCCTGAGCCGGGGGCGACGCAGCGGGCCGTGCTGCCGGTCTTCGATCGAAGCGCCCGGGTCCGCGATGGAGCCCGGGGGCTACTACCGAGGACCGGCCGGCGGTCCTCGCGGCGCCGAGCGCTCCGGCTCGGAACCTGTCCCCGGACGGCGGCTGCCATCCGGAGGGTCGCGCGGCCACGCCACGCGGCGTCTTTCTCGTCGTACGGGCCGGCGGCCCGCCATACGAGAGAGGGAGCGGCGCGGGCCGCTCCCTCGGTCGTTACCGGCGCAGGCCGAGTCGCTCGATCAGCGACCGGTAGCGGTTGATGTCGGTTCTGGCCAGGTACTGCAGCAGGCGGCGGCGACGGCCGACCAGCAGCAGCAGACCCCGCCGGCTGTGATGGTCGTGCTTATGGGTCCGCAGGTGCTCGGTGAGGTCCGAGATGCGGCGGGACAGCATCGCGACCTGCACTTCGGGAGAGCCGGTGTCGCCCTCGACCGTCGCATAGTCGGTCATGATCTTCTGCTTGACGTCGCTCGCGAGCGCCACGATTCTCCTCTAGCTCCTGTGTGGCCCCCGGTCCGCGTCACGAAGGCAGCCTTCACACCGCCGAGTCACCCCGGCGCGCAGTCGAGGCTACCAGCCGGGCCGGGGCGGAGGCGAACCGCCACCCCGGCCACGCCGGCTCAGCCCAGCATCGCCCCCGCGACCTCGGCGGCCGCGGCCGGGTCGTCGTCATCCTCGACCGGCTCGGGCTTGTTCTTCGGCAGCAGCACCAGCGCCACCACGAACGCGATCACGACCAGTGCCAGCGCCCACCAGAACGTGGAGCCGAACGCGTCCGCCAGCAGTGGCGAAATCTTGGCCCGCGCGTCCGGTGCCAGGCCGGCGGTGCTGTTCAGACCGCCGGACGCGCCCGGGATCCGGCTCTTGATGGCCGACGTCAACAGCACGCTCATCACCGCGGTGCCGATCGACGCGCCGACCTGCTGGGTGATGTTCAGCGAGGTGCTGGCCCGGGCGATGCTGGCCCGGCGCAGCGTCTGCATGGCCCCGGAGAACGTCGGCATCATCGTGAAGCCCATGCCCACGCCCATCACGAACAGCAGCACACCCAGCCACCAGTACGAGGTGTCGGCCTGCAGCTGCGTCAGCCCGAGGAAGGACAGCGCGACCACGGCCAGGCCGGGCGGCGCGATCCGGCCGACACCGGTGCGGTCGGTCAGCCGGCCGGCGATCGGCATCGCCAGCATCGCGCCGAAGCCCTGCGGGGCCATCAGCAGGCCGGTGTGCAGCGCCGACTCACCGCGGACCACCTGCAGGTACAGCGGCAGCAGCAGCATCCCGCCGAACACCGAGATGATCATCAGAATGAGCGTGAGGGTGGACGCCGTGAACGTCCGGTTCAGGAACAGCCGCAGGTCGATCAGCGCGTCCGTGGTGCGCAGCGCGTGCCGGATGAAGGCAGCCAGCAGCATCGCGCCCGCCAGCGCCGGCAGCCATGCCTTGGTCGCCCCGAAGCCACCGGACGAACTGGACTGCGCCAGCCCGTAGATCAGTGCCGCCAGGCTGGGCGAGAGCAGCACCAGGCCAAGCAGGTCGAGCCGGTGGTTGGGCGCGGGCACGTCGCGCGGCAGGATGCGCAGCGACATGATCAGCGCGAGCAGGCCGATCGGCAGGTTGATGTAGAAGATCCAGCGCCAGGAGAAGTCGTCGACCAGCCAACCGCCGAGGATCGGGCCGAAGATCGGGCCGAGCAGCATGGGCACGCCGATGATCGCCATCACCCGGCCGACCCGCTGCGGGCCGGCGGCCCGGGTCAGGATCGTCATGCCGACCGGCATCAGCATGCCGCCGCCGAGGCCCTGCAGCACCCGGAAGAAGATCAGCGAGCCGGAATTCCACGCGGTGCCGGCGAGCGCGGAGCCGAGCACGAACAGCACGACCGAGGTGATGTACAGCCGTTTCGTACCGAACCGGTCAGCACCCCAGCCGGTGAGCGGGATCACCGTGGCCAGCGCCAGCGTGTACCCGGTGGCCACCCACTGGATCGTCGACAGCGTGGTGTTGAAGTCGACGGCGAGCGTCTTGATCGCGACGTTGACCACGGTCACGTCGAGAATGGACATGATCGCGCCGAGCACCACGACTGACGCGACCAGCAGTACTCCCCGGTCGAGGCCCTGGTCAGGCGGGCTGACGGACGGGGTCGCCGACGAGGTGTCGGAGGAGGAGGTCGCCGGTACGGCCATGGCAGTCCTCGGGGTCAGAGACGGACGGTTTCGGCTGTAATTCAGCCTAACCGAGGGGTGCGACAGAAATTCCGGTGACTCAGCTCAGGCTCAGCCGCGGTCAGCGCACCAGCTCCCGGGTGCGCTCGACGTCCCGGCCGATCTGCTCGATCAGCTCCTCCAGCCGGTCGTACCGCTCCTGGCCGCGGATCCGGGCGGTGAACTCCACGCCTATCTCCTCCCCGTAGATGTCGTCGTCGAAGTCGAGGATGTAGGCCTCGACCCGGCGCTCGCGGCCCTCGAACGTCGGGTTGGTGCCGACCGAGATCGCCGACGCCAGCCGCTTGCCGGCCAGCACCACCCGGCCGGCGTAGATCCCGTCCGCCGGGATCGCCGCGTGCGGCTCGGTCTTCAGGTTCGCTGTCGGGTAGCCCAACTCGCGGCCGCGGCCGTCGCCGCGGACCACGATGCCGTCCAGCCGGTGCTCCCGGCCCAGCGCGACCGCCGCCTGCCGCACGTCGCCGGCGTCGATGCAGGCACGCACGTAGGTGGACGAGAACGTCACGTCGTCCTCGCGCAGCAGCGGGACGCCCTCGGTGGCGAAGCCGAAGCTGTTGCCCAGCGAGCGCAGCATCGCCACGTCACCGGCGGCCCGGCGGCCGAACCGGAAGTTCTCCCCCACCACGACCGCGTTCGCGTGCAGCCGCTCGACCAGCGCCTGGTGTACGAACTCGGCCGGGCCGAGCCGGCTGAACTCGACCGTGAACGGCAGCACGCACAGCACGTCGACGCCGAAGCCGGACAGGATCTCGGCCTTGCGCCGGTTCGTCGTGAGCACCGGCGGGTGCGACCCGGGGCGCACCACCTCGCTCGGATGCGGGTCGAAGGTGAGCACCACGCTGGGCAGGTCGGTGTCCCGGGCGCGCTCGACCGCCCTGGTGATGATCTGCTGGTGACCGCGGTGCACGCCGTCGAACACGCCGATGGTCACGACGCAACGCCCCCAGCCGTACGGGACGACGTCGAGCCCTCGCCATCGCTGCACCACGGCCTCCTCGCGTCCTCCGGGTCGGGGGGGCGCCTCGCGGCGCGGCGTGCCCGGTGCACCAAGCGTGCCATGCCGGGCCGTCCTGATTCCGCGGCCGTACCCGCGCCGCACCGGCGCCGCCGACTGTCAGGATCGGCTCGGCGGCCGAGGTTATGAGGTTGACCGCGGGGGTACCGTCACTGAGTCATGCGCGCGGTACTGATCCTTCGCCGCCGCGGCGGGTTCTGACCGGACGGCGACCCGCCGCGGGGTTGGGGCGTTCGCCGTTCATTTTCCGCATCAGCCAGTCCGCTTCGCGTTGACGGCGCCGCCCGGTGGGTCGTGTCCCGGTCGCCGGCGCCGTCCGGCACAGGACAACAGCCACCAGCAACCGGAAGGACCCGTCGTCATGGCCGACGACCGTCAGCCGAAGGACCCCGCCGACGAGGGCCGCAAGGCCGTCCAGTGCTCGCTGGACCGCCGCGGCCAGGGCGCCAGCCCCACCCCGCGCTGAGGCGCCCCGGCCGGGCCCGCCCAGGTGGGCCCGGCCGGGCCGGCCGGTATCTCCCCGCGCTCGCTCGAGAGCGGGCCCGCTCTGCTGTGTGTGCCGGCGCCAGCCCTGCGGTAGGTCACGATCCGCGATCGCGAGCGGCGGTCCTCGCCGCGTGCGGTGCTCGCGGAAAGACGGATCCGCTCCGGAGAATGCCTGGTGCCGGGCGTCCACGTGGCCCTCACTCGGCTCGGCTGAGCGCACGTCCGGGTGACCGCCCCTCACCTCCTACCGGGTCTGCCGTCACGCGTCGTTAATGAGGAACGCATACCCTACTGATGAGTAACTCAGCAGCATCTGATGACAGATACCGCTGGAATCCCGAGGGATACCAGCGGCATTATGGGAATGGGTGCGATCTTTGCGGTCAGCTACCTGGCCAACGCCGGCCGACTAACAAGTCGAACGACACCCGAATGGCCGAGCAATCTACCGCCGAGCGTTGGAGAGAGGGATGAGCCGGACGGGCGATATCGATTGGCCCATCGATCGCCGGCTACAGCCAACCGGCCTCTTGCGCGATCCGGATCGCCTCGATCCGCGTCCGGGCACCGGTCTTGCCCATGCTACTGGAGAGGTAGTTACGCACTGTGCCGGTGGCGAGGAACAACCGGGCGGCGATCTCCTTCGCCGGCGCCCCCGCCGCGGCCAGCATCAGCACTTCGCGTTCCCGCGCGGTCAGCGGGTTGCCCCGGCCGGTCAGCGCGGCGACAGCCAGCTGTGGGTCCAGCGCCGGCTCCCCCCTGGACAGCTTCCGCACCGCGTCCACCAGCCGGGCCGGCGGCGCCTGCTTGGAGACGAACCCCACCTGGGGTAACTCGCGGGACGCGGTCGCAGCCAGCAGAGACGACTGCCTGACGTCGGTGAGGACCAGGAGGGCCTTGTTGGGTAATGCCTGAGTCAGGCTGGCCAGCGCGGCAAGGTGATCGGTATCAACAAGATCGAGGTCGAGGATCACCAGGTCCGGCCTACTCCGGTGCGCCATCGCGATCACTTGATGGAGCTCGGCGACCTCGGCGACCACGTCGAGGTCCACCTCCTGGCCCAACAACGCGGCCAGGGCGCCCCGGATCAAAGTCCGGCCGTGCGCCAGAAGAACGCGGATCACGGCACTGCTCGCTGTGCGGCCGACCTCGCAGTCGCCAGCGGGCTGAAGTTCGAACCGTTGTGACTGGTCATGAGAATACTTCCACCGACCCCCCGACACGCCAGCCCGGTCAGATACCCAAGTGTTCGTTATCCCCACCTTCGAGAGAACGAGCAGTGGCTGGAAAAGTTACGGTAACGACGCTAGATCAGAGTGACCGCTCGTGTTGCCATTACTCCAAAAAGGTGAGAGAGACGGTTAGTCAGCTGGCTGGGGCGAATACAACCACAGGTTGGGCCGCGCCGTCCCGCTCTTCGATCAGAGCGACCACATGACCGTCCGGGTCGAATGCGCCGTACGGGCCGGGCTGCCCTGTCGGCGCCAGCTTCCCGCCGTGGCCGAGCCGGTCGGCGGCGGCCGCGTCCACGTCCCGGCGCGGGAACGCGGCGGCGACGGCGGCGTCCAGCCCGACCGTCAGCGGGTCGTCGCGGCCGGCCAGTTCGTCCAGGCTGAGCGCCTGCGCGATGCCGAACGGGCCGACCCGGGTGCGGCGCAGCGCGGTCAGGTGCCCACCGACGCCGAGGCCGGCGCCGAGATCGCGGGCCAGCGCCCGGATGTAGGTGCCGGACGAGCACTCCACCTCGACGTCCAGGTCCAGCTGGTCCGGCCCGGGCCGGCGGGTCGCGGCCAGCTCCAACCGGCCGACGGTGACCCGGCGCGGCGCGAGCGCCACGTCCTGGCCGGCGCGGACCCGGGCGTACGCGCGCTTGCCGTCCACCTTCACCGCCGACACCGAGGCGGGCACCTGCTCGATCTCGCCGGTCAGCACGGCCAGGCCGGCCGCGATGCCGGCCGCGGTGACGCCGGCCGCGCTGGCGCCGCCGGTCGGCTCGCCCTCCGCGTCGTCGGTGACCGTGGACTGGCCGAGCCGGATCGTCGCCTGGTACGCCTTGTCGCCGAGCGAGAGGTGGCCGAGCAGCCGGGTGGCCCGCTCCACGCCGACCACCAGCACGCCGGTCGCCATCGGGTCCAGCGTGCCGGCGTGGCCGACCTTGCGGGTGCCGGCCAGCCGGCGCAGCCGGGCCACCACGTCGTGCGAGGTCCAGCCGGCCGGCTTGTCCACCACGATCAGGCCGGGACGGGTCACCCCGCCCCCGCCGGTCCCGCGGGCCGGTCCGCCGCGGGCCGGTCCGCCACAGACTGTTCCGCCGCGGCCCGGTCCGCCGCGGGCCCGGCCGGGTCCGGGGCGCCGGTGTCGGGGTCGAGCCGGGGGGCCGCGGCCAGCGCGGCCCGCAGCGCGGGCAGGGTCCCGTCCGGGCCGGTGCGGGCGGTGAAGCCGGCGGCGAACCGGTGCCCGCCGCCGCCGAGGGCCACGCACGCGGCGCCGACGTCCACCCGACCCTTGGACCGCACCGAGACCGCCCACCGGCCGTCCGGCAGTTCCTTGAGCACGGCCGCGACCTCCGCCTCCTGGGCGGTCCGGACCAGATCCACCAGGCTCTCCGCCTGGTCGGCGCCCAGACCGTGCTCGGTCAGCTCGGCCAGCCGGCTGTCGGACCAGACCAGGCCCAGGCCGCCGACCTCGGCCGGCTCCAGCCGGGCCCGGGACAGCACCTTGCCGACCATCGGCAGCCAGCCGAACGGGTGGGAGTCGAACAGCTCGCGGCCCAGCACGTCCTGGCGGATGCCGGTGGCGAGCAGCCGCGCGGCCAGCTCGTGGGTGGCCGGTGTGGTGCCGGCGAACCGGAACGAGCCGGTGTCGGTGACCAGGCCGGCGTAGACGCAGGCGGCGATGTCGGCGTCCAGCGGCACGTCCAACCGGCGGACCAGCTCGGCCACCAGCACCGCGGTCGCCGGCGCGGCCGGGTCGACCAGGTGCAGCGTGCCGTAGCCGGTGTTGGACGCGTGGTGGTCGATCACCAGCACCTCGCCGGCGGCGCCGACCCGATCGGCGAGCGAACCCAGCCGGTCCACGCTGCCGGTGTCGAAGGTGACCAGCAGTCGCGGCGCGGTCGGCACCGCGGCCGGCTCGACCAGCAGGCCGAGGCCGGGGAGCACATGCAGGGACGCCGGCACCGTGAACGGCTCGGCGAACGACGGCAGCACCCGGGTGCCGCGCCGGTGCAGGGCATGCGCCAGCGCGAGCATGCTGCCGAGGGCGTCGCCGTCGGGGGAAACGTGGCAGGCCAGCACCACCTCGGCGGCTCCGGCCACGGCCGCGACGGCCTTGCCCCAGTCGGCCTCGGTCGGCGGCGCGACGGCCGGCCGGACCCCCGCCGGCTGGCCCGCCGGCGCCTGATTGGTGGTCACGAGGCGGCCTCCGCAGTGAGCATCGCAGCGAGCCCCAGCGAGCGAGGAGCGGAGCGGAGGAGGACGCCGGGAGGCATGGTCACGAGGCGTGAGCCTGCCCGGTGCGCGCGCCGCCGTCTACTCGGGGTCCGCCGACCGGGTGTCGGCGCCGGCACCATCCACCGCGTCCGGTTCCACCGCGTCCGGTTCCTCCTCCGCCATCCGGTACGGCTCCGGGTCGCCGGCGTACGACGCCCCGGCCCGCACCCGGCGGACCTCCTCGTCGGCGTTGCGGGCCTGTTCGATCAGCGTGTTGATCGACTCCACCACCTCGGGCACCTCGTCGGCGACGAACGTCAGCGAGGGGGTGAACTTGACCCCGGTCTGCCGGCCGACCTGGGTGCGCAGCACACCGCGGGCGCTGTCCAGCGCGGCGGCGGTGTCAGCGCGGGCCGCCTCGTCACCGAGCACCGTGTAGAAGACGGTCGCCTCCCGCAGGTCCGGGGTGACCCGGGCGTCGACGATCGTGATCATCCCCAGCCGCGGGTCCTTGACCAGCATCTCCAGCGTGGACGCGACGATCTCGCGGATGCGCACCGCGAGCCGGCGGGCCCGGGCCACGTCAGGCATGCACACTCCCCGGTTCGGGCGACGGCGTCTCCCAGTCGCTGTCGCTGATCAACTGCCGGCGCGCGGACAGCAACTCCAGCTCGGACCGGCCGGCGACCAGCCGCTCGCAGGCGTCCAGCACCTCGATCACGTGCCCCGCGTCGCCGGCCACTACCGCGACGCCGATCTGCGCCCGCCGGTGCAGGTTCGCGTCGCCGACCTCAGCCGCCGACACCTCGAACCGGCGCCGCAACTCGGCCACCACCGGCCGGATCACCGACCGCTTCTCCTTCAACGAATGCACGTCGCCGAACAGCACGTCAACGACCAGCGAACCGGTGAACACCGAACCCTCCCCTGGCCGGGACCCACGACAAGAGTACGAACCGA
>JBBWZH010000383.1:0-9173 GCA_039648995.1 Mycobacteriales bacterium
CGGCTGCCGAACCGGCCGGCACCCAACCGGCCGGCACCCAGCCGGGGGGCGCCCAACCGGCGGGTGTGGTTGCCGGGCTGCCCGGGTGGGAGCAGGTCAGGGCGGCGCAGCAGGCCGAGCGGCGGCGGTCCGCGCGCGAGATCCATGACCGCATCGGCAACCGGCTGAGCCTGGCGGTCCGGTATCTCGACCTGTACGAGATCTACCGGGAACGGGACCCGGGGATGGCCGAGACGAAGATCGCCGACGTGCGCACGGTGCTGAACGACCTGCTGGACGGCACCCGCCGGCTGATGTCGGATCTGCGGCTGGAGACGCCGGTGCGGAGCCTGGGCGCGGCGCTGCAGGAGTTCGTCGCGGCGGTGGATCCATCCGTCGCGGTGCGGATCGACGTGCGCGGCGACGACGAGCTCATACCCGCCGACCACCGGGACGAGCTGTTCGTCGTGATCCGCGAGGCGCTGCGGAACGTCTTCGCGCATGCGCGGGCCCACTCGGCGTCCGTGGTCGTGGCGATAGCCGCCGGCCAGGTCACCGCCGCGGTGGATGACGACGGCACCGGCCTCGACCTGCTGCGCGGGGTCCCGGCCGAGCGCCACACCGGGCTGGACTCGATGCGGGAACGGATCGAGTCCCTCGGCGGCGTATGGACGATCAGCGGCCGCCGACCGCAGGGCACCAGAGTCGAGATCACCATCCCCCTTTCGAGATCAGGATGATGCCGTGACTTCGGACGAACAGATCAGGGTCCTTCTCGTCGACGACCACCGGCTGCTCCGCGAGGCGATCGCGGAGGTCCTGCGGGCCGAGGGCGACCTCGACGTCATCGGTACGGCGGCGAGCCCGGACCACGCGGTGACCGCCGCCGCCCGGACGCAGCCGGACGTGGTGCTGCTGGACGTCGAGATGCCGGGCAACGATCCGGTCCGGACCGTGCAGCGGCTGCGCGCCGCCGCGCCGGCGGCCAAGGTGATCATCCTGAGCATGCACGACGACCCGCGCCTGGTACAGGAGATGCTGCAGATGGGCAGCCGGGGCTACCTGCACAAGGGGGTGAGCCGGGCCGATCTGCTGCTGGCGATCCGGGGCGCTCACGTCGACGACCGCAACGTGACGATCTCGGTCTCCCGCGAGGCGATGATGCAGCAGCCGGGGGCGGGTCAGGGCGCGCTGTCCGCCCGGGAACACGAGGTGCTGACGCTGGTGTCGAAGGCGCTGAGCAACCGGCAGATCGCCGGCCGGCTGGCGATCACCGAAGGCACCGTCAAACGCCACCTGCGCAACATCTTCCGCAAGCTGGACGCGGTCTCCCGCATCGACGCGGTCAACAAGGCCGACCGGTCGACGCTCGCCAACCGCCGCCACCGCATGACGGCCTGACCGGCCGGCCGGGGCTGGTTCTCCCGGCCGGCCGGCGCACCGCTCAGCCGGCGCGGCGGACGACCAGGCAGCCGACGTTGCCGTCGCCGCCGACCGAGGTCACCAGGCCGATGCCGGCGCCGGCGGGGCCACCGCCGTTGCGCCAGTGCGCCAGCAGCGCGGCCAGTTGCAGCGCCCCGCTGGCGCTGTAGCTGTCGCCGAGGGCGTCGCCGGTGCGCAGCAGTTCCGGCGACCGGCCGAGCGCCGCGGCCAGGCCGCGCCGCTCGGCGTGGGCGAGCGCGAGCTGGCTGCCCGCGCCGGGCACGACCGTGCCGACGTCCGCCGGGTCCAGACCGCTGCGCCGCAGGGCCCGCTCGACGCAGCCGGCGAGCGCGGCGCCCGGATCGTGCCGGCGGTCGGACGGGGCACCGATGAAGCTGACCTCGCAGCCGAGCAGTTCGGCCAGCCGGGGGCGGCCGGCCGCGGCGGCGGCCGCCGCGTCCTCGACCAGGAACAGCGCGCAGCCCTCGCCCAGCGGTGCGGCCGGCAGCAGCGTGCCGGTCCGGTGCCAGGCCCAGGCGAACTGCGGGCTGAGCTCCTCGACGCCGCCGACCAGCAGCCGGCTGGCGCGGCCGAGCCGGATCGCGGTCCGCGCGTAGCGGACCGCGTGCAGGCTGGAGACGTGCCCGCCGGCCATCGTCGCGTTGACGCCGCGCAGCGAGTTCCAGATCGCGACGTGCCCAGCGCACGAGTTCATCACCGTGTTCGGGAACTGCGAGGGGTTCACCTGGTACGGCCGGTCTGCGGTGATCGTGTCTCTGGCCAATGTGGACACACTGCGGATGCTGCCGGTGCTGGTTCCGAGGACGACCCCGGTGTCGGCCTCCCGGTCGGGCGGCCCGCCCGGGCCCGCGCTGTCCATTTCAGACAGCCCGGCCAGGGCCAGCTTGCAGGCGACCAGACCGAACCCGGTGAGCCGGTCCAGGTGCCGGATGCCCTTGCGGCCGAGGTGGTCGGCCAGCCGGAACTCCGGCACCAGCCGCAGCGGCCGCGCCGGAAACTCCGCCGGGTCGTCCGCGGACGGCCGCGAGCAGCCGGGCTGGCCGGTGCGCAGCAGTTCGGCCAGCCGGTCCAGCCCGAGACCGGCCGGCGAGACGACGCCGTGCCCGGTCACCGCCAGCGGCCGGACCGCCGTTGTGGTGGTCACCCCACCCTCCCCAGAATCGTCACGACGTTGTTGCCCCCGAACGCGAAGCCGTGGTTCTGCACCACGTTCAGCCGGGCCGGCCGGCCCTCCCCCGGCACGCAGTCGAGATCCAGGCCGAGGTCGGGGTCGACCTTGTCCACGTTGGCGGTCGGCGGCAGGAAGCCGTCCTGCAGCGCCTTGCAGCAGGCGATCGCACCGAACGCGCTGGCCGCGCCCATGGCGTGGCCGATCATCGACTTGATCGAGCTGATCGGCGGGATCCGGTCGCCGAAGACGGTACGGACGGCCGCCACCTCGGTCGCGTCGTTGGTCGGCGTGCCGGTGCCGTGGGCGCAGATGTAGTCGACCTGCGCGGGGTCGATCCCGGCGCGGCGGTGCGCCTGCCGGATGCAGTCGGCAATGCCGGCCGAGTCGGGATGCACCATGTGCTTGGCGTCGCAGTTCATCCCGTAGCCGAGCACCTCGGCGTAGACGCGGGCGCCGCGGGCGACCGCGTCATCCAGTGGCTCCAGCAGCAGCGCGGCGCCACCCTCGCCGGTCAGGATGCCGGTGCGGTGCGCGTCGAACGGCCGGCAGACCTCCTCGGCCAGCGCGCCGAGCTGGAAGAAACCCGCGTGCGTCTGCAGGTTCACCGAGTCGGCGCCACCCACGAGCATCACGTCGGCCTCACCGGTGCGGACCAGGTCGTACCCGTAGCCGAGGGCGTAGTTGCTGGCCGAGCAGGCGGTCGGCACGGTCACCGTGTCGCCGGTCAGCCCGAGCTCGGCGCTGACCGCGTTGGCGATCTGGTTCGCCGGCACCTGTGTGACCAGCCGTGGGTCCAGCTGTGACAGCCCGCTGTGCACCCACTGCTGGCTGAGCTGGTGGGCCAGCACCGCCTCGCCGCCGGTGGTGCCCATGATCGTGCCCGCGGCGGCCCGGGGCAGCGACCCGGGGTCGATGCCGGCGTCGGTCACCGCGAGCCGGCTGGCCGCGGCGGCCAGCAGGCTGCTGCGGCCCCAGTGCCGCGGGTCGAGCCGGTCGAGCAGCTGTTCGGGGTCGAAGCCGGTGACCTCGCCGGCGATCACGTACGGGAAGCCGGTGGTGTCGAAGCTGGTGATCGGTGCCGTGCCGGTGCGGCCGGCCCGGATGGACGCGGCGAAGGCGTCGGCACCGATCCCGATGCTGCTGACCGCGCCCAGCCCGGTGACAGCGACCCGGCGGAGGCCGTCAGTCACCCGCCGGCTCCCGACCGGCGTGCTCGGCCACCACCGCGAAGACACCGTCCAAATTGGACATGTCCTCGAACCGGTCGCGCGGCACCGCCACACCCAGCTCCTTCTCGATCCGGGCCACGACGGTGATCAGCGACAACGAGTCCGCGTCATACTCGTCGACGAAGTCGGCCGAGTCGGTCAGCTCGTCCAGCGGTACCTCGAGTTCTTCCGCCACGATCCGGCGGATCCCGTCCGCGAGCTCGACCAGCACCGGGCTGGTGGCGATGAGTTCCGGTGTCATCCGTAGGTCCTTCCATCGGCGTTGTCGGCAACGCTGACGACGCTAGGAACGCCTCGCGGCGCGGGACAAGCGTCCGCGCACAAAGGCGTACGCCGCACTCGTCCAAAGTGGTATGGCCGACGGCACCGGCGATTCTCCCGACCCGGCTTTGACACCGCCTTGACGGAACGGCGATCCGGCGCTGCCAACCTGGCCGGACAGGTTCCACCACCCCGTGCAGAAACGGCCATGATGACGATCACGACCGAACTCATACACCAGCCCCGGACGGCGCCCGACCGGCTCCCGGCCGGCCCGCCCACCGAGCCGCTGCGGTTCAACCAGACCGTCGACCGCGCCGTGGTGCACCGGTCGGCGGTCGCCGAGGTGTTCCTCACCGACCTGCGGGAGATCGGGCTGACCCGGCTGCTGGCCGGCGCCCAGCTGCCGCTGACCCACGGCTACTACAACGACCACACCGGCCGCGACGCCGTGGTCGACCCGCTGCTGCTGCTGGAGTGCGGCCGGCAGGCCGGCATCTGCGGCACGCACGTACTGGGCGTCCCGCTGGACCGGGTCATGCTGGTCGGCGAGTTCTCGCTGCGGCTGGAGAACCTCGCCGCGCTGGTGGTCGGGTCGCGGCCGGTCGAGCTGCGGATCGACTCGGAGTTCGTGCCGACCCGGGTACGCGGCGGCCGGAACGCCACCCAGGACGCGCTGCGCCGGCTCGCCGCGACCGGACCCGACCGCGACGTGCGCGCCGACATCGCGCCCCGGGTCCGAAAAGGACGGACGACGCAGCGGCTGTACGTCGGGGACGTCCCGGTGGCCAGGCACGAGATGGAAGTCCAGTTCCTGACCTACCCGGAGTACGGGGCGCTGCGGCAGGCGCAGCGCGGTTCGCCGGCGCCGTCGACCGCGGACCTGGCCGACCCGCCGGCCGACGGCATGGTCGCGCCGGCCCGGGTCGGCCGGGTGTCGCCGCTGAACGTGGTGCTGGCCGGGCCGGCCTGGGCCGGCGCCGGCGTGTCCGCCCGGGTCGCGCCGTGGCCGGCGAACCGCGCGCTGTTCGACCACGAGTACGACCACCTGCCGGCGATGACGCTGACCGAGGCGGCCCGTCAGCTGGCGCTGCTGGCCGCCGCCGGTCCGGCCGCCCCGACCGTGCCGGCCGGCCTGCGGGTGTGCGGGCTGACCGCCCGGTACCTGCGGTTCGCCGAGCTGGACCAGCCGGTCCGGGCCACCGCCGAACTACCGGCCGGTCGGTTCGCCGGGGTGGCGGTCGGCACGATCCGGGTGACGTTCACCCAGCAAGACACCGTGATCGCCGAGACCACCGTCGAGCTCACCCGAGACGTAGCTGGAGAAGACCGGACATGACTGATGCGCAGCGGCCGCCGATCCGGGCGGTCTGGACGGACTTCGGCGGGGTGCTGACCCCACCGGTGGGGCAGACGCTGGCGGCGTTCTGCCGCCGGATCGGCGTGCCGCCGGCGGCGTACCTCGACGCCTGGTGGCGGGTGACCGTCGGCTACGGCACCGACGACATCATGGAGCCGCTGGACACGCCGCTGGTCATCGAGCGGGAGTGGCTGCGCCAGGTCGGCGCGATCCTGCGTGCCGACCACGGCATCACGCTGCGGCTGACCACGATGGCCGACGCCTGGTTCGACGACCGGGAGACCAACGACGCCTGGGTGCGGCGGCTGCGGCAACTGCGCGCCGACGGGCTCTTCGTCGGGCTGCTGTCGAACATGGTGCCCAGCTGGGACGCGCACTGGCGTCGCATGGTCGACCCGGACCTGTTCGCCGACGTCGTGCTGTCCTTCCAGGTCGGCTGCCGCAAGCCGGGTCCGCGCATCTTCGAGCTGGCGGCGCGCCGCGCCGGGCTGGAGCCGCGGGAGTGCCTGCTGGTCGACGACATGGCCAAGAACTGCGACGGTGCCCGGGCCGCCGGCTGGCAGGCCCTCCAGTTCACCGACACCGACGCCGCGATCGCCGAGCTGGACCGGCTGCTCCCGTCGACGCTCACCACGGAGGCCGCCTCATGACCAGGTCTGTTCTGGTCACCGGTGGCAACCGCGGGATCGGGCTGGCCGTGGCGCGTGCCTTCGCCGACAACGGCGACAAGGTGGCGATCACGTACCGCACCGGCGAGCCGCCGGCCGGGTTGTTCGGGGTGCGCTGCGACGTCACCGACGCCGCGGCGATGGAGACCGCGTTCGACGAGGTACGCAGCCAGCAGGGGCCGATCGAGGTGCTGGTGGCCAACGCCGGGATGACCCGCGACGGCCTGCTGCTGACGATGACCGACGAGGACTTCATGGCCGTGCTGGACACCAACCTGATGGGCATGGTCCGGGCGGTCCGGCTGGCCGCGGTCGACATGGTGCGGGCGCGCTGGGGCCGGCTGGTGCTGATGGGCTCCACCACCGGCTTCTGGGGTGCGCCCGGCAGCGCGAACTACGCGGCGTCCAAGTCGGCGCTGGCCGGGCTGGCCCGCTCGCTGGCCTGGGAGCTCGGCGGCCGGAAGATCACCGTGAACGTGGTCTGCCCCGGCCTGATCGACACCGATCTGGTCGCCGACATGCCCGAGAAGTTCCGCGCGCACGTGCTCGCGCAGACCGCGCTGCGGCGCACCGGCACGGTCGAGGAGGTCGCCGCGGTGGTGCGCTTCCTCGCCAGCGACGAGGCCAGCTACGTCACCGGCGCGCTGATGCCGGTCGGCGGCGGGCTGGCGATGGGGCTGTGACCCCGATCCACTGTCCGAAAAGGAGTGTGACGTGACTGAGCAGACCATCGAGCAGGTGGCGGCGGCCGACGCCGCCGGTGTTTCCGCGGACGTGGTGGAGTCCGTGCTGGCGTCCGCGCCGCCGCCCGAACTGATCGAGGTGGCGCTCGGCGTCGCCCGGGTCTTCGCCGAGCTGGACGAGGAGGCCGCGCGCAAGTACCTGGCGCCCGACTTCGTCGACCACGAGTCGTCGTCACCGGAGATCGGCGCCGGCCCCGCCGGCTACCTCGCCACCGCCCGCTACATGCGCGGCGCGTTCTCCGAGGCCACCTGGCGGCCGCTGGACTTCGTCGCGGCCGGCGACCGGTTCGCCGTCGTGGTCGAGTTCAGCGGCGTACACACCGGCGAGTTCCTCGGCGTCGCGCCGACCGGCAACCGGATCCGCGTCCGGCACCTGCACTTCTACCGGGTCGCCGGCGGCCGGGCGGTCGAGCACTGGGGCGCCCGGGACGAGCTGGCACTGCTGCGCCAGATCGGCGCCTTCACCCCGGAGGAGCTCACCCCGGCCGACGCCGCCGCGGCCGGCAAGCACCAGTAGGCCGCCGACACCGAAACGCCCCGGCCCCGCGAGACTCGCGGGCGCCGGGGCGTTTCGCCGTGCGGTCAGCCGGCTACCGGCACCGCCGCCGGCACGACGGCGGCCCGGTCCCGCAGGTCCGACAGCGTGGCGTGGAACTCCACCCAGCTGGCCGGGTCGTTCTTGTCGGCGGCGTGGCAGTTCACGCAGGAAGCGATGTCGCCGAAGCGCTCCCACACCTGCCGGGCGGCCTCGGCCGGCTCGCCCACCGCGGCGAAGATGCCGAGCACGCTGTCGTCCAGCGTGTCGGCCAGCTCGTCGGCCCGGCCCTCGGCCAGCAGCCGGTGCATCTCGTCCCGCAGGTCCGACAGCCCGTGCAGGTCCAGCAGGCCCGCGTAGGACGGGATGGCCGCGTAGTACGCGATCTCCTGCTTCGCCTGCCGGATCGACGCCGCGAGTTCCTCCTCGGTGCTGCCGAACGCGACCACCGGCGTCGCCAGCACCGAGAAGCCGTCCAGCGTCCGGCCGGTCTTCGCCCGGCCACGGGTCAGTGCCGGCAACGTGACCTCTTCGTAGTACTTGCGGGTGCCGATGCTGTGCATCACCAGCCCGTCGGCGACCTCACCGGCCACTTCGGACATCAGCGGGCCCACGCTGGCGAGGTAGATCGGCGGGTTGCCGTACGGGTTCGGGCCGGGGTTGAAATACGGCACCAGCAACGTGTGCCGGTAGAACTCGCCGCGGAACCGCAGCCGCTCACCCGTGGCGAAGCTGTGCCAGCTGGCGCCCACGGCGAGGATGTACTCACGCATGCGCGCCGCCGGGTGGCTCCACGGCATGCTGAACCGGCGGGTGATGTGCGCCTGGATCTGCGAGCCGAGTCCCATCTCGAAGCGACCGGCGGTCGCCAGCTGCAGGTCGTTGGCCGCGATCGCCAGGCTCATCGGGTTGCGCGCGAACGCGACCGCGATACCGGTGCCGACGGTGATCCGCTCGGTGCGCGGGCCGGCCACCGCGAGGTTGACGAACGGGTCGTGCTGCGTCTCCGCGACCCACAGCGAGTCGTAGCCGTACTGCTCGATCCGCGGCGCCAGCTCGGCCAGGGCTGGCGGCGGCAGCGACACGACAGAAAAGCCGATGTCCACAGTGGTCCCCCCGTTTCGGCCGACCGGGCGCCGGCTCGGAATCTCCCGGTGGAGTAGAGCACCGGGCCGGACGGATGCGCCATCCCACCTAAGTGGAATGCCGGCGGCCGGTGCGCGCGCCCGGCTTTGACAGCCGCTTGAGCGTGCTTCGACAGGCCGGCGGGATCGTCGAGCAGGTCGATCCATCCCGCCTGCCGTACGGAGCCCGCATGACGATGGTCCAGCTCCCGCCGACCCGCGGCATGCGGGAGCGGGTCGACGAACTGCTCGGCGTCCTGGCGTCCGCACAGCTCGGCCCGGGCCCGGCCGCCACCGAGGCGCAGCACGCCCGGGGCAAGCTCACCGCCTGGGAGCGGCTGGAGCTGCTGCTGGACGAGGGCTCCTTCGTCGAGATCGAGAGCCTGCGCCAGCACCGGGCGACCGGCTTCGGGCTGGAGCACCGCCGGCCGCCCGGGGACGGCGTGGTGACCGGCTGGGGCACCATCGAGGGCCGCCCGGTCTTCGTCTACGCGCACGACTTCCGCGTCTTCGGCGGCTCCCTCGGCGAGGCGCACGCCGCGAAGATCCACAAGATCATGGACCTGGCCGAGGCCGCCGGCGCGCCGCTGATCAGCCTGAACGACGGCGCCGGCGCGCGGATCCAGGAGGGCGTCACCGGGCTGGCCGGCTACGGCGGGA
>JBBWZH010000390.1:0-8675 GCA_039648995.1 Mycobacteriales bacterium
CCCCCCCGGCCGGGTCGGGCGGGCCGGCCGGCCCGGTCCGGGAGACGGCCGGGCCGGGCAGCTCCGACCGGCCAGCCGGGCCCGACGAGCCGGCCAGCCCAGAACCGGCCGGGCCCGACGAGCCGGACAGGCCGAATGAGCCGGCCAGGCCTGACGGGCCGGTGGGGTCGGCGAGGTCGGTGGCGAGCAGGCCGGCGAGCAGGGCGCTGGCCGGCTGGTCCAGGCCGGAGTCCTCGGCGACGAGGTCGCGGTCGGCGGCGAACCAGTGCAGCGGGAAGGCGGCGTGCCGCTCCGGGGCGTACCGCAGTGTCTCGGCCGCCGTCATCGGCGCCCGGCTCTTCGGCGTCGGGTGCAGCGGATGCCCCGTGGCCAGCGACTGCTCGGCGGCCAGGTACCGGGTCGGCTCGCCGGCCGGGGGGTGCGGGTCGAGGAACGCGGCCACGTACCGGCTGCTCTCCGCGACCGCGCCGACCAGCCGGCCCACGTCGACCGCCGCCGCGGTGCCGGCCAGCTCCACCGCGATCAGCGCGGCCAGCCCGGGCGCGTCCATCGGCGGCCCGGCGCCGGCCGGGCAGCCGTCCGCGTGCGACCGCCCGGGGTGGACGGCGAGGCGGACCGGCAGCGTCCACGCGTGCCGGCCGGTGGCCGAGCGGTACCGGGCCCGGGCGAACAGGGTCAGGCGGAGCCGGGGCAGCGCGATCAGGTCACCGGTCACCACCGGCGCGCCGGCCTCCCGCAGGTACGTGTTCAGCAGGGTGGTCACGGCCAGGCCGTCGGCCCGGTCGGCCGCGGGCGCGGTGACCCCGCACCAGCAGGCGGTCACGCCGCCCCGCCCCGGCTGGCGTGCTGGTCGAGGTCGTCGCCGGCCGCGACGATCAGCTCGACCAGGTGGCCCAGGTCGGCGGCGGTCGCGGTGGGATTGAGCAGGGTGAGCTTGAGGTGCACCCGACCACCCACGGCGGTGCGCCCGATGACCGCGCTGCCGGCGGCGAGCAACCGGGCCCGGATCCCGGCGTTGACCCGGTCCGCGGCCGCCGGGTCGGCCGGCAGGTACCGGAAGACCACGGTTGCCAGCGTCGCCGGGCCGGCGAGCGCCAGCCTCGGATGCCGCTCGATCAGGCCGGCCGCGGTGGCGGTCAGCTCCAGCGTCCGGTCGAGCAGCGCGCCGAGCCGGTGCCGGCCGACCGCCTGCAGGGTGAGCAGCAGGCCGAGCGCGTCGAACCGGCGGGACGTGGCCAGCGACTGGCCGACCAGGTGCGGCATCGCCCACCCGGCGGCGGCGTCGGCGTCGGCGGCGTTCAGGTACTCGACCTCGACGTTGAGCGGGGCCAGCGCGGCCGCCGATCGGACCAGGAACGCCGCGCACGGCACCGGCTGCCAGAGCAGCTTGTGGAAGTCGATGGCGACCGAGTCGGCGGCGGCCAGGCCGTCGAGCCGGCCGCGATGCCGGTCGGAGACCAGCAGCGCGCCACCGACCGCCGCGTCGACGTGCAGCCAGAGGCCGTGCTCGGCGGCCAGCGCGGCGCACGCCGGCAACGGGTCGATCGCGCCGAAGTCGGTGGTGCCGGCGGTCGCGACCAGCGCGATCGGCTGCTCGCCCGCGGCTCGGGCGCCGGCCAGCGCGTCGGCCAGCGCGGCCGGGTCGAGCCGGTGCGCGGCGTCCACCGGCACCCGGCGCACCGCGCGCCGGCCGAGCCCGAGCAGCGCCGCCGACCGCTCGACGCTGAAGTGCGCGTCCGCCGAGCAGAAGATCCGCCAGCCGGCCGCGCCCGGGCCGTAGCCGTCGGCAACCGGGTCCCGGCCGGCCCGGCGGGCCGCGGTGGCGGCGGCCAGCAGCAGGCCCATCAGGTTCGACTGGGTGCCGCCGGAGGTGAACACGCCGCCGGCCCCGGTGCCGAGGCCGGCCAGGTCGGCCAGCGTGGCGACGGCGTGGCGCTCCAGGTGGGTCGCGATCGGCGCCTGGTCCCAGGAGTCGAGTGAGGCGTTGCTGGCGGCGGCCAGCAGGTCACCGGCCAGTGCCGGCGCGGCCGGCGCGCAGTGCAGGTGCGCGGCCGCGGCCGGGTGCGCCGGGTCGACCGCGTGCCCGACCGCGAGGCCGCCCAGCCCCGCCAGCGCCGCCGGCAGCCCGACCCCGTCCGCCGGCAGCAGGTCGTACCCGCCGGCCAGCGCGGCCAGCTCGTCCGGGGACCGCCCCGAGTACGGCCCGGCCCGACCGGCCCGGGCCGCCGCCAGCACGCCGACCGCGCCCTCCACCGCCGCCCGGTACGCCGCCACCGACCAGAGGTCCTCGCCGCGCTCCCCCTCACCGCGCCCCCCCGCGCCCCGCTCCCCAGCCGCGGCGACCGGACCCGGCGGGCCGGCGGCCCCGACCGCCGCCGGCTCGCCGGGCCGGGGACCGCCGGCGCGGCCGCCGCCCGCGGCCGGCTCCCCGTCTCCCGCCACCATCGCGGGCCCTGCGGCCGACCGCCCGGCCCCGTCGACCACCGCCCCCTCGACGACCGCCGGCCCGACAACGACCGCCGGCCCGACGGCGGGCTGGTCGACGGCCGGTGGGTCGGGGGTGGCGGGCGGCTCGCCGGCGGCGGGCGCCGGGGGCTGCGCGGTCATGCCGGGCCGTCCAGCTCGGCGGCGGCGACCGCGTGGGCGAACCGCTCGGCGACCGCGTCCACCTGCGCGGCGGTGATCACCAACGGCGGCAGGAACCGGACCACCGCGCTGTCCCGCCCGCCGAGCTCGACGATCAGCCCGCGGTCCAGGCAGCCGGCCTGCACGCGGCGGGCCAGCGCCGGCGCGGTCGGCCGGGCGCCCAGCTCGTCCGGGCCGGCGTCCGGGTCGACCAGCTCGACGCCGATCATCAGCCCGCGGCCGCGCACGTCGCCCACGCACCGGGCCGAGGCCTGCACCGCCCGCAGCCGGGACCGCAGCCGCTCCCCCAGCACCGCCGCCTGCTCGGGCAGCCGGTGCTCGACGGTGTAGCGCAGGGCGGCCTGCCCGGCGACCATCGCCAGCTGGTTGCCGCGGAACGTGCCGGCGTGCGCGCCCGGCGCCCACCGGTCCAGTTCCTCGCGGTACACCACGACCGCGAGCGGCAGCCCGCCGCCGATCGCCTTGGACAGCACCAGCACGTCCGGCACGACGCCGGCGCGCTCGAACGCGAACAGCGTGCCGGTGCGGCCGCCGGCGGTCTGCACCTCGTCGAGGATCAGCGGGACGCCGCGCTCGGCGGTGATCCGGCGCAGCTCGCGCAGCCACCCGTCCGGCGCCGGCAGCACCCCGCCCTCGCCCTGCCCCGGCTCGACCAGCACGGCGGCGGGCGCGGCCGGGCCGCCGAGCGGGTCGTCAAGCAGCCGCTCCAGGTACCGGCTGCCGATCCGGTGGCCGCCCTCGCCGACGCCGAACGGGCACCGGTACGGGTACGGGAACGGGAGGAAGTGCGCCTCGCCGGCCAGCCCGGCGAACGGCGCCTTGACCGCGACGTTGCCGGTGACCGCGAGCGCCCCGTGCGTCATGCCGTGGTAACCGCCGCGGAACGCCAGGATCGACCGGCGCCCGGTCGCCGCCTTGGCCAGCTTCAGCGCCGCCTCCACAGCGTCCGCCCCGGTCGGGCCGCAGAACTGGATGCGGCCGCCGGCGAGCTCGGCCGGCAGGTGGCCGAGCAGCTCGGCCACGAACCGATCCTTCGCCGGCGTGGTGAGGTCCATCGTCTGCCAGGGCAGCCCGCCGTCCAGCGCGGCGCGCACCGCCGACACCACGGCCGGGTGCCCGTGGCCGAGGGTCAGCGTGCCGGCCCCGGCCAGGCAGTCGAGGAAGCGCCGCCCGTCGGTGGCGGTGACGATCATGCCCTCGGCCCGGGCCAGCGCGACGGGAAGCCGCCGCGGGTACGACCGGGCGTTGGACTCCCAGCCGGCCTGCCGGACCAGCAGTGGATCGGTCTGCAACAGCCCGCCCGGCACCGGCGCTCCGATCTTAGGTAAGCCTAACCTAACACCGACGATCTTGGCCGGTACCGGCTCCGGCTGTCAACCGCCGGTGCCGCTCTCTTGTCAGCCGACCGGCGGGTCAGCAGCCGTGCCGGCCGGCGACCGGGCCGACGGGCGCGGGAATGTCCCCGACAGGTCAGGCGAACCCGCCAGAGGCGGACGGCACCGCTGGAAGCCGCCGAAATCCCCGCCACTTAACCGACCACGTGGGATGCCGACAATTGTCTGACCAATTTACCGCCAGACGCTCAGTAATCGAGTGGCCCGGCTCGGTATCCACAGTGTGAGTCATCGCTGTGGCACCCCTGGACTTCTTTGTATTCCCTGCGCCGCCGAGCGTAATTGTCTGCTAGTTTCGGCCGCCCGGCACGGCATTGAGCAGGGAGTTTTCGCCAGACGGAGGTTCGGCGGGGTGATAGGTGTGCGCGAAAATTCGAATCGGATCTTTCTAGTAAATGCGGGGCCGGCGCACTTCTTCGGCACAGAGCGACACGAACAATGGTAGGGGTAGGAAACTGGCCCATCCGGACGAAGATCGCCGCACTCCTGGTCGTTCCGCTCCTGGCCCTCGGCGGCCTGCTCGCGGTGATCGTCCGGGGTTCGCTCAGCGACGCCGGCACCGACCGGGACGCGCAGGCGCTGAGCCGGTTCATGACCCCGGTCAACGACCTGATCGACGGGCTGCAGCGGGAGGCGGTGCTGACCGCGATCGCGATCGGCTCGGCCAAGCCCGGCGACGGCGCGCTGGCCGCGGCCCGGGCGCAGGTGGACACCGAGGTCGCCGCGTTCGGGAGGGCCGCCCGCGACATGGCCACCGCCAAGCACGACGCGAGCGTCCGGTCGCACCTGACCGCGGCCCAGTCCGCCCTGGCCGGCCTGCGCGACCTGCGGTCCGGAGTGGACGCCGGCGGCACCGTCCGGGACCGGGTCGACACGGCCTACCGGGCCACGGTCCTGGCGCTGCTGACCGTGGACAACGACATCGACCCGTACACGTCCGGGCCGGACCTCGGCGCCCGCGCGGACACCCTGATCGCGCTCAGCGTGGCCAAGGAGGCATTCGCCCGCGAGGCCAGCTTCGTGGCGGGCGTGCTCGCGACGGGCCACTTCGGCTCCGGTGACTACCGGCGGATCATCCAGTACACCGGCGCCCAAGAGACCCTGACCCAGGTGTTCCACGCCGGTACCAGCTACAGCGAGGACAAGACGTACGACGCGATCGCCGGCGGGCCCCAGGCCGGCCGCGTGCTCGCCCTGCAGGAAAAGCTGCTGGCCACCGGCGACACCAAGGCCGCGCTGCCGGTCGACGCCGGCACGTGGTGGACAGCGGTGTCCGACCGGCTCGGCCCCCTCCGCGGCACCGAGAAGCAGCTGACCGAGACCCTGCTCGGGGCGGCCGGCAACGCGGTGACCCACGACAACCGTAAGGCGCTGACCACGCTGCTGGTCTCGCTCCTCGCGCTGCTGTTCTCGGTCGGGCTGTCGTTGCTGGTCGCCCGGTCCCTGGTGCGTCCGCTACGCCGGATGCGGTCGGCCGCGCTGGACACCGAGCGGGACCTGATCGAGGTGGTGCAGCGGCTGCAGCAGGGCGAGCCCGTCAACCCGGATCAGGCCCCTATCCCGGTGCTGACCAAGGACGAGGTGGGGCAGGTCGCCACCGCGTTCAACACCGTGCACGGGGTCGCCGTCCGGATGGCCATGGAGCAGGCCGCTACCCGCAAGAGCACCAGCGACACGTTCCTCAACATCGCCCGCCGCAGCCAGGCGCTGATCCACCGGCAGCTGCAGCTGATCGACGACATGGAACGCGGCACCACCGAGCCGCTGGAGCTGGAGGAGCTGTTCCGGCTCGACCACCTGGCCACCCGCATGCGCCGGCACGCCGAGGACCTGATCGTGCTGTCCGGTTCCACGCCGGCCCGTGGCTGGAGCCGGCCGGTCGGCCTGCGGGACGTGGTGCGCGGCGCGATGGCCGAGGTCGAGGACTACACCCGGATCACGATGCGCTCGCTGGACGACGCCGAGGTGATCGGCCCCGCCGTCGGCGACGTCATCCACCTGTTCGCCGAGCTGCTGGAGAACGCGACCTCGTTCTCGCCGCCGACGACGTGGGTGTACGTGCACGGCCAGATGGTCGCGAACGGGTACGTGGTGGAGATCGACGACGCCGGGCTCGGCATGGACGAGCAGCGCCGCGCCGAGCTGAACGCGCGGCTGAGCCAGCCCGGCCCGTTCGACGGGCAGAGCACCGAACGGCTCGGCCTGTTCGTGGTCGGCCGGCTGGCACAGCGGCACAACGTCGACGTCCACCTGCGCCGCTCGCCGTACGGCGGCACGACCGCGATCGTGCTGCTGCCGATCACGCTGCTGCAGGGCCGGTCCGCCGCGCCCACGCTGCCCCGCGCCGGCGCGCCGGGTGGGCCGCCGCGCGGACCGGACCCGGCCTGGCGCAACGGCGCCGCCGCGGCCGGCCCGCCCGCCGTCGCGGCCGCGGCCGCCGCCGCACCGGCCGGCACCGCGGTAGTCGCCCTGGACCGGGTGCCGGCCGAACTCCCGCCCGGCACGGGGCCCGGCACGCCGGACTGGTTCGCCGACGACCTCCCGCTGCCGCGCGGCGCGATCGCCGCGACCCCGCCCAGCACGGCGGCCGACGCCTCCGAGCCGCCACCCCCGCCCACACCGACCACTCCCACGGTCCGGGTCGCCACCCTGATCGCCCGCTCCAACCGCACCGGCCCGGGCACGGCCGGCGCGGGGCGTCCGTCCGGGTCGACAGGCGGGGGCGCCGACCCGACGGGTCCGTCCGGCTTCGGCGGCCCGGCCGGAACAGACCCGCTGGCGGGTCGCGACGGTCCGGCCGGGGCGGCGCCCCAGCGGGACCGGGTCCCGCTGGACCGGGCCGGCTACGCCGCGCAGAGCCCGCCGGACCGCAACGCCCAGGACCGGGCAGGGACGTTCCGGGCGACGCCCCAGGAGCGGCCGAACGTGTTCGACCGGCCCGACCGGCAGGAGCGGCCGAACCCGCTGGACCGCCTCGGTCCGCTGGACCAGCCGGGAACGGTCGACTACCCCGGCGGCCAGGGGCGGCCCGGCCCGCTGGACCGGCCCGGGATGGTCGGCCCGGTGACGGGACCGCCCGGCGGCCCGGGATCAGCCGCCGGACCAGCCGGACCAGCCGGTCCGGCAGCGGGCGGCCCGGGCGCACCGCCACGGGCCGTACCGACCCGGGGCGGCCAGGCGGGCGGGAGCCCCGCGCCGGCCGGGCCGATGCCGGCCGCGCCGATCGAGGCGGTCACCGAGAACGGCCTGCCCCGGCGCAACCGGCAGGCGTCGTTCACGCCCGGTCAGGCCGCCGCCTCCGGGCCCCGGCACGGCCCGCCGGACGCGATCACCCAGCGCACGCCGGAGGAGACCCGGGCACTGATGGCCTCCTACCAGAAGGGCTCCGACCGCGGCCGGCAGCGTGTCGGCGAGGGCGGCGCGAGCCACGCCGGCCAGGACGGGCCGGACGCGACCAGAGGGGAGGGCCGCCGGTGACCAGCTCGGCGCTGCGGGCCGGTGACATCGAATCGCTGGGTTGGCTGCTGAACAACCTGGTCACCCGGGTCCCGGAGATCACCGACGCGATCGTGCTGTCCACCGACGGGCTGCTGCTCGCGGCCTCGATGGGGCTGACCCGGGAGGACGCCGAGCGGCTGGCGGCGGTCGCGTCCGGGTTCCAGAGCCTGGCCGCCGGCACCGGCGGGCATTTCGGCCGCGGCGCGGTCCGGCAGACCATCGTCGAGATGGAGCGCGGCTTCCTGTTCGTGACCGCGGCGAGTACCGGCGGCTGCCTGGCCGTGCTGTCCGCCGAGCGGTCCGACGTGGGCCTGGTCGCGTACGAGATGGCGCTGCTGGTGGCGCGCGTCGGCGGGTTCGTCAGCCCCAGCCCGCGGGCCCCACTGTCCACATCGGACCTGGACCCGGGCCGTGCGGATCGATGACCGGTGGATGGACGACGCGGCCGGGCCCGTCGTCCGGCCCTACGCGATAACCGGCGGCCGCACCCAGGCGGCCGAGAGCACGCTGGAACTGGTCGCGATGGTGGCCACCACCGAGCGCGGGCTCGTGATGATGGACCACATCGACGGCGAGCACCGGGAGATCGTGCGGCGGTGCCGGCAGCCGCTGTCGATCGCCGAGCTGTCCGCGCACCTGAACATCCCGCTCGGCGTGGGTCGCGTGCTGGTCAGCGACCTGCTGGAGCAGGGCCTGGTCGTCGTACGCCGCCCCGCGCCGCGGCACCGGATGTCCGACGAGGCACTTCTGGAGAAGGTGATGAATGGACTCCGCCAGCTCTGACCGGGGCAGGCAGTCGCTGGTGGCGGTGCCGATCCCGGTGAAGATCCTGGTCGCCGGTGGTTTCGGGGTGGGCAAGACGACGTTCGTCGGCGCGGTCAGCGAGATCACCCCGCTGCGCACCGAGGCCGTGCTCACCACGGCCAGCGTCGGCGTGGACGACCTCGCGGCCGTACACGAGAAGACCACGACCACGGTGGCGATGGACTTCGGCCGGATCACGATCGGCAACGAGCTGATCCTCTACCTGTTCGGTACCCCGGGGCAGGACCGGTTCTGGTTCATGTGGGACGAACTGGCGCTCGGCGCGATCGGCGCGGTGGTGCTCGCCGACACCCGCCGGCTGTCGGACTGCTT
>JBBWZH010000465.1:0-11164 GCA_039648995.1 Mycobacteriales bacterium
GGAGATGCGGCAGCTGGTGCTGTCCTAGCCGCGGCCAACCGCGGCCCGGCCTCGACGCCCCGGAAAGCCCGGTGCCCGGCGGCTGGCCGCCGGGCACCGGGCACCACCTCGCGAACCGGCTGGGGGAGCGGCCCGAGCCGGCGTCATCGTGCCGACCCAGCTGACCGCGCGGCGGGCGCCGAGAGCGGCGGCCAGCGGACCGGCCGTCAGATGTCGTCGCCGCCCACATTCATGATCGGCCGGACCTCCATCGCGGTGTACCGCGCGTCCGGGATCAGCGCGGCGAGCTCGACCGCCCGCTCCTTGGTCTCGCAGTCGACGATGTAGTAGCCGCAGAAGTACTCCTTGGACTCCAGGTACGGGCCGTCGGTGACCGCCGGCACGCCGTCCCGGACCCGGACCACGGCCGTGTTGGACGGGTCGGCCAGCGGCTCGGTGCTGACGAACTCGCCGGACTCCTTGACGATCTTCTGGAAGTCGCCGTGGCCGCGGTACACGCCCTCGCGCTGCTCGTCGGTCAGCGAGTCCCAGGTGGTGGGGTTCATGTAGATCAGCAGCAGGTACTTCACGTGATGACTCCTCACGGGTTCCGGCGCCCACGGTGGGTGCCTCGTCACAGGTGGTCGGAGCAGTCGATCGGTTCTCGACATCCGGCTGAAGATCTTTTCCGGTCCGGCGGCGGCGGGCCGGCCGCCAAACATGAGAACAACATGACTAATACGTGAGGTCGGCACTGGCCGAAGTGCCCGGACGGGCGCAACCTTGACGCAGCGGCAGCGCCCGGGCCAGCGAAGCGGAGGACCGCCATGTGCCAACACCAGCCCGTCTGCCCGCCGGCCCAGACATCGGAGCACGCCGCGGCCCGGGTCGTCGCCGCCCACCCCGAGCAGGGCTGGAGCCTGCTCTGCAACGGCGTGGTGGTCTTCGACGACACCGGCGAGCTGCTGCCGGACGGCCGCGTCGTCGCCCCGCACCGCCCGGACGGCGACCACGGCGACCACGGCCACCACGCCCCGCGCACCGTCCCGGCGCTCCGTCCGCCGGTATCGGCTCCCGTCCCGGCCCCGCGGCCCGCCTCGCCGGCGCTCGCCGCGTCGGCCGCCTGAGCCGGGCCGGCGACCACGGTGCGCCAGATCCAGCAGCGCCGCGGCAAGGCGCGCAGCCCTCTCCGGGACGAGCCCGACCTCCGAACTCCCTCCGGCCGGCGCCTGCCGTACTGAACCCGACCAGGCAAGGCAGGCGCCGGCACGAGTGCCGCCCGGGATAGCCCCCCATCCCGGGCGGCACTCCCGTGTCCGGGCCCGCTCGTCCGGCGCGCTTGCCCTGTCAGCCGCCGGCCATCGCGCCGACCACGAGGAACGGCTCGGCACCGGTGGCGACCGGCTCCGGCAGCGGGGTGTCGGGCGGTTCGTGGGACAGATCCTGCTCGCAGGCGAAGAACCGGACGAAGGCGCGGCGCTGGCCGGTGACCTGGTCGCGGATCGTCCCGCGCAGCATCGGGTACTGCTCTTCCAGCGCGTCGAGCACCAGCCGCTGGGTGGGCGCGCCGGCCACCTCCAGCCGCACCTCCCGGTCGACGTGCGCGAGAGCCCGCAGGTGCGCCGGCAGCACGACCCTGATCACGGCAGCGTCTGGACTTCCACCGACAGCACCGCCGGCAGGTCGCGGACGATCGGCGCCCAGCTGTCGCCGGCGTCGGCCGAGGCGTACACCTGGCCGCCGGTGGTGCCGAAGTAGACGCCGCACTCGTCCACGGAGTCGACCGCCATCGCGTCCCGCAGCACGTTCACGTAGCAGTGCTGCTGCGGCAGGCCCTTGGTCAGTGGCTCCCATTCGTTGCCGCCGGCCCGGCTGCGGTAGACCCGCAGCTGCCCGTCGAGCGGGAAGTGCTCCGAGTCGCTCTTGATCGGCACCACGTAGACCGTCTCCGGCTCGTGCGCGTGCACGTCGATGGCGAAGCCGAAGTCGGTCGGCAGGTCGCCGCTGATCTCCTGCCACGAGTCGCCGCCGTTGTCGGACCGCATCACGTCCCAGTGCTTCTGCATGAACAGCACGTCGGGCCGGGACGGGTGCATGGCCAGCCGGTGCACGCAGTGCCCGACCTCAGCGTCTTCGTCAGGGATGGCGCCGGACCGCAGGCCGCGGTTGATCGGCCGCCACGTCCGGCCGCCGTCGTCCGTGCGGAACGCGCCCGCCGCCGAGATCGCGACGTAGATCCGCTCCGCGTCGCGCGGGTCGAGCATGATCGTGTGCAGGCACATCCCGCCGGCCCCCGGTTGCCAGGACGGCCCGGTGTCGTGCTCGCGCAGCCCGGACAGCTCGGCCCACGTCTGCCCGGCGTCGGTGGAACGGAACAGCCCCGCGTCCTCCACCCCCGCGTACACCAGGTCCGGATCGGTGAGTGACGGCTCCAGGTGCCAGACCCGGGCGAACTCCCACGGGTGCTGGGTGCCGTCGTACCACTGGTGCGTGCCGGGCACGCCGTCGTACGTGAACGCGTTGCCGACCGGCTGCCAGGTCTTGCCGCCGTCGTCCGAGCGCTGGATCAGTTGCCCGAACCAGCCGCTGGACTGCGACGCGTACAGCCGGTCGGGGTTCGCCGGGGACGCGTTCAGGTGGTAGATCTCCCAGCCCGGCCAGTGCGGCCCGTCGACCTGCCATTCTTTCCGCTTGCCGTCGGAACTGAGCACGAACGCCCCTTTCCGCGTCCCTACCAGCACCCGTACCCCGGTCATCCGGTCTCCTCCCAGCTCGGGCCATCACCGCTGACAACGCCGGCAGCTTAGCTCCGCCGACCGACAGAAACCGGACCCGCGGCGTGATGCGGGTGCCGGTTCGCCTCAGCAGGCGGTGCCGCCGACCGATCGTCCCCACCGTGGAGCGGAACACGCCGGGGGGCGGGTCGCCGGCGGGAACCCGCCGGCTGCTCGCCGTGGGGGCGGCCGCCGTCCTGGTCGTGCTCAGCTGGCTCGGCCATGCCGGCCTCGCGGCCGCCGCCGGTGTGGGCGCGCTGCTGGTGGCCGGCGTCCTGGCCGGCCGGCGGCCGGCGGCCACGGCCGAGGCCGGCCCGCGCCGGGCCGACGATCCGATCGGCCCGGGTGCCGGCGATGCCGGTCCACCTGACCTTGGCCGGCCCGCGTTGCCGGCCGGCGGGCCCGCGCCGGTCGAGCCGCCCGCCGCGCGCATCCGGGGACTCGCCAGCCGGGGGGACGGCGTGACCGCGGCCCTGGACGCCTGCACGGACCGGGTCGCGGCTCTGCTCGGGACGCTGCGGGAAACCGACGAGCGGCTGGGCGAGGCGATATCCGGGGTGGACAGCGCGCGGGCGATGACATTCCAGATCCTGGGCCAGATCTCCGAGCTCGAGGACATGTCGAATCAGATCTCTGGCACCGTCGACCTGATCCGCCGGATCGCCGGCCAGACCCACATGCTGTCGCTGAATGCCACGATCGAGGCGGCCCGGGCCGGCGACCGGGGCCTCGGCTTCGCCGTGGTCGCCGCCGAGGTGCGCAAGCTGGCGCAGGATTCCCGATCGGCCACCGACTCGATCGACACGGTCGTCACCGAGGTACGGGAGATGACCGAGGCGACGGTCGAGGTGGCGAACATCGCCTCCCAGCAGGTCGAGGAGGCCAGAGCGATGATCGGCACGGTCGGCAGCCGGATGTCCGCGGCCCTCGGCAACGTCTCGGAGCTGCAGAGCCAGATCCACCACGGGCGCGACTCGCTCGGTGCGCTGACCGCCGATCTGAACAGTGTGGACGGTGTCGCACCAGCAGGCCCGACCGCCACACCCCGGCTGCCCGACCGCGTCCGCGGCAGCCAGAACACCCACCACCTGGAGTCAGTCCATGGGTTCAGCTGAGCACACCCGTCTCCTGATCATCGGCGGTGGCGCCGCCGGTTACACCGCCGCCATCTACACCGCCCGGGCCGGGCTGAAACCGATCTGCATCGAGGGCTACGGATCGGGTGGTCAGATCATCCGCTCGCCCCAGGTGGACAACTTTCCCGGGTTTCCCGGGGGAGTGTCCGGTATGGACCTGGCCGCCCGGATGCGGGAGCAGGCCGAGAGCTTCGGCACCCGCCTCGTCCTGAACGACGCGGTCTCGGTGGACTTCGGGGTACGGCCGTTCCGGGTGGCCACCGACGAGCACGAGTTCCGCGCCGACGCGGTCATCGTCGCGACCGGCGCGTACCCGCGCAGTCTCGGCCTCGCCGCGGAGGAGGAGTTCGTCGGTCGCGGCATCGCCTACTGCGCGGTCTGCGACGGGGCGTTCTTCGCCGGCAAGCGGGTCACCGTGGTCGGCGGCGGCGACGCCGCGGTGGGCGAGGCGCTCTCGCTGCGTAACGTCGCGGCGAGCGTCACGCTGATCCACCGGCGGGAGGAGCTGCGGGCGAGCACCCCGTCGAGAGCCGCGCTGGCTGCGGCGCCCGATATCGCGGTGCTGACGCCGTACGTCGTCGCGGACATCCAGGGCGACGACGCGCATGGCGTCACCGGCCTGACCCTCAGCCGGGTCGGCGGCGACGAGACGTCCACTGTGGACACTGACGGGCTGTTCGTCGCGATCGGCCACGAGCCGGCGACGTCGCTGTTCACGCCCTGGCTGGAGACCGACCGCGGCTGGATCGTCACGCAGCCCGGGACGACGTCGACGAGCATGCCCGGGGTGTTCGCGGCCGGCGAGGTCTCCGACGTCCGGTACCGGCAGGCGATCACGGCCGCCGCCGCCGGCTGCGCCGCGGCGATCGACTCCGAGCGCTGGCTGATCACCTCCAGCGGCGACGCGGCCGCCGGCGTCGAGGCGGCCGCCTACGCCGTGCACGTGGGCGCCGGCGAGCCGGTGATCGCCGCTACGCGCTGACCGCTTCGCCGCACTCCACACGCGCAACAGGACAAGGAGCCCAGATGCTCATCGGCCGTCCCGCGCCGGACTTCCGGATGATCACCACCAAGGATCTCAACACGCTCGAGCACGAGGCGACGCTGGCCGACTACAAGGGCCGCTGGCTGGTGCTGTTCTTCTACCCGGCCGACTTCACGTTCGTCTGCCCCACCGAGGTGCTGGCGTTCAACGCGGCCGTGCCGAGGTTCGCCGAGTACGGGGCCGACCTGCTCGGCGTCAGCACGGACGGGGTCTTCGCGCACGTCGCGTGGATGGAGTTCCACATCGGACAGCTGGACTTCCCACTGGCCAGCGACCGGTCGCAGCAGGTCTCCCGCGGCTACGGCGTGCTGGACGAGGCCGGCCAGTCCGCCCGCGGCATCTTCATCGTCGACCCCGACGGCATCGTCCGGCACGAGGTCGTGCACGACGACCGGGTCGGCCGGTCGGTCAACGAGATCCTGCGCGTGCTGCACGCGCTGCACTCCCCGGGGCGGACGTTCGCCGAGTCGGATGAAGCCCGGTACCCGTCGCCCGCGCTGCCCAGTCGAGTGTAAGGAGTTCCGCGAATGTCCACTGTGGTCCTGTACTCCGCCACCGGGTGCCCGCTCTGCGCCAAGTACCGGACGCTGCTGGCCGAGAAGGGCGTCCGCTACCAGGAGAAGAACACCACCGAGCAGCCCGCGTTCCTGGACGAGCTGGTGAAGAAGGGCGTCCGGATGGTGCCCACCGTCTTCGTCGACGAGAAGTTCGTCGCCGGCTTCCGGCCCACCTCGCTCGCGGAGCTGCTGCCCGCCTGACGGGGCGGCGGCCGCGCCGTCCCACCCGCCCGGACGGCCCGGCGGCCGTCCCGGAGCCACGCATCATGGGAGCCTTCATGCGCAAATACGCGACCGAACTGGTCGGCACGTTCTTCCTGGTCTTCACGATCTGCTGCAGCGTCCGCAGCGGCGCCGCGCTCGCGCCGCTGGCCATCGGCGGCGTGCTGGCCGCGCTGGTGTTCGCCGGCGGCCACATCTCCGGCGCGCACTACAACCCGGCGGTGACGCTCGCGGTGTACCTGCGCGGCCGGCTCCCCGCCGCCGAGGTGCTGCCGTACTGGGTCTCGCAGGTCATCGGCGCGGTGGTCGCCGCGGCGACCGCGCGGGGCGTGGTCGACACCGGCCCGAGCAGCCCGCTGTCACTGTCCGGCCAGCCGCTCGCCGCCGCGTTCGTCGCCGAGCTGCTCGTCACGTTCGCGCTCGCGTACGTGGTGCTGAACGTCGCGACCAGCAAGGACCACCCGGACAACTCGTTCTACGGGCTGGCCATCGGCTTCACCGTGCTGGCCGGGGCGGTCTCCGTCGGCGGGATCTCCGGGGGGGTCTTCAACCCGGCCGTCGCGGTCGGAGTGTCCACGGCCGGCCTGGTGTCCTGGTCGATGCTGTGGGTCTACCTGGTCGCGAACCTGGCCGGTGGTGCGGCGGCGGCCGTCGCGTTCCGCGCGGCCAACCCGGACGACCTCGCCGTGCCGGCTGTTGTCGCGGACGCAGGGCTCGCCGCGGGCGCGGGCGTCGGGGCCGACGCGGACGCCCAGGAGCGGGTCCGCTGGCACCGCGCCGCGCTGGAGGCCTCCGCGCTGAACACGGAGAACGCGGTCGAGGCCGCGCGGCAGCAGCCGGTCGTCAGCGACCACGCCGACTCCTGACCGCGTTTCCCGGCGGCCGCCTCCTGACGGCCCTGGCGGGTGGCCGGCGGTCAGCCGCCGGTGGCCTGCCGGAGCAGGGCGGCGGCCGTGTCCGGGTGGCCGGTCAGCAGCGCGTGGTCGGCGCCGGCGATCGCGGCGGCGATCCGGGACCGCGCGACCGGCCCGGTGCTGGCGCCGAACGCGGCCTGCGCCAGGTCCCGGGCAGTGGCCAACCGGGCGCCGGCCGGCCCTGCGCTGCCCGGACCGGCGCCGGCTGCCCCGCCGGCCGTCGAGCCGGCGGCCGGCCCGGGCGCTGGGCCGGCCGCTGAGCCGGTGCGCAGGCCGAAGCCGTACGGGAACAGCGGGTCGTAGCTGGCGTCGCCGACGTTGATCGGCTCCTGCGCCTCGGACCGCGGCCAGCTCTGCGGCAGCTGCCCGGTGAACGGCGTGCGGCCGAACAGCACGTCGGCCACGCCGGCGCCCTCGCTGCCGGGCAGCCAGGACGCGACCAGCGCGTCGATCTCGCCCAGCTTGTCGGTGACGATCTGGGGCCGGCCGGCGACGACCAGCACGGCGCAGCGCGGGATCGTCGTGCACACCCGGTCGATCGCGGTCCGGTCCGCGGCCGACAGCGCCAGCGTGTGGCCGTTGGTGCCGACGTCCCCCATGCCCTCGGCGTACGGGGTCTCGCCGACCACCACGATGCCGACGTCGTTGCCGGCGGTCGGCGCGGACGCGGTCCGGCTGAACGTGACCCGGGCCTGCGGCGCGACGGCGGCGATGCCGGCGCGGATCGACGTGCCGGGGTAGGTCGCGCCGGACCGGCCCTGCCAGCTGACCGTCCAGCCGCCGGCCTGGTTGCCGAGGTCGTCGGCGTTGCTGCCGGCCAGGTAGATCCGCTCGGTGCCGGCCAGCGGCAGGACGTTGTCCCGGTTCTGCAGCAGCACCTGGGATTCGGCGACGGCGCGGCGGGCCACCGCCCGGTGCGCGGCCGAGCCGACCTCGGGCAGGTGGGTGCGGTCGGTCAGCGCGTGCTCGAACAACCCGAGCTGGAACTTCTTCGTCAGGATGCGGCTGACCGCGTCGTCGATGCGGCTCATCGGCACCCGGCCGGCGTTGACCTCGGCCGTCAGCGTGCTTTCGAAGGTGCCGAACGCGGTCGGCTCCATGAACATGTCCGCGCCGGCGTTCACCGCGGTCCGCACCTGGGTGGCGAAGTTGCCGGGGATCTGGTGGATGGCCTCCCAGTCGGTGATCACGAACCCGTCGAAGCCCAGCTGGCCCTTCAGCGTGCTGGTCAGCAGGTCGGCGCTGGCGTGCACCTTGGTCGGGTTGCCGGTGCCGTCCTCGGTGAAGTCGATGCTGGAGAACGACGGCATCACCGAGCCGGTGTGCCGGTCGCGCACCGCCGACACGTACGGGGCCAGGTCGATCCGCTCGAAGTCGGCCCGGCTGGTCACGGTGACGCCCTGGTCGATCCGGTAGTTGCTGGTGGTCGAGGTCCCGTACTCGGTGTCGCCGTCGCCGCCGAAGTGCTTGGCCGCGGCCAGCACCCGGTCGTTGGCAGCCAGCCCGCTCGCCGCCGGCCCCTGGAAGCCGTCCACCGCCGTGGTCATCGAGGTGACCAGCGCCGGGTCCTCGCCGAAGCTCTCGTACGTCCGGCCCCAGCGGTCGTCCCGGGCCACGCACAGGCACGGGCCGAACGCCCACTGCGGCCCGGTCGCCCGGGTCTCCGCGGCGGCCGCGTGCTCGACGTCGGCGACCAGCGCCGGATCCCGCGTCGCGCCCAGCCCGATGTTGTGCGGGAAGATGGTCGCGCCGACCAGGTTGCCGTGCCCGTGCACCGAGTCCACCCCGTACAGCAGCGGGATCTGCAGCCTCGTCTGCAGCGCCTGCTGCTGGAACCGGTCCACCATGTCGGCCCACGCCGTCGGCGTGTTCGGGCTCGGCGCCGACCCGCCGCCGGACAGCACCGACCCGAGCAGCGCGGTCCGCACGATCGTCGGGTCGGCCGCCACCGGCGCCCGCTCCGCCTGCGTCATCTGCCCGACCTTCTCGGCCAGCGTCATCCGGCTCAGCAGGTCGGCCACCCGGGCCGGCACCGGCAGGGTCGGATCCTGGTACGGCAACCCGGCCGCCTCGGCCTGCCCGGCGCCGTGGTGAACCGCCGCCACCGCCGTCACCCCGGCCGCAACCAGAGCCAGCACGACAACACCACGCAACGGACCACGCAACGGCGAACGCATGACGTGACTCCCGCAAGTCGACGGAGAGGGCACGCGCCCTCACTCCGGACCGTTTCGCCGCGATAGTCCCGGACGATGCCACGGTGTCACACCAGCCACCGACCGTCCAGACCCCGCCATCCGGCGGAGCTGCTGCGCCCGCCTCGGTAGCCATGAATGGGCCGGTGGGGTTCAGCCGGCTAGGCCCATCCAGGCGGCCAGGCCGCGGAGGCTGTCGGTGGAGCGCCGTTCGGCGGCGGCGAGGGTATGCACGGTCTCGCGCGCCATCGGGCTGTAGCGGGTCTGCTGGGGGGCGATGTTGCGGGCCATGAGGAGAGCCTCGAGGGTGGACCGGCGGTCGTTGCGGAGCAGGTGGGCGCGGGCCAGGTCGATGTAGTGGTGGCCGGCGCGTTCGGCCGGCGTCCGGTCGGTGATGTGTACGCGGCTCGCGCGTTCGACAGCGACACCGCCGTCCACCATTTCCACGCCGAGCGCACAACCCCAGATCGCCACGTTGGTCGGGCCGAACGCGAGCCGGTAGTCGTCCCGGTCGCCGCCGAGCCGGCGGGCGAGGTGCTCGGCCTCGGTGTGGTGCGCCCAGACGTCACGCTCGTCGCCGGCGTGCGCGGCCATATACGCCGACATCAGGTGCAGGAAACCGCGGACCGAGATCTCCTGCGGCGACGTGGACTCGTCCAGCCCGGCAAGCGCGTCGGACATGACCGCGCGGGCACCCCGCCAGTCGCCGGCGCCGTCGAGCTCGCCGGCGTGGAACACGTGTGAGAGCGCCATCGCCAGCGGGTCGCCGGACTGTTCCGCGGCCCACTCGTACCGGTCCGCCACCCGGGAGCACAGATCGCCGTAGCCGAGTTTCCACAGGAACTGCCGGGCCGCGTACCAGGTCTCGGCCCACAGCCCCATCACCTGTTCCCGTTCGGTGCCCTGGTGGGTGAATGACGCCGCCCGCAGCTCGGCCAGCACGGTCGGGAGCTGGGTGCCCAGGCCGTACAGGTTCATCCCGTGCCGGCGTCTGCTCACTTCCGCGACCGCGGCCCGCAGCTCGGGCAGGCGCAGCGCGGCCGGGCCGTCCACCGGCGCCATCCGGTACGCGACCAGCTCCCGCCGGATGTCCGGGACGAATTCGTGCACCGCGTCGTGGGCGCGGTTGCCGGTGCGGTAAGGCTGGCCGGTGAGGTCGGCCCGGTCGGCGTGCAGCGTCTTCGCGACTGCCGCGACCAGTGCCGGCGACGCCGGCTTGGCCCCTTGTTCGACCTTCCGCAGCAACGACACCGACACGTGTGCCCGGTCGGCCAGCTGCTGCTGGGTGAGGCCTTTCAACTTCCGGCGACTCGCAATGCGGCCGCCAATGTGTTCGCCAGTCATAAGCTCTTTGTTCCTTCAGGGTCTGGGTCAAGGAGTCCCCGACGGCGTACCCGCACACCGTACGGGCTGTGTCAGTAGTGTGCTACTCCTGAACGTGCGCGCCTCCTTACATTGAGAACATGCCCCCGGAAATGTCCCACGTGTGCTACGAAATGGCTCTGAGTTCCGCCCGTTCCGGCTGCCCTGTGTCACCGCGTCCTGCGCCGGTGCCCGCTGCCGATGATGACTGAGCCATAGGGGTTTGCGGTGCGAACGTTGGTTGACGCCAGATATCCGACAGCCGCCGCGAGCGGCCGGGGAGGAGGCACCTGATGAAACGGATCGCGGTGGGCTTGGCGCTAATTGATCTGGTCATGGTGGCGTTGTTGGTAGGCCTAATGCTCGCGCTGTTCGCCTAACCGAATAGTCGGCTTGGCTTTCTGCGCCAGCCATCGGCGACCGGGTCGTGGCGCAGCTTCACGGCACCGCTGGCACAGTGCGGCGACCCGTATCCGGGATTGGTCCCGGCCGCTGCGGGCGCCGGCTACCGCAGCGGCCGGCCGCGGCCCGGGAGGTCGCCGCTGCGCACGACCTGTTCGGCCAGGTCGCGCAGCTTGCGGTTGCTCAGCTGGCTGGTGGAGCGGAGCAGTTCGAACGCCTCGTCGCTGCTCAGATGCCGGCGGGCCATCAGCAGGCCGATCGCGGTGCCGATGGTGCGGTTGCTGGCCATCGCCTGTTCCAGGTGGCTGATCTGCTCGACTTCGCGGGCCTGCGCGAACGCCATCGCGGCGTGCGCGGCGAAGACGGCGCCGACCGGCAGCACGTCATCCGTGAACGACTGCGGCGTGGCCGCGTAGAGGTTCAGCGAGCCGAGCGTGTCCTGGTCGGTGAACAGCCGGTAGGCGAGCATGCTGCGGATGCCGGTGCGGTCGGCGGCGCGGCGGGCGAACAGCGGCCATCGGGCCTCGGCGGCCAGGTCGTGGCTGCGGAAGGTGTGGTGCTCGGCGATCGCGTCCAGG
>JBBWZH010000489.1:0-2544 GCA_039648995.1 Mycobacteriales bacterium
CGGCGGGCCAGCTCCTCGGTGACCGCGCGCGGCTTCCACCCCTCGACGGTGAACGAGACCGTCGGCGCGCGCAGCCGGGGCGAGCCGAGCATGGTCACGTTCAGCAGGCCGAGCAGCCCGTTCTCCAGCCGCGAGTACACGCCGCGCTCGTACCGCTCGACCGCGGCCATCGAGGTGAGCACCCGGTCGCGCCGGCTGCCGGTGGCGGTGTCGTCCAGTGCGGCGAGGTGGTCGACCGCGGCGACCGCGCCGGCCATCAGCTCGAACGCGGGCGTGCCGGTCTCGAACCGGTCCGGCACGCCGTTCGGGGACGGCACCAGTTTGTCCGGTTGCAGCTTGTCCAGGGTGGCCGGGTCCGCGATGGTCGCCGAGACGTGCGGGCCGCCCCATTTGTACGCGCTGGTGGTGAAGAAGTCGGCACCGATCGCGGCGATGTCGATCGGCATGTGTGGGGTGGCGTGCACGCCGTCGACGTGCATCAGCGCGCCCACCTGGTGGGCCCGCTCGGCGATGGCCCGCACGTCCGGCCGGGTGCCGACGGCGTTGCTGGCGGCGGTCACCGAGATCAGCCGGGTGCGCGGGGTGATCAGCGAGTCGTACTGCCACTCGGGCAGCTCGCAGGTCTCGATGTCGATCTCGGCCCACCGTACGATCGCGCCGGCCGACTTGGCCGCGGTCACCCAGGGCCGGACATTCGCGTCGTGGTCGAGCCGGCTGAGTACGACTTCGTCGCCGACCTTCCAGCTCCTCGCCAGCGCCCGGGACAGGCTGTAGGTGATCGTGGTCATATTCGCGCCGAGGATCACGCCGTCGGGCTCGCCGCCGACCAGGTCCGCGAACGCCCGCCGGGCCGCGTCCATCAGCGCGTCCGCCCGGGCCGAGGACGGGAACGGCCCGTGCCGGTTCGACAGCGGTACGCGCAGGGCCGCGCTCACCGCCCGCGCGACGCTCTCCGGTATCAGCGTGCCTGCCGGGCCGTCCAGGTGGATGTAGCCGTCTCCGAGCGTCGGGAACAGGCCCCGGACACGGGCGACGTCGAACGGCATGGGTAGACATTACGAGGCCGAGCAAAACCAGCGGGTAGTCACCCCGCCCCGAGAACCCGCGCCGACCCGATGGGGGAGAATGGATAGATGAGCGAGCAGGACCACCGCGTGGTCGTTGTCGGGCCGGACGGCCAGCCGATGGGCCAGATGCCCGACGGCGCCCTGCTGGGCCAGCAGGGTGACGGCACCGACGTCAGCGACATGATCGAGCAGCCGGCCAAGGTCATGCGGATCGGCACGATGATCAAACAGCTGCTGGAGGAGGTCCGGGCCGCGCCGCTGGACGAGGCCAGCCGGGTGCGGCTCAAGGAGATCCACCAGACCTCGATCCGCGAGCTGGAGCAGGGCCTGGCTCCCGAGCTGCGGGAGGAACTGGAGCGGCTCACGCTGCCGTTCAGCGAGGAGGGCGCGCCCAGCGAGGGCGAGTTGCGGATCGCCCAGGCGCAGCTGGTCGGCTGGCTGGAAGGGCTGTTCCACGGCATCCAGACGGCGCTGTTCGCGCAACAGATGGCAGCCCGGGTGCAGTTGGAGGAGATGCGCCGGCGCGCGCTGCCCGGCAGCGGTCCCGGCCACGGCCCGGGCCTGCCCGGCAGCGGGACCGGCCAGTACCTCTAGGGCCGCCCGGCCAGCACCCGCTCGACCACCCGGGCGACGCCGTCCTCGTCGTTGCTGCTGGTGACCTCGTCGGCGGCCGCGAGCACGTCGGAGTGCGCGTTGGCCACCGCCACCGCGCGGCCCGCCCAGGCCAGCATCGCCAGGTCGTTGGGCATGTCGCCGAACGCGATCACCTCGTCGGCCACGATCCCGTGCCGCCCGGCCAGCTCGGCCAGCGCGGACGCCTTGGTCACGCCGTACGCGGAGATCTCCAGCAGCCCGTAGTCGGACGAATGGGTGACGGTGGCGTCCTCGCCGAGCGCGACCACGGCCCGGCGCAGCAGCTCATCCGGGTCCAGCGTGGGGTGCCGGGCCAGCAGCTTGGCCGCGGCCTGGTCAATGATCGCGTCCACCGGGCCGACCCGGGTCTGCGGGGCGCCGATGGCCCAGCCGTGCCGGTACTCCGGCTCGTGCGCGAACGTCATGCCGTACTCCACGCCGAAGCGCAGCTCCGGGATCTCGGCCTGCAGCCGCAGCACGACCGCGCGCAGCACGTCCGGACTGAGCAGGTGTGAGTCGACCACGGCCGCGGTGTGCAGGTCGTAGAGCAGCGCGCCGTTCGCGCAGATCGCCAGGCCGGTGTGCCCGGTGATCTCGGCGACCTCCGCCATCCAGCGCGGCGGCCGGCCGGTGACCAGCACGACGACCAGGCCGGCCGCCTCGGCCGCGGCCAGCGCGGCCCGGGTGCGCGCCGAGATCGATTGGCCGTCGGAGCGCACCAGCGTGCCGTCCAGGTCGGTGGCGATCATCCGCACGGTCATCGTCACGAGGCGGCCCCCGCGGTGAGCATCGCAGCGACCCCCAGCGAGCGAGCTGCGGGGCCCCCGCGGAAACGTGGAGTGCG
>JBBWZH010000492.1:0-7261 GCA_039648995.1 Mycobacteriales bacterium
TGGAGAACGGGCTGCTCGGCCTGCTGAACGTGACCATGCTCGGCTCGCCCCGGCTGCGCGCGCCGACGGTCTCGTTCACCGTCGAGGGGTGGAAGCCGCGCGCGGTCACCGAGGAGCTGGCCCGCCGTGGCATCTGCGCCTGGGACGGCGACTACTACGCGTACGAGCTGATGGAGAGCCTCGGGGTGGGCGAGCTGGGCGGTGCGGTCCGGGTCGGCATCGTGCACTACAACACCGCGCACGAGATCGACCGCCTGCTCGACGCGCTCGCCGACCTGCGGTAGCGCCTGGGGCGGGCGGCGCTAGCGTGCCGGCTGGACGGCGAGGACGACCTTGCCGATGTGCTCGCCGGCCTCCACCACCCGATGTGCCTTGGCGGCCTGCTGGACCGGCAGCACGCGGTCGATCACCGGCCGGATCTCGCCGGCCTCGATGGCCGGCCAGAGGGAGCCGCCGACCGCGGCGACGATCTCCGCCTTCTCCGGCGCCGGCCGCACCCGCAGCGAGGACGACGTGACGACCGCGCGCTTGGCCATCAGCTGGCCGATGTTCAGCTCGGCGGCGCGGCCGCCCTGCATCCCGATGATCACCAGCCAGCCGTTGGTGGCCAGCGCGTCGACGTTGCGGCCGAGGTAGGCGGCACCCATCACGTCGAGGATCACGTCCGCGCCGGCGCCGCCGGTCTCGGCCTTGACCCGCTCGACGAAGTCCTCGTTCCGGTAGTCGATCGCGATCTCGGCGCCGAGCTCGCGGCAGCGCTCCCGCTTGGCGGCGGTACCCGCGGTGCAGAACACCCGGGCGCCGTAGCGGCTGGCCACCTGGATCGCCATCGTGCCGATGCCGCTGGCCCCGCCGTGCACCAGGAACACCTGGCCCGGGTGCAGCTTCGCGGTCAGCATCACGTTCGCCCAGACCGTGCAGGCGACCTCGGGCAGCCCGGCGGCCTCGGCCAGGCTCAGCCCGGCCGGCACCGGCAGCAGTTGGCCGGCCGGGACCGCCACCTGCTCGGCGTACCCGCCGCCGGCGAGCAGCGCGCACACCTCGGTGCCGATCGGCCAGCCGGTCACGCCCTCGCCGAACCCGATGATCCGGCCGCTGCACTCCAGGCCGAGGTATGGCGGGGCGCCCGGTGGCGGCGGGTAGTTGCCCTGCCGCTGCATCAGGTCGGCCCGGTTCACCGCGGTGGCGGCCACCTCGACCAGCACCTCGCCCGGGCCGGGCTCCGGATCGGGCACCTCGGCCCAGATCAGCGCCTCCGGGCCGCCGGGCGTCGGGATCGTGATCGCATACACCCGCGTCACACTACGGTCGTCCGCTTGCCGGCGCTGCGTGAACACTGTTTACTGAGATGACTGGCGAGCGTCCCGGGAACTGCGGATGCCGTGTAATCGTGATTACACTGCAACGGCCGGAAGGAGGGCGACATGACGACCGAGGTGGGCCCGTCCATCCGCGCGTCGGACGCCGACCGGGAGCGGGTGGCGTCGATCATCGCCGCCGCCGCCGGGCAGGGCATGCTCACCCTCGCGGAGGCGGACGAGCGGCTGGGGCAGGTGTACGCGGCGCGGTACCTGTCCGAACTGGCGCCGATCACCGCCGACCTGCCCGACGGCGGCCGCGCGCTGGCCCCGGCCGACCGGGCGGCACGGCCGACGGCATGGTCCGCCGTCCGGTCCAGGGCCCGGTCTGGTTCCGGCCCGTACATCGCGGTGTATCTGGGCTGGTCGGCGATGCTGATCGCGATCTGGGCCGCCACCGGCGCCCACTACTTCTGGCCGATCTGGCCGATGATGTTCTTCGGGATCAGCGGGCTGAGGTACGCGCGCTGGGCCCGGTACGCCGGCCACCCGGCCGCCGCTCAGCCCGCCGCCGGCGAGCCGGACGCTGCCCCGCGGCCCGACTACCGGCCCGGCTACCGGCGTGGGTACCGGCACGGCGGCTATCGCGGCGGCTACTACCGGCACCGTGGCTGCGGCTGGCGCTGAGGCCTGTCGGGCCGCGCCGGCGCCTCGCTCGGCGCGGCTCAGTAGGACCGGGGCAGGCCGAGGGTGTGGGTGGCGACGAAGTTCAGCACCATCTCGCGGCTGATCGGTGCGGTCCGGGCCAGCCGGGCGGCACCCCAGAGGGTGATCAGGCCGTACTCGGTGGCGAAACCGTTGCCGCCATGGATCTGGATCGCCTGGTCGAGCACCAGCAGGGACGCCTCCGCGGCGGAGTACTTGGCCATGTTCGCGGCCTCGCCGGCCGCCTCGTCCCGGCCGCTGTCGTACAGCCAGGCCGCCTTGGCGGTCATCAGCCGGGCCAGCTCCAGCTGGATCGCCGCATGCGCCAGCGGGTGCGACAGCCCCTGGTGGCTGCCGATCGGCACGCCCCAGACCGACCGCTCCTTGGCGTACGTGGTGGCCCGGCCGAGCGCGTACCGGCCGATGCCGGCGGCGAACGCGGCGCCGGTGATCCGCTCCGGGTTCAGCCCGGCGAACAGCGCGGCGATGGCCGCTTCCGGGGTCTCGCCGATCAGCGCGTCGGCCGGCACCCGGACGTTGTCGAAGACCAGCTCGAACTGCTTCTCCGGGCCGGTGATCTCGACCGGGATCAGCGTGCGCTCGAAGCCGGGCGCGCCGGTGGGCACGACGATCAGCGCCGGCCGCAGCGTGCCGGTGCGGGCGTCCGCGGACCGGGCCACCACCAGCACCGCGTCGGCCTCGTCCACGCCGGAGATGTAGGTCTTGCGACCGGACAGCAGCCAGTCGGCGCCGTCCCGGGTGGCGGTCGTGGTGATCCGGTGCGTGTTCGAGCCGGCGTCCGGCTCGGTGATCGCGAACGCCATCCGGGCCGAGCCGTCGGCCATGTCGGGCAGCCAGCGCAGCCGCTGCTCGGCGGTGCCGAACCGGGCGATGATCGTGGCGCAGATCGCCGGCGAGACGACCAGCAGCAGCAGCGGGCAGCCTGCCGCGGCCAGCTCCTCGCAGACGATCGCCAGCTCGGTGATGCCCTGGCCGCCGCCGCCGTAGTCGGCCGGGATGTTGACGCCCAGGTAGCCGAGGCCGCCCATCTCGTCCCACAGTTCGCGGGTCTTCTCGCCGGCGCGCGCCTTCGCCAGGAAGTACCTGTGTCCATAGCCGGCGGCCACCCGGGCCACGGCCGCGCGTAACTGCTGCTGCTCGGCGGTCTCGGTGAAGTCCATCACGCCTCCGGCTCGTCGGGCTCGTCGGCCTCGTCGGGTTCGAGCACCGCCAGCACGGCGCCGGCGTCCACTTGCGACCCGGCGGTGACCGGCAGCGCGGTCACGGTGCCGGCGGCGGGTGCCGTGATCGCGTGCTCCATCTTCATCGCCTCCAGGGCGAGCAGCGGGGTGCCGGCGCCGACCCGGTCGCCGACCGCGACGGCCAGGCGGAGCACGGTGCCCGGCATCGGCGCGGTCAGCGACCCCGGCTGCAGCCGCGCCGCCGGCTCCGGCAGCGGATCCACCGCCCGCAGCGCGACCGCGCCCTCGGGGCCGTCCACATAGGACGTGTCGGCGACCCGGTGCACCGCGTACTCGCGGCGGACACCGTCGATCTCCAGCGTGACCCGGTCAGGTTCGGCGGCCAGCACCCGGACGCCGGCCGGCAGCGGCAGGTACGCCGTGGCGGTCTCCCCGGTGGGGCCGTGGAACCGGGCGATCGCGGGCTGCGAGCGCACGTTCCGCCAGCCCGGCGGCAGTGACCCGAGCACGGCCCCGGCCAGGCGGGCCTGCGCCGCCGCCAGCGCGGCCGCCAGCGCGCACCGATCCGCCGCCGCCGCGTCGACCAGCGGGGCGAACACGCCGGCCGGGGCGGCGGCGGTGCCGGTGGTGGCCGTGGAGCCGGTGGTGGCCGTGGAGCCGGTAGTGGCCGTGGTGCCGGTGGTGGCGGTGGTGCCGGTGGTGGCGGCGGAGCCGGCCGGGGTGGCCGCGGGGTCGGTGGTGGCGGAGTCGGCGGTGGTAGCCGCGGAGCCGGTGGTGGCGGCGGTGCCGGCCGGGGTGGCGGCGGGGTCGGTGGTGGCGGTGGTGGCGGTGGTGCCGGCCGGGTCGTCGGCGGAGTCGGTGGTGGCGGAGCCGGTCGGGGTGGCGGGGGTGGCGGCGGGATTGGAGCGGTGGCGGTCGAGGAAGCCGGTGTCGGTGTGGCCGTCGAGGAAGTCGGGGTGGCGCAGGACGCGGACGAGCAGGTCGCGGTTGGTGGTGATGCCGTGCAGCCGGGCGCCGGCCAGCGCGGCCGCCAGCCGGCGGGCGGCCTCGGCCCGGGTCGGCGCCCAGCCGATCAGCTTCGCCAGCATCGCGTCGTAGTGGCCGGAGACCGTCGATCCACTGTGGACACCACTGTCCACTCGCAACCCGTAGGTTGCCGGAACGGCGAACTCGGCGGCGGTGCCCGGGATGGTGAAGGTATGCAGCGTGCCGGTGGACGGGCGCCAGCCGGCGGCCGGGTCCTCCGCGTAGAGCCTGGCCTCGATCGCGTGCCCGCGGACCGGGGGTGGTTCGGTGAACGGCAGCGGCGTGCCCTCGGCGACGCGCAGTTGCAGCGCGACCAGGTCCAGGCCGAGCACGCACTCGGTGACCGGATGCTCCACCTGCAGCCGGGTGTTCATCTCCAGGAAGGCGAGCTCGCCGGCCGGACCGAGCAGGAACTCGACCGTGCCGGCGCCGACGTAGCCGATGGCGTGGGCTGCCGCGACCGCGGCCTCGGTGAGCCGGGCACGCAGGTCGGCGTCGACCGCCGGGGACGGCGCCTCCTCGATGATCTTCTGGTGCCGGCGCTGGATCGAGCACTCCCGCTCGCCGAGCGCGACCACGGTCCCGGCCGCGTCGGCCAGTACCTGCACCTCGATATGCCGGGCCGGCGCCAGATACGGCTCGACGAACACAGTGCCGTCGCCGAAGGCGGCCGCCGCCTCGCGCTCGGCAGCCGCCACCGCGGCGGGCAGGTCGGCGGCCTCAGCGACCACCCGCATGCCCCGGCCGCCCCCGCCGTAGGAGGCCTTGACCAGCACCGGGAACCGGGCGCCGGCCGGGACGGCGCCGGCCGGCCAGGTCGGCAGCACCGGTACGCCGGCCGCCGCCATCAGCCGCTTTGCCTCCACTTTGGACCCCATCGCGGCGATCGCGGCCGGCGGCGGGCCGACCCAGACCAGGCCGGCGTCCCGCACGGCGGCGGCGAACTCGGCGCTCTCGGCGAGGAAGCCGTAGCCGGGGTGCACCGCGTCCGCGCCGGCCCGCCGCGCCGCGTCGATCAGCAGGTCGGCGCGTAGGTAGGTGTCGGCCGGTGCCGCGCCGGGCAGCCGCACCGCGAGGTCGGCCTCGGCGACGTGCGGCGCGCCCGTGTCCGGGTCGGAGTAGACGGCGACCGGCGAGATGCCCAGCTCCCGGCAGCTGCGGATGACGCGCCGGGCGATCTCGCCGCGGTTGGCGACGAGCAGCCGGCCGATGCCGGTCATGGGCGGAACACCCCGTAGCCGCGAGTGCCCTGCCAGTGTCCACTGTGGATGGCGGAGAGGCAGAGGCCGAGCACGGTACGGGTGTCACGCGGGTCGATCACGCCGTCGTCGTAGAGCCGGCCGGACATCGCGAACGCGGCCGACTGCGCCTCGATCTGGTCGGCCACCATCGTCCGCATCGCCGTGTCGCCCTGTTCGTCGTACTGCTGGCCACGCGCGGCGGCGGCCTGCCTGGCCACAATGGACAGTACGCCGGCCAGCTGCTGCGGCCCCATCACCGCCGACTTCGCGCCCGGCCAGCTGAACAGGAACCGCGGGTCGTAGGCCCGGCCGCACATGCCGTAGTTGCCGGCCCCGTAGGACGCGCCGAGCACCACGGTCAGGTGCGGTACGCGGGAGTTGGTCACCGCGTTGATCATCCCGGCGCCGTGTTTGATGATGCCGCCCTGCTCGTACCTGGCGCCGACCATGTAGCCGGTGGTGTTCTGCAGGAAGACCAGCGGGGTGCCGACCTGGTTGGCCAGCTGGATGAACTGGGTGGCCTTCTGCGACTCGGCGCTGAACAGCACGCCCTGCGCGTTGGCCAGCACGCCGACTCCGAAGCCGTGGATCGAGCCCCAGCCGGTGACCAGCGAGCGTCCGTACGCCGGCTTGAACTCGTCGAACCGGGAGCCGTCCAGCACGCGGGCGAGCACCTCGCGGGGGTCGAACGGCACCCGCAGATCGGCCGGGACGATGCCGAGCAGCTCGTCCGGGTCGTGCAGCGGTTCGTCCGGCGGTTCGGACGGGCCGGGCCCGAGCTTGCGCCAGCCCAGCCGGGCGACGACGCGCCGGCCGATCCGCAGCGCGTCCCGCTCGTCCTCGGCCAGGTAGTCGGCCAGCCCGCTGACCTGCGCGTGCATCTCGGCGCCGCCGAGCGACTCGTCGTCGGACTCCTCGCCAGTGGCCATCTTGACCAGCGGCGGGCCGCCGAGGAACACCTTGGCCCGGCGCTTGACCATGACCGTGTAGTCGCACAGCCCGGGCACGTACGCGCCGCCCGCGGTCGAGTTGCCGAACACCAGCGCGACGGTCGGGATACCGGCCGCGGACAGCCGGGTCAGGTCGGCGAAGATCCGTCCACCAGGCACGAAGATCTCGGCCTGGCTGGGCAGGTCGGCGCCGCCGGACTCGACCATCGTGACGACCGGCAACCGGTTCGCCAGCGCGATCTCGTGCGCCCGCAGGGACTTCTTCAGCGTCCACGGGTTGCTCGCGCCACCGCGGACGGTCGGGTCGTTCGCGCTGACCAGGCACTCCACTCCGGACACCACGCCGATGCCGGTGACCATGCTGGCGCCGACCGGGTAGTCCGAACCCCAGGCGGCCAGCGGGGAGAGCTCCAGGAACGGCGTGTCCGGGTCGAGCAGCAGCTCGATCCGCTCCCGGGCCAGCAGCTTGCCCCGGCCACGGTGCCGGTCGACGTACTTCTGACCGCCGCCGGCCAGCGCCTTGGCCTGCTCCGCGGCCAGTTCCTCCAGTTTGCCCAGCGACGCTTCCCGGTTCTCCCGGTACGCCGCAGCCGTGACGTCCACAGTGGACCGCAGCGCCGTCATGGAGGGGGCCGCCGGGCTGGCATGGTCATGAGGCGGTCCCCGGAGTGAGCATCGCAGGTGCCGTCTGGGGCGCCGCGGAGCGGAGCGGAGGGGGCCGCCGGGCTGGCATGGTCATCGGAGGCCCAGCTTGCCGGCCACGATCTCGGTCATGATCTCGGTCGTGCCGCCGCCGATCCCGAAGATGCGGCTGTCCCGGTAGTGCCGCTCGACCTCGG
>JBBWZH010000495.1:0-5004 GCA_039648995.1 Mycobacteriales bacterium
GGCCGCCGCGGCCGATCCGCTGCATCGTGTCGAAGTTGCCCATCAGCGTGCCGTTGGACGCCTCCGGGTCCTTCGACAGGTCGCCGAGGAACTCCCGCATCAGGTTCTTGTCGTACGGCCCCTTGCCCGAGTCATCGCCGACGTAGGCGCCCCACTTGTCGAACGTCTGCGGCCCACCACTGTCCATTCCGGACTTGAGGTCGGCCATCGCGCGGTCGCCGATGCGCTTCATCACGTCGGTCGGCAGCTTCTGCCCGGCCGCCAGCGGGATCAGCAGGTCGGCCCGGAACCCGTTGGTGTCGTCGTGGTACATCCCCTTCGGCAGCGCGTTCTTCGGGTCGAACTTGTTCAGCCAGTCGTCGGTGATCAGGCCCTGCTTCGCGGCCACCCCGAACGAGGTGTGCAGCGCGTCGTACAGCTGCTTGCCGCCCGGGTGGTCCTTGTCGTAGGGGCTGTCCATGGCGAGCTTGGCCTGCCGGGACAGCGCCGCCACACCGGCCGGGCCGAGCGTGTCGTACATGCCCTTGACGAAGTCCGGGTTGCCGGCGTTCGCCGCCAGCGCGTCGATGTCGGCCTGGCTGGCCGTGCCCTTCTTGGCCAGGTCGTCCTTGATCTGCTGGCCGAGCCGGCGCCCTTCCTCCTCCTGCACCGACGGCAGGCCCTTGAACACCTGCGCCTTGACCTGCGCCGCCTGCGCGGCCGGCGAGCCGGTCAGGCCCTGCGGGGTGACCGCGTTCAGCCCGCCGGCGGCCTTCTGCTGGGCCGACGTGAACTCGGTCATCGTGCTGCGGTGCTGCGACTCCAGCTGGGTGAGGTGGCCGCGCGCCTCGTCCCGCTGCGTGATCAGCTGCTGCTGCCGGGTGTGCTCCGCCGGGCTCAGCGCGCCGCCCTGGTAGGCCGCGATCTCACGGTCCAGCCCGGCGATGCGCTGCTGGGTGGCGGTGTGGTCGGCGTCCAGCCGGTCGAACGTGGCCTTGAGCTGCGTGTAGTCGCTGGCGAACTGGCGCATCACGCCGGCCGCCTTGCTGGTCGAGTCGCAGAAACCGCTGATCAGCTTGCCCAGCGTGCCGGCCTCACCGGCGGCCTTCCCGGCCGCCTCGCCGGACCACCCGGTCGGCACCAACCCGCTCAGCTTCGGCCCCTCCGACGAGAGCCCGCCGACCAGCCGGTCGCTCAGCGTCGCCGCCTGCCCCACCGCTCCCGGATCCGCCGCCGGCTTCCACAACCCCATCTACTGCGCCCTCATGCCGCTGCCGACGGTGTTGTCGGTCGCGGCGTAGGCCTGTGCGGCGGAGCCGATCTTGCCGCCGAGGATGCCGGCCGCCTCGCCGAAGGCGGACACGTAGCCGCTGGTGGCGGCGGCGAACGTGGACCAGGCCGCGGCGACGATGTCGCAGCCGGCCAGGGCCGAGCCGGCCAGGCCGCTCATCGCGCTGACGGTGCCGGACGCGCCGGTGCAGGCGCTCGCGACCGCGCCGGCACTGCGCTGCGCGTCGGCCAGCGCGGCCTGTTCAGCTTGAATGGTTGCCACTACAACCCCTCGGAGAGACGTCGGCTAGCCTAGCGCCGGACAAATTATCCAAATCCAGGGCTATTTACCAGTAGTTTTCGCAACTTGTCTGGAGCGTCCGTGTCGATTCGTGCAAACCTCCGCAACGTGGCCATAATCGCCCACGTCGATCACGGTAAGACAACGTTGGTCGACGCAATGTTGTGGCAGTCCGGGGCCTTCCGGGAGAACGCGGACATCGCCGACCGGGTGCTCGACTCGATGGACCTCGAGCGCGAGAAGGGCATCACCATCCTCGCGAAGAACACCGCGGTCCGGTACGGCGAGGTTGTCATCAATATTATCGACACCCCCGGGCACGCCGACTTCGGCGGTGAGGTCGAGCGGGCACTGTCCATGGTGGACGGCGTGCTGTTGCTTGTGGACGCGAGCGAGGGTCCACTGCCGCAGACCCGCTTCGTCCTGCGGAAGGCGCTCGCCGCGCGGCTGCCGGTGGTGCTCGTCGTGAACAAAGTGGACCGTCCCGACGCGCGCATCGCCGAGGTGGTGGACGAGACCTACGAGCTGTTCCTCGATCTCGGGGAGTCGTCGTCGCCCAACGACCTGCTGGACTTCCCGATCGTGTACTGCTCGGCCCGGGCCGGCCGCGCCGCGCTGGCCCGCCCCGCCGACGGCGACATGCCCGGCAGCCCCGACCTCGGCCCGCTGTTCGACACGCTGCTGACCACGGTGCCGGCGCCCTCGTACGTGGAGGGCGCGCCGCTGCAGGCCCACGTCGCGAACCTGGATGCCTCGCCGTACCTGGGCCGGCTGGCGCTCTGCCGGGTCCGGAACGGGACGATCCGGCGCGGGCAGCAGGCCGCCTGGTGCCGCGCGGACGGCACCATCGACAAGGTCAAGGTCTCCGAGCTGCTGATCACCCGCGCGCTGGACCGGGTGCCGGTCGAGGAGGCCGGCCCCGGCGACATCATCGCGGTGGCCGGCATCCCGGAGATCACCATCGGCGAGACGCTGGCCGACCCGGACAACCCGCGGGCGCTGCCGGTGCTCACGATCGACCAGCCGACCGTGTCGATGACGGTCGGCGTGAACACCGCGCCGGTCGCCGGGCAGAGCGGCAAGAAGCTCACCGCCCGGCTGGTCAGCAACCGGCTGACCGCGGAGACCATCGGCAACGTGTCGATCCGGGTGCTGCCGACCGAGCGGCCGGACGCCTGGGAGGTGCAGGGTCGCGGCGAGCTGCAGCTGGCGGTGCTGGTCGAGCTGATGCGCCGGGAGAGCTTCGAGCTGACCGTCGGCAAGCCGCAGGTGGTCACCAAGCTGGTGGACGGCAAGGTGCACGAGCCGATGGAGCGGCTGACCATCGACGTCCCGGAGGACTACGTCGGCGTGGTCACGCAGCTGCTCGGGCTGCGCCGCGGCCGGCTGGAACAGATGGTCAACCACGGCACCGGCTGGGTCCGGCTGGAGTACCTGGTGCCCGCCCGCGGGCTGATCGGCTTCCGCACCGAGTTCCTCACCGAGACCCGCGGCACCGGCCTGCTGCACCACGTCTTCGAGAAGTACGAGCCCTGGCACGGCGAGCTGCGCACCCGGCCGACCGGCTCGCTCGTCTCCGACCGGCGCGGCGTAGTCACCTCGTACGCGCTGTTCAGCCTGCAGGAGCGGGGCACGATGTTCGTCGGCCCCGGGGTCGAGGTGTACGAGGGCATGATCGTCGGGGAGCATTCCCGGGCCGACGACCTGGACGTCAACCCGACCCGGGAGAAGAAGCTGACCAACGTGCGGTCGTCCACCGGGGAGGAACTGGAGCGGCTGGTGCCGGCCCGGCTGCTGTCCCTGGAGCAGGCGCTGGAGTTCTGCCGCGAGGACGAGTGCGTCGAGATCACGCCGGCCGCGATCCGGCTGCGCAAGGTCGTGCTGCCGACGGTGGATCGGGAGAAACTGCGGGCGAGGCGGTCCCGGGTCGAGCGGGTCTCCCGCCACTGACCGCCAGCGCCGGAGGTTTTCCCGCGGGGTGGTCCGGCTGCGTGGGCCGGCGCCGGCCCGGGTACCCGGCCGGGCGAGCGGCCGTGGCGGTGGCCAACTGGCTGCGTCCGCATCTGCGCCGGATGGGTGAGAGCGTTAGCGCCGGATGGCACGGTGACCGTGTCGGACAACACGCCGTGGTCTGTATTCGGTCACTCTATGGTCACGATTCACCAGACACGCGTGATGCCAGCCGTGCCGGCTGGTTAGTGTCGCGTCCGCCTGCCGGCATCTCGCCGGATCAGAACCGTTGCTCCCGCGACGGCGGGACGGAGGAGGCGCAAGCATCGTGAAGGTGAGGAAGAGCGTCGCGCTACTGGCGCCGGCGGTGGTGCTCGTGATGAGCGCCGCGGCCTGCGGTGGTGGTAGTGGCGACAACAGCGGCGGGGGCGGCACCAAGACCGGCGGCCGGCTGATCTATGGCTACGAGACGAAGTTCCCCGGCAACCTGTTCCCGCTGATCTCGGCGGGCAACTCGGTCGCCACGGCCTACATGGAGGTGCGGGTCCTGCCCGCGCCGACCCAGTACACGCCGGACTTCAAGGTCGTCCGCGACCCGGAGTTGCTGACGGCGGACCCGACGGCGGAAACGAAGAACGGCAAGCAGGTCGTCACGTACAAGCTGAACCCGGCCGCGGTCTGGAACGACGGGCAGCCGCTGGACGCGAAGGACTTCATCTTCTCCTGGAAGCTGCAGAAGAGCAGCGACCCGGCCAAGGGCGGCTGCGCCGACCTGATCAGCACGACCGGGTACGACCAGATCGCGAACGTCGAGGGTTCGGACAACGAACACACCGTCACCGTCACGTTCGCCAAGCCCTACGCGGACTGGCTGTCCCTGTACAACGCCGGCCTGTTCCCGGCGCACACGATGGACAAGGGTGACCCGAAGGCCAACTGCGCCGAGGTCAAGACCGGCTGGCCGACCGCCAACGGTATCCCGCTCTCCGGCGGCCCCTGGAAGCTCGACAAGGCCAGCGTCGACGTCGGCAAGCAGACGCTCATCCTCACCCCGAACGAGAACTACTGGGGCGAGAAGCCGAAGCTGGACCAGTTGATCTACCTCGCCATCGGCAACGAGCCCGGCGTCACGGTCAAGGCGCTGAAGGCCGGCGAGATCCAGATGGCCTACTCGCAGCCGCAGGCTGACCTGGTGGCCAACGTCAAGAAGCTCGAGCCGGCGATCACCAGCAAGATCACCTTCGGGCTGTCGAACGAGCACCTAGACTTCAACACGAAGAACCCGGCGCTCAAGGACGTAAAGGTCCGCAAGGCGATCGCGACCGCGATCGACCGGCCCGGCCTGGTCGCCGGCACGGTCGGCGCGTTCGACAACCGGGCGCAGGTGCTGAACAACCGCATCTTCGTCAACAACCAGCCGGAGTACCAGGACAACAGCGGCGGGCTCTACGACAAGGGCGATGTACCGAAGGCCAAGCAGATGCTGGAGGCGGCCGGGTACAAGC
>JBBWZH010000558.1:0-4824 GCA_039648995.1 Mycobacteriales bacterium
GCCAGCTCCGCCCGCCAGGACGGCTTCGCCCGGCTGACCGTCCGCACCGAGCTGACCAACGACACCGCCCTGCTGTTCTACGACTCCCGCGGCTTCACCCCGGTCGGCGAGCAGGTCCAGGTGATCAACGGCAGCCGCATACCCGTCGTCGTCCTCACCCGCCACCTGTAGCCGGTACCGACGACCGACTGGCACCGGACCAGGACGAACTCAGGTTCGCCGGCGACCTCGTTCGACACGACGCCGCACCCTGATACGCGGTTGCCATCAGCGGCAGGTCACTGCGTCCGCGACGACGCGCCGGGAAGATCCACTAGCGCGGCCGGTCGGCCCCGGGCGGTCCAGCCTCGGACAGCAGGGTCCGAGCGACGGATTCGCGGAACTGTCGGTGGCTCCTGTGATGATGCGGGTCGCCGGTCCAGCCGGGGCGCGGCAGCGAGACGACGGAGGTGACTTCGGGTGACGGGAGCGACGCTGACGCGGGTGCGGACGGAGTCACGACGCCGACCTCGTCCGCGGCTTGCTGGCACGGTCGGCAACTGGGCCGGCGTTGCCCATGGCACACCTATGAACCCGAGGAGAGAAAGCGTGAATACGCCAGCTGAACGCTCCTGCGTCAGCACCGTTCGGAAGAACGTCAATCCGTGAAACTCGGGCTTATGGTCTATACGGCGAACGACCCCAAAGACGACAGCAAGCGTTCTTATGACGCGATCCGCGCAATAGTACAGCGGGCGGAAACGGACGGCTTCGACAGCGTCTGGCTACCTGACCACCTCTTGTATCGGAAGCCTGGTGGGCCGACCCGGGGCGTCTGGGAATCCTGGACGATGCTCGCGGCGCTGGCCGAGGCGACGCAGCGGGTGGAGATCGGCACGCTGGTGCTGTGCAACGGTCTCCGGAACCCGGCGATCCTCGCGAAGATGGCGACGACCGCCGACGAGGTGAGTCACGGACGCCTGATCCTGGGTATCGGCGCGGGATGGAATGAGCCGGAGTACCAAGCGTTCGGGCTGCCCTTCGATCATCGTGTGGATCGCTTCGAAGAAGCCCTGCAGATCTTGCGGCCGCTGTTGCGGGAAGGGCACGTCGATTTCTCTGGAAAGTACTACCAAGCGCGCAGCTGCGACAACGTACCGGCCGGTCCCCGGCCAGCGGGGCCGCCGTTGCTCGTGGGCGGCGAAGGTCCGCGCATGCTCAGGTTGACAGCGCAGCATGCCGACCTCTGGAACACCGGCTACATGGGCAAACCGGAAACCATGGCCGAACCACTCGCCAGAATCGAAGCCGCGTGCCGCGAGGTCGGCCGCGACCCGGCGACGCTTGGCATCACCGCGCTCATCGGCCTCTGGTTCCCAGACCTTCAAGCAGAGAAACCAGGCTTCTTCAACAACCCCCTGACAGGTACGGTGCAGGAAATTGCGGCTGCGATGCGCGGCTATGCGGATCTCGGTGTGCAGCACATCATGCTTCAATGCGCGCCGTACACCGCCGAAGCGCGCCAACGGCTGACCGAGGCGCTCCAACTCTATCGCGGAATGCAGCAGCCATAAGAACCTCGGAGTCCGACGCCATGCGGACAGCAGGTTTGGCCATGCGTGAGGATCCCGTCACCAAGGACACCGCGCGGTGGTCACCCCTACGCTGCCACACCAGGTGATCGGGCTGGCGATCTGCCACGACCTTTCGACTTGACCCACGGTCGACGAGCAGGGCCGGCACGGCCACGTCGACACCTCACAGGAATCACCGACGGGCGGACGCCGACCGCCGGCGGGCCGACCAGAGTCCCGCGGCCGCTCCGCGGCACAGCGTGCGGCAGCGCTGATGTAGTCCAGGCGCGTGGTCAGGTGATCGGATCGGGCCGCTGCGGTCGGGTGCTGCCGGGATGGCTTCGGCCAGGGTTGACGTCGAAGGGAGGCTTCGTGATCTCGGCACTCAACCGGCTCGTCGACCTCGTCGAGGAGCACCTCGGCGAGGAGCTCGACGTCAACGGATTGGCCAGGTCGCTCGGTACGACCGAGTACCACCTGCGCCGGATGTTCTCATCGTTGGCAGGCATGCCACTGTCGGAGTACGTGCGCCGACGCCGGATGACCGTCGCGGCTGCCGGCGTCGTCCGCGGCGAAGACGATCTGCTGAGTATCGCCGTGCGGCACGGATACGGCTCAACCGAGGCGTTCGGCCGGGCGTTCCGATCGGTCCACGGTGCCGGTCCCGGTGACGTTCGCCGTGACGGAGGCCCCCTTCGCGCACAACCACAGCTCAGGTTCCGCCTGACCGTCGAAGGGAACATCCCCATGGACACCCGCATCCTCGACCGCCCCCCGTTCCGACTCGTCGGACACGCAGCCCGGGTTCCGCTGATCCACGAGGGCACCAACCCGCACATCCAGCAGCACATCACCGACCTACCGACCGAGGAACACCTGCGGCTGAAGGCCCTCAGCGACACCGAGCCGGCCGGCCTGCTCGCAATCTGCGACGACCTGGACCCCGACCGCGCCGACGGCAGCGAGCTGACCTATCTGCACGGAGTCGCCGTCACCCAGAACACACCGCCCCCCGACGACCTCGACACCATCGAGGTACCGGCCGGCACGTGGGCGGTCTTCCGCACCGCAGGGCCCCATCCACAGGCTCTGCAGCAAGCCTGGGCCGCGACCGCGACCGAATGGTTCCCCTCCAACCCATGGCGACTGCGGCCAGGACCGGAAATCGTCGCGGTGCTCGAACGCGCGGACGACTTCAGCACCGCGACCTGCGAGCTGTGGCTACCCATCGAACCGACCTGACCGACCCCGCCGGCAGCCAGACAGCATCGAGCTTCCCGGGGTGCCAGCGGGGCATGCTGAGCATCGACGCCTACCGGTCGTCCAGCGGGGAATCGATGCGCAAACCCCGGGCGAAAGCCGGGGTTGCCGCTTTGAGTTCCGGTGAATGAGATGACGATCAAGGGGCCGTCCGGGCGGGCTGCGGCTGCCGCTCCACGGACTACCGGCGTCGGCGTTCGGCTGCTTGGCGGGGTGGGCGCCTGGATGGACTCAGACATGCAGGGTCGGCCGGTAGATGAGCTCTTGGGTGTGGCCGTCGAGCGTCCGGCTCTCGATCAGTTCGAGGTCGAAGTCGGCCGCACCCTGGAAGATCGGAACCGCTCCGGTCTGACCGCAGATCACGGGGAAGAGTGTCACCTGGACGCGGTCGACCAGGCCGGCGGCCATCAGCGCCCGGTTCAGCGACAGGCTGCCGTGCGAGCGCAACGGCACCTCGGACTCCTTCTTGAGCCGGGCGACGACGTCGACGGCGTCGCCGCTCACGACGGTCGCGTCCGGCCAGTCGAGCGGTCCGTGCAGCGTGGTCGACACCACGGTTGCCGGCAGGTTCCGCATCCGGCTGACCCATGGGTCACCGACCTCGGATCCCTCGGTGCTCGAGGTCAGCATCCGCGCGAACGCCCGATACGTGTTGGCCCCGAAGACCATCCGCTGCTCCTCGCTGTACACGGCGAGGCGGCGGTCGAGCAGCTCGGGGCCTTGCTTGCCCCAGTAACCACCCCAGTCGCCGTTGTGGGCGCCGAAGCCGTCGACGGTGGTGAAGACGTCGAACGTGTAGGTAGCGGTCATGTTGTTCTCCCTGAATACGGCGATCGGTTGTGTCGATACAGAGCTGGAACCGCGGCGCTCATCGCCGTTGGACTGACGTGCGGGCGAGATGTCGGCGATCACGTTGCTCGTTCCTCACTCCTCAGGAGTGTTGTCGGGCAGACGCCGCCAGCGCGGGGACCTCGTCGCGGTGATCATTTCGGGCGACCCCGACAGACGCCTCGACGGATGCGGGCGCGGCCTCGCGCGGCGCTCGCAGTGTGATCAGCGCGGTGGCGAGCGCGGCGCCGATCAGCGCGACGGCGATCCAGAACGCGGCGTGGTAGCCGCCGGTGAGCGAGCCCAGCGGGTCGTGGCCGGCCGCCCGGAGCGTGGCCGCCCGTCCGGTGGACACCGTGCTCAGCACGGCCAGGCCGATCGCGCCGCCCACCTGGCCGGTGGTGTTGACCAGACCCGAGGCCAGGCCGGCGTCGCCCGGTGCCACGCCGGACATCGCCAGCGTCATCATCGGCGGGAAGCAGAGGCCGGCACCGATGCCGAGCAGCGCGGCCGCGGGGAACACGTCGGTGAGGTACCTCGCGTGCACCGGTGCGACTGCCAGCCCGGCCAGGGCCGCGCCGATGAGGACGAGCCCGGTCACCAGCACCCGCTGAGCGCCGAAGCGGGTGACCAGCCGCTCGCTGTAGTGCACCGACAGCGTGCCCATGAGCACGGTCACCGGCAGGAACGCCAGCCCGATCTGGATCGGGCTGTAGCCCTGGACGTGTTCCAGGTAGAGCGAGCCGAGGAAGAACGAGCCGAACATCCCGCCCGCACCGATGCCCTGCACGACATTCGCGCCGGCGACCGTGCGCGAACGCAGGATGCGCAGCGGCATCAGCGGCAGCGCGGCGGTGGCCTCGCGCGCCACGAATCCCACCAGCAGCGCCATCGCGGCGGCTCCGCAGGCGAGTGTGCGGGTCGCGCTCCAGCCGTCCTCGGCGGCGGGGACGACGATGGTGTAGACGCCCAGCATCAGCGCGGAGGTGATGAGCACCGCGCCGAGCACGTCGGCGCCCGCGCGCACGCCCGCGCCGGCGGTGGCCGGCAGCAGCCGGAGCGCCGCGACGAGCGTGACCGCGCCGATCGGCACGTTCACGAAGAAGATCCAGTGCCAGTTCACCCACTGGGTGAGCGCGCCGCCGGCGAGCAGCCCCACCGCGCCGCCGGCCGAGGCGACGAA
>JBBWZH010000562.1:0-2907 GCA_039648995.1 Mycobacteriales bacterium
GGTACGACCGGTACGGCAAGTGGTGGGAGGCCTACAACCGGCTGGCCACCCCGAACGGCCACAACCCGATCGTGTTCGAGGACGTCGACTACGTCTACCCGCACCGGTGCTGGACCTGCATGGTGCCGTGCCTGGTCCGTGAGGACATGGTCATGGCCGAAGTGGACGGTCAGTGGCGGACGTACTGCCACGAGGCATGCCGGTGGACCGACACGGTCGCGTTCCGGCCGACCTACCAGGGCCGCAGCACGCCGAACATGGGCAAGCTGATCGGCTCCCGCGAGTGGGAGACGCTCTACCACGGCTGGAACTGGGCCGACGTCGTGACCGACATGGGCTTCGTCCGGGACGACGGGAAGACGATGGTCGCCCAGCCGCACCTGAACCTCGACCCGACCAAGATGTGGACGCTGGACCACCTGCGCCGGTGCCCGCCGCTGCAGAGCCCGAACGTGCTGCTGAACCAGATGTCGGCGGCCGAGCGGGACGCGTTCCAGGCCGACTACAACCGCCAGGGCCCGGCCGGCCGGCCGGCGCCGCGGGACTGATCGGACGGGGGGCCGGGGGGTCGGGCACATCCCGATCTCCCGGCCCGGTGGTCACACCGGTGTGGTCGGCACGAGAGCCGAGGTAGCCATGGCTGACAAGCACGTCGTGCGGTTCGAGCCGGTCGGCATCGAGATCGAGGTCGACGAGGGCCAGACGATCCTGCGTGCCGCGGCCGAGCAGGGGCTGATGCTCATGCACGGCTGCAAGGAGGGCCAGTGCGCCGCGTGCAAGTCCTTCGTGCTGGACGGCGAGGACATCGAGCTGGACCGCTACTCCACCTTCGCGCTGCCGGACTACGAGAAGGAGGAAGGCTTCACGCTGCTCTGCCGGGCACACGCCTACGAGGACCTGACGATCGAGCTGCTCAACTACGACGAGGACATGATCCGGTCAGGGCTGCCGATCCAGCAGGCCGAGGCCGAGGTGGTCGCTATCAACCGGGTCACCCACGACCTGCGGCACCTTGTGCTCCGGCTGGCCGATCCGGGCGAGTTCCGCTTCTTCCCCGGCCAGTACGTGGACATCGAGATCCCGGGCACCGGCGTCACCCGCTCCTTTTCGATGGCGAACACGTCCACAAAGGACACCGGGCGGCTGGAGTTCGTCATCAGGGTCTATCCGGACGGGATGTTCTCCACGTTCCTGGACACCGAGCTCAAGGTGGGCGACCGGCTGCGGTTGACCGGCCCGTTCGGCGTCTTCACCCTGCGGGACGGGTACGCCGAGGACCTGATCTTCGTCGGCGGTGGTGCCGGGATGGCGCCGATCCTGTCACTGCTGCGGTCGATGGCCGAGCAGGGCAGCCAGCGCAAGGCCACCTTCTACTACGGCGCCCGCGGGGCCCGGGACCTCTGCTTCACCGCGGAGCTGGCGGCGCTGGCCGAGCGGCTGCCCGGCTTCCGGTTCGTGCCGGCGCTATCCGAGCCGGAACTATCCCAACAGGACAGTGTGGAGGTCTGGGACGGCGAGGTCGGCCTGATCACCGACGTGGTGCGGCGCAACGAGCCGGACCTGTCCGGCGCGCACGCCTACGTCTGCGGCCCGCCGCCGATGGTCGAGGCCGCGATCCCGCTGCTGACCCGCCTCGGCGTGGCCGAGAAACGCATCTATTTCGACAAGTTCACTACGACCGGCAATGCCCAGTAGGCGGTAGGACGCCCGGTAGGGCCGGGACGCAGTGCGGAGGAGGGCCTGATGACAACTGCGCCAGAACGCAGCGTGCCGAAGCCGGTCTTCACCGACGCCGAGGCCGGCGCCAAGGAGTTCCCGGACTCGAACTCGCGGCGGTACAACTACTACACGCCGCAGAAGCGGAAGCAGACGCACTACGAGGACGTCACCGTCGAGGTCCAGCCCGACCCGCGGCACTACCTGAGCCAGGGCTGGCTCTACGGCTTCTCCGACGGCCGCGGCGGCTACCCGCTGGACTGGACCGCGCTGAAGGCCTGGGGGTCCGACCGGCCGGAGCCGGCCCGGTTCCCCGGCTCCGGCGGCAAGGGCTACGACTGGCCGGCGCACGGCTGGCACGAGTTCCGTGACCCGAACGAGGAGTGGGAACTCACCCTGTACCGCTACAACTCGAACGTCGTCCGGCAGCTGAACCAGAACGTCGAGGCGGCCCGCCAGTCCAAGGCGTTCGAGCAGTGGAACAACAACTGGGTGACGTTCGTCGAGCGCAACGTCGGCGCCTGGATGCACGTCGATCACGGGCTCGGCCTCTACCTGTTCGCCAACGCCAACCGGCGGGCCCCGACGAACATGCACAACAACGCGATCTCGGTGAACAGCATGCACCGGATCCGGGCCGCCCAGGATCTCGCGCTCTACAACCTGACGCTGAGCGAGGAGATCGACCGCTTCGACGGCGGCGCGCACCTGGAGGCGTGGAACGGCGACCCGGCCTGGCAGGGCGTCCGGCAGGTGGCCGAGCAGCTGACCGCGACCGACGACTGGTGCGAGGCCATCTTCGCCGCGAACGTGGTGTTCGAGCCGCTGGTCGGCGAACTGTTCCGCAGCCAGCTGGTGCAGCACGCCGCGCCGGGCAACGGCGACTTCGTCACGCCGACCGTCGTCGGCGCCGAGGAGTACGACTTCGCCGAGCGCGACCTGCGCTACACGAAGGCGATGTTCGTGCTGCTGACCAACGACCGCGAGTTCGCCGACCACAACAAGGCGATCATGGACGGCTGGCTGTCCACCTGGGTGCCCCGCGCGATCGTGGCCGCCCGCACGCTGCAGCCGCTCTGGTCGCAGCCGGACGCGCGCCCGCCCCGGTTCGAGGACGGGCTGGACCGGGTGAAGAACCGGTTCACCGGGATCCTCGGCGAACTCGGCCTGGACACCCCGAAGGAGGTCGCG
>JBBWZH010000079.1:0-8257 GCA_039648995.1 Mycobacteriales bacterium
CAGGCACGGACTCGACGAATTCGGATAGTTCGGATCCGTAGTTTCTGCAGCCGAACTCACCGGTTGTCCCGCCGAGCCCGCAGGCGGTCAGGCTCACAACCTCGCCCGACAATCCGGCCGGATCTAAAGGCGAGAGTGAGACCTCGACCAGCGGATCGATCGGGGAGGGAGGCCGGCGTGAGGGGAGCCGGGCGGGAGCGTGGTGCCCGGGTCCGGGGCAACCGCTGCGGTAGGGTGGTTCCGCACGAGAGCAATGCATCTCGGGACGTAGCGCAGTTTGGTAGCGCACCTGACTGGGGGTCAGGGGGTCGTGGGTTCAAATCCCGCCGTCCCGACAGCAGTAGTCGCCGCCGAACGGGCGTACAGCGCGCAATACGGGTGCCGCCGAGGACTGGGGAGCCGACGATGGTCGTGAACCCCGTCGCGGCGGACCGTGTGTTCACCGTCCCGAACCTGCTCAGCTTGCTCCGCCTGCTCGGCGTCCCACTGTTCCTCTGGCTGCTGCTCGGCCCGCACGCGGACCTGGCCGCCCTCGGCGTGCTCGCGTTCGCCGGCGTCTCCGACTGGCTGGACGGCAAGCTGGCCCGGCTGCTGAACCAGACCAGCCGGATCGGCACGCTGCTCGACCCGGCCGCCGACCGCCTCTACATCCTGGCCACGCTGACCGCGTTCAGCATCCGCGACATCATCCCGTGGTGGCTGGCCGGCCTGATCGTCGGCCGGGACCTGCTGCTGGGTGGCTGCCTGCTGGTGCTGCGCCGGTACGGGTACGGCCCGCCGCAGGTGCACTACCTCGGCAAGGCGGCCACGCTCAATCTCCTGTACGCGTTCCCGCTGCTGTTGCTCGGCACCCGCGCCGGCACGCTCGGCGATATCGCCCGGCCGATCGGATGGGCCTTCACGGTCTGGGGCACGTCGCTCTATGTGTGGGCCGGCGTGCTGTACGTCTACCAGGTGGCGCTGCTCGTCCGGGCGGCCGGCCGGGCCCCGGCCGGCTCGGGCGGGCGGCCGGGTGATCGGGTGGGTGCCGGATGAGGGGTGAGCACGCCCGTGGCGGCGACCGCTCGCTGCCCCGCCGGCTGCTGGCGGCGACCCGGGGACGCACCACCCGGCACCGTCCTCGACTCGGCGCCATGTCGACATCGCTACTTGACAGCTTGCTGACAGATCACCTTGATCACGGGTACGCGGAAGCGGCTGAGCGGAAGGCCGAGCGGGCGGCGGAGGGCCGTACCGGCACCGATTACGCCGACGCCAGGACCCTGCTTGCGATCGGCCTGCTGCTGGTCGGTTTCGTGCTGGCCGCCGCCTACCGCGGCACCGCCCAGCAGGCACCCGACTCGGAGCGGGCCCGGCAGGGCCTGGTCAAGGACGTCGAACAGGGCACGGCGGCCAGCGACGCGCTGCAGCGGCGGGCCGAGTCGCTCGGCGGCCAGCTGGTCCGCGAGCGGGACGCGGCGCTGACCGCGGGCGAGACCGGCGACAAGGTGTCTAAGCAGGTGCGTGACCTGGAGCGGGCGGCCGCGCTGGTGCCGGTGCACGGCCCGGGCATCAGCGTGCAGCTCGGCGACGCCGCGCCGACCCAGCAGATCGACCCGGCCACCGGCAAGTCGCTGACCGTGCCGCCGGACGACAACGGCCGCCTGCGCGACCGGGACCTGCAGAGCGTCGTCAACGCGCTCTGGGCGGCCGGCGCCGAGGCGATCGCGATCAACGACGAGCGGCTCGCCCCGACCACGACGATCCGGGCGGCCGGCGAGGCGATCCTCGTCGACCTGCGGCCGGTGGCCAGCCCGTACACGATCAAGGCCGTCGGCGACCCGGACGTGCTGCTGCCGCGGTTCGCGGACAGCGTCGCGGCCCGCCGGTACCAGTCACTGTCCAGCGTGTTCGGCATCAGCTTCACCGTCCAGCGGGAGGGCGACTTGGCGTTGCGCGCGGCCACCGGCACCGATCTCCGGTACGCCGAACCGCTCGATACCACCCCACCGCCCGCCGGCTCGGCCGCGCCACGGAGCGCGCCGGCCGGCTCCGGCGGCGGCCCGGCTGGCACGCCGGCCAGGCCGACCAGACCGGGCAGGGGAGGCGGCCGGTGATCGGGACCATCGCGCTCGCGATCGGCGTCGTGCTCGGGCTGATCCTGGAGCCGACCGTCCCGGTCTGGCTGCAGCCGTACCTGCCGATCGCGGTCGTCGCGGCGCTGGACGCGGTGTTCGGCGGCATCCGGGCCCGGCTGGACGGGATCTTCGACTCGAAGGTCTTCGTCGTGTCGTTCGTCTCGAACGTGCTCGTCGCCGCGCTGGTCGTGTTCCTCGGCGACAAGCTCGGCGTCGGCGGCCAGCTCTCCACGGGCGTGGTCGTCGTGCTCGGCGTCCGCATCTTCGGCAACGCGGCGGCCATCCGCCGGCATCTCTTCCGGGCGTGACGATGGACGACGAGCAGCCCACCACACCGGACGAAGCCGCCGGCTCGCCCACACCTGAACGCGAGATCGAGACACCGGGCGAGACCGGGCCCCCGCGGCGGGGCGGGAAGCCTCCGTCCCGGTCGGACGTGCTGCTGCCCGCCCCCGGTGTCGGCATCCGCCGCGACCTGTTCTCCCGACCGGACAAGGCAACCCGCCCGACGGCCGCGGACCCGAACGACGACACCACGGTGGCCCTGAACTCCCAGGACCTGCCCGCGCGGCCGGACGCCGGCGACCGGGCCGGGCCGGCCCGCGGCGGGTCGGCACCCGCCGCGGGACCCGCCAGCGCCACCGCAGCCACCGAGCCGGCAACCGGCGGAACGACAGCCAGCGGGAGAGCCGCCTCCGCCAGCCCAGCCTCCGCCAGCCCGGCCTCCGGCAGCCCGGCCTCCGCCAGCCCGGCCTCCGGCAGCGCCTCCGGCAAGACGGGTGCCGGCAGGACAGGTGCCGACCGCTCGGCTTCCGGCGGCTCAGCTTCCGGCGGCTCCGCCTCCGGCAGCGCCTCCGGCAGGACAGGTGCCGCCAGCCCAGCCTTCGGCGTCCCGGCCTCCGGCAACGCTTCGGGCAGGACTGGTGCCGGCAGTACTGGTGCCGGCAGGAGAGGTGCCGACAGCCCAGCCTCCGACAGCCCAGCCTCCGACAGCCCAGCCTCCGGCAGAACGGCCTCCGGTAGAACGGCCGCAGACAGGATGGCCGCAGACAGGATGGCCGCCGAGGCCGCCGGCAGAACGGCCTCCGGCAGGACAGTAGGCGGTGGGACAGCCGCAGACAGGACAGCCGCCGGCAGCCCAGCCTCCGGCAGGACAGCGGGCGGCGGGACCGCCGCCGATAGGACGGCCGCAGACAGGGCAGCCGCCGGGGGGACAGGGCCAGACGAGACGGCCGCTGCCGAGGCGGCTGCCGGGAACGCAGTGGTCGGGAAGGCAGGGCCGGAGAAGGCCACCGGCAAGGCAGCGGCCGGGACGGCGGGGCCTCGACAGGCAGCCGGTGAGAAGGCGGCGGCCGGCGACGCGGCGGGCCGCGACGAGGCCGACGCCGAGGCGGCGGGCGCGGACGACGCAGGCGCCGAGGACGGGCCCGACGGCGCCCGGCGGCCGCGGTGGTGGAGCCTGTCGCGCGCGGCCCTGCTCATCGGCGTGCTCTGCGGGCTGCTCGGGTTCGGGCTGGCGGTGCAGGTGAAGAGCAACACGGCCAGCAACGGGCTGGCGGCGGCGCGGCAGGAGGACCTGGTCCGCATCCTCGACGACCTGTCGTCCCGGGAGGAGCGGCTGCGGCGGCAGATCTCCTCGCTGGAGGCGGCCCGCAGCCGGCTCACCACGACCGGCGACAAGAACAGCGCCGCGTTGGTGGAGGCCAGGTCACGGTCGGCGGCGCTGGGCGTGCTGGCCGGGACGGTCGCCGCGCAGGGCCCCGGCATCCAGCTGACGATGACCGACCCGCAGCGCCGGCTGAAGGCCGAGGACCTCCTCGACGCGGTGGAGGAGTTGCGGGCGGCCGGCGCCGAGGCCATCGCGGTGGGCCCGGTCAGGATCGGCCTGGATTCGGCGTTCACTGACGGTGACGGGTCGGGCGGCGGCAGCGGTATCCTGACCGACGATCAGCAGCTGACCGCGCCGTACGTGATCCTCGCGATCGGTGACCCGGCCACGCTGGCGACCGCGTTGAACATCCCCGGCGGCGTGGTCGACACGGTCCGGCAGGCCGGCGGGCAGGCCACGATCAGCCAGCAGCAGCGGCTGGTGATCCGCGCCTTGCGATCGCTTTCCACGCCTCACTACGCTCAGCCGGCCGAGTGACGGGCGGCACCGCCCGAGCCCACCCCGGAGCCGGACAGCCGAACCCGAGAGAGGCCGCAGTGACGCCCGAGGACTTGAAGTACACCGCCGAGCACGAGTGGGCCCACACCGACGGGAACGTGATCCGGGTGGGCATCACCGACTACGCGCAGGAGGCGCTGGGCGACATCGTCTTCGTGTCGCTGCCGGCCGTGGGCACCGCCGTGACCGCCGGCCAGCCGCTCGGCGAGGTCGAGTCGACCAAGAGCGTCTCGGACATCTACGCACCGGTCACCGGCACCGTGAAGACCCGCAACGAGTCCCTGGACAGCCAGCCGGAACTGGTCAACACCGACCCGTACGGCGAGGGCTGGCTGCTGGAGATCGAGATCGCGGACACGTCGGTGCTGGAGTCGCTGCTGGACGCCGCCGCCTATCAGGGCATGCTCGACGCGCACTAGCCACCCGGCCGCCCTGGAGAACACATCCGGGCACGGGTGTGCCCGGAACAACCTCAACCGGAGATGACGACGATGACCGACCGCGGCGACCAGCCGCCGGCCGCCGGCCTGCTGCGCCGGTACCTCGCCGGCACCGACCCGTCCACTGTGGACACCGGCGCCGCCGGCTTCTACGCCTCGCTCGACTCGGTGGCCGCGGTATCGCCGGACATCGCCGCCGCGGTGCTGCGCGAGCTGGCCGACGAGCGGTCCAACGTGAAGCTGATCGCCAGCGAGAACTTCTGCTCGCTGGCGGTGCAGCTGGCGCACGGCAACCTGCTCACCGACAAGTACGCCGAGGGCTTCCCGGGGCACCGGTTCTACGCCGGCTGCGACAACGTCGACACGATCGAGGCGGCCGCCGCCGGCCTGGCCCGCGAGCTGTTCGGCGCGGCGCACGCCTACGTCCAGCCGCACTCCGGGGCGGACGCGAACCTGGTCGCGTTCCTCGCGATCCTGGCCACCACGGTCGAGGCGCCGGCGCTGGAGAAGCTCGGCACCCGGAACCCGGCCGCGGTCAGCGCGGCGGACTGGGCCCGGATCCGGGACGAACTGCACGGCCAGCGCCTGCTCGGCATGGACTACTACTCCGGCGGCCACCTCACCCACGGCTACCGGCACAACCTGTCCAGCCGGCTGTTCGAGGCCCACTCGTACGCGGTGGACCGGGAGACCGGCCTGCTCGACCTCGACGCGGTCCGCGCGCAGGCGCGCGAGGTACGGCCGCGGATCCTGCTCGCCGGCTACAGCGCCTACCCGCGGCTGATCGACTTCGCCGCGTTCCGCGAGATCGCCGACGAGGTGGGCGCCACGTTCATGGTCGACATGGCGCATTTCGCCGGCCTCGTCGCCGGCAAGGTGTTCACCGGCGACTACGACCCGATCCAGCACGCCCACGTGGTCACCACGACGACCCACAAGACTCTGCGCGGGCCGCGCGGCGGGATGGTGCTGTGCACGCCGGAGTACGCCGACGCGGTGGACAAGGGCTGCCCGGCCGTGCTCGGCGGACCGCTGCCGCACGCGATCGCGGCCAAGGCGGTCGCCCTCCGCGAGGCGCTGCGGCCGGACTTCGCCGACTACGCGCGGCGGATCGTGGCCAACTCGCAGGCGCTCGCCGACGAACTGCAGAAGCGCGGGGTCACCGTGCCGACCGGGGGCACCGACAACCACATCGTGCTCATCGACGTGGCCAGCACCTACGGGCTGACCGGCCGGCAGGCGGAGTCCGCGCTGCGCTCGTGTGGGCTGACCCTCAACCGGAACTCGCTACCGTTCGACGCCAACGGCCCCTGGTACACCAGCGGGCTGCGGCTGGGCACCCCGGCGGTCACCACGCTGGGCATGGGCTACGCCGAGATCACCGAGATCGCCGACCTGATCAGCACCGTGCTCAGCCAGGTCACCCCGGTCAGCACGCGTGACGACGCGGGCGCGGAGACGGTCAGCAAGGCCAAGTTCAGCCTGCCGGACGGGGTCGTCGGGGCCGCCCGTGGGCGGGTCGCCGACCTGCTCGCGAAGCACCCGCTCTACCCCGAGCTCACGCTGGAGGCGGCCGCGGCGGGTGGCCAGGTGTGACCCCTGCGACGGGCACCGGAGGGGGTCGCCGTCCGACATGTCCCTCTAACTCTCCAGTGTCGGTTGACCCTTTGCGGAACGGCTGACTAGGCTCGCCGCACACGCCTGCGGGGTGAGCGCGTCGCCGGCGGATCCATTGACCGGGGCGCCCGACGGCGCGGACCCGGCCGGCGAGAAATCACGATCGGCGAGAGTGGAGGCGGACCCGACCGTGTTCTGCACCCGGTGCGGCCACGAGAACCCCGACGACAGTCGGTTCTGCGCGCAGTGTGGCGCGCCGCTGACCAGGTCCGGCGACATGGCCGGGTCACCCGACGCGACCTCGATCATTTCCGGCGGCTTCGTCGAGGACCTGCCCGGCGCCGAGCTGTCCGAGGAGGTCCATGCCGGCGCGGTCGACGCGCTGCCGCCCGGCTCGGCGCTCCTGGTGGTGAAGCGCGGGCCGAACGCCGGCAGCCGGTTCCTGCTCGACCAGGACGTGACCACCGCCGGCCGGCACCCGAACAGCGACATCTTCCTGGACGACGTGACGGTGTCCCGCCGGCACGCCGAGTTCCGCCGCGACGGCAGCAGCTTCGTCGTGCACGATGTCGGCAGCCTGAACGGCACGTACGTGAACCGGCAGCGGATCGACGGCGCCGCCCTGACCGGCGGCGACGAGGTGCAGATCGGCAAGTTCCGGCTGCTCTACCTGACCGGAGTCCGCGGCGACGAGCCGGCCGGTTACCCAGGCCGGTAGCCCATGAGCGAGCGCGGAGCGCCGGAGGCCGGCTCGGCGGCGCGCCTTGCGGGGCGCGGGCCGGCCGTGGCGCGTGACGGGGAGGGGCGGGCAGACCGATGACAGTGCCGGCGCGCGCATTCCTCAGCATCGGTGAGGTACTGGCCCAGCTACGGCCGGAGTTCTCCGACGTCACGATCTCCAAGATCAGGTTCCTGGAGTCGGAGGGGCTGATCCATCCGGAGCGGACACCGTCCGGGTACCGCAAGTTCTCCCGCGACGACGTGGCCCGGCTCCGGTTCGTGCTGGCCCAGCAGCGGGACCACTACCTTCCGCTGCGCGTGATCAAAGAGCAGCTGGACGCGATCGACCGCGGCCTGGAACCGCCGCCGCGCACCGGCGGCGGTCCGCGGGTGCCGCGCGCGCTGGTCGCCGCCGAAGGGCTGCCCGGCCCGGAGGAGTTCCTGCGTGAACCGGCCGACATCCGGCTGTCCCGCGACGAGCTGCTGACCGCGGCCGGCCTCGACGCCGAGCAGCTGGACCAGTTGGAGCAGTTCGGCCTGCTCGCCGCCCGGGGTAAGGGCGGCCACTACGACGGCGACGCGCTGGTGGTGGCCCGGACGGTGGCCGAGATGGCCCGCTTCGGCATCGAGCCGCGGCACCTGCGGTCATACCGCACCGCGGCCGACCGCGAGATCGGTCTGTTCGAGCAGGTGGTGACGCCGCTGGTCCGGCAGCGCAACCCCGAGGCGCGGGCCCGTGCCGAGGAAGCGGTGCGTGAGCTGGCCGCGCTCTCGGTCAGGCTGCACGCCGCGCTGGTCAAGGCCGGGTTACGGGCAGAGCTTGGCGGATAGGGCACGGTGCCCCGGCACCGTGTAGCGTCGACAGCGAAGGCCTTTTCTCGGGAGGGCGTCCGCCGTGAACGAGCTGCGAGTCGTTGGTGTCCGGGTCGAGCTTCCGGTCAACCAGCCGATCGTGCTGCTCAAGGAGGCCGATGGTGATCGGTACCTGCCGATCTGGATCGGCGCGGTAGAGGCGTCCGCGATCGCCTTCGAGCAGCAGGGGGTCCGCCCGGCCCGGCCGCTCACGCACGACCTGCTCCGCGACGTGATCTCGGCGCTGGGCGCCCGCCTGGAGGCCGTGCACATCACCGACCTGCGCGACGGCGTCTTCTACGCCGAGCTGGTCTTCTCCGGCGGTGCCCGGGTCAGCGCCCGCC
>JBBWZH010000613.1:0-22429 GCA_039648995.1 Mycobacteriales bacterium
GCTGTCCGCGCCGGGCCGGCAGGTCGCCGCGAGCCCGGTCCCGGTGCCGGCACCCTGACCGCGCGGCGCCCGGGTTTCGGCACCCGGATCCCGGGACATGAACCGGCCCGACACTGCCGAACCCGGAGGTTGCCGTGGACGCGATCGTGCTGCTCAAGAATGACCACAAAGTTGTCGACAAGCTGTTCAAGGAGTTCGAGAAGGCCGGAGAGGGCGCGCTGAAGATCAAGCGGAAGCTCGTCGACAGCATCATCGACGAGCTGACCGTGCACGCCCACATCGAAGAGGAGATCTTCTACCCGGCGGCGCGCGAAGCCGCCCCGGACACCAAGGACCACGTGTTGGAGAGCGTCGAAGAGCACCACGTCGTGGTCTGGATGCTTTCCGAGCTGGTCGACCTCGACCCGGCGGACGAGCGGTTCGACGCCAAGGTCACCGTGCTGATCGAGAACGTCCGGCATCACGTCGAGGAGGAGGAGCAGGACTGGTTCCCCGAGGTGCGCAAGGCGATGGGCCGCAAGCGCCTACAGGAGCTCGGCGAGCAGATGGAGAAGGCCAAGGCCAGCGCTCCCCGCGACCCGTTGACCACGCCCAGCGCCGCCTCCGGTCTCAGCCGCCCGAGCGGGCTGTAGCGCCCGGCCCGTCGGCTCGACCCGGCCCGTCGGCTCGACCCGGCCCGTCGGCTCGACCCGGCCCGTCGGCTCGGCCCGGCCCGTCGGCTCGGCCCGGGTCAGCTCGGGGCGCGCCAGTGGATCGCGGTGATGTCGTCGTGCAGATCGGTGAAGCTGGCGCCTGGGAACGCCTCGCGATACCGGCTGTCGAACTCGACCCGTGGCAGCGGGATGTTCGTGACGGCGTGCTCGAGCCAGGCCGGGTGCAGCCGCAGCCGGAGCAGATCGGCGGCCACGTCCGGGCTCCTGGACCGGTTCCGGTAGGAGTCCTCGGCGTCCTCGAAGGCCCGCTGGACGTGCCAGTCCGGGTCGCGCCACAGGCCCGGGTCGAGGATGTCGATGATGACCAGCTGGCCGCCGGGCGCAACCAGCGAGCGCAGGTGCGGCAGCACGACGTCGTAGGCGCGCAGGTGGAACAGCGTGTTGACGGCGAACACGGTGTCGAACCGGCCGTCGGTGGCGGGCGTGACGGCCAGCAGGCTGCGCACCTCCAGCCGCACGCCCGGCCGGCGGTGCGCGGCCCGGGCCAGCTCGATCTCCCGGGCCGAGATGTCCACGCCGAGCACCTCGCCGTGCCGGTCGGCCAGCAGCTCGATGAAGCGTCCGGTGCCGCAGCCGAGGTCCACCGCCCGCGAACCGTCCTGAGTGGACAGATCGGGCACGGTGGCGCGCACCCAGGGCCGGAAGATGCAGTCGGTGTCGGCCGCGAACGTCTGCCACAACTCGGCCAGCTCGTCGAAGTGGACCTTCTGCTCAGGGACGTTGACCACGGGGATGCTCCTGTCCGTCGCGCCGGCGGGGCCCGCCCCAGCCTGCCATCCGCCCCCGCCGGTCACCACCGCCCGGACGCGTGGGCCGCGTTACCCCGCGGGCGGGTCAGCTGGCCCAGAAGCGGAAGAGCGAGTCGCCCAGGTGCACCAGGTAGGGCGGGACGCCGAAGGCGTCGACGACGTTGTCGATGACATCGAAGAAGGCGTGGTTCACCGACGGGACGAGCAGCAGGCCGAAGAGGACGAAGAAGCCGACGCCGGCGACCTGGCCGACGGCGCGGACCAGGCCGCGGGGCAGCCACGGCTCCCAGATGGCGAAGCCGTCCAGCCCGGGGACCGGCAGCAGGTTCAGCAGGCTCGCGGTCACCTGCAGGTACGCCAGGAAGGCGAGCGCCGCCCAGAACGCGAGGTGCTCGCCGGCGTGCTGCCCGGCCCGGCCGACCGCGATCAGGGCGGCGAGCGCGAGCACGACGTTGACCAGCGGCCCGGCCGCCGAGACCAGGCTGTGCCGCAGCCGGCCGCGGATCCGGCCGCGGTCGATCCAGACCGCGCCGCCGGGGAACCCGATGCCGCCGAGCAGCACGAACAGCACCGGCAGCGCGATGCTCAGCCCGGCGTCGCTGTACTTCAGCGGGTTCAGCGTCAGGTAGCCCTTGGCCGCCACGCTGGTGTCGCCGGCGTGATAGGCCACCAGCGCGTGCGCATACTCATGCAGGCACAACGAGACCAGCCAGCCGGTGACGACGAAGACGAAGACGGTGAGCCGCAGATGGCTCGACCCGGCCCAGACCATCCACCCGCCGACCGCGCACAGCCCCAGCAGCCCGAGAAAGACCGCGCTGGGCCGGCGCAGGGTCGGATCCGACGCCGCGACCGGCTCCGCCGACAACGCTGCCTCCTCGCGATGGGAACACCCCGACGGTACCGGTCGGGCCGCGACGCCCCGCCACCGAGCCGCTCTGGTCCACTGTGGACACTCCGGGCGCCGGCCCCGCCGGCCGGGTTCTCACCGTCCGGCGAGCACCCCGCCGGGTAGCCGCCGGTCGACCGCCGAGTACACCGGCCACGTCGCGGCGGTCGTGACCAGCGCCATCACCAGCATCGCCAGGTACGCCGCGCCGGTGAGGATGCCCGCCTCCCGGCCGGCCTGCAGCACCACCAGCTCGGTCAGCCCACGGCAGTTCAGCAGCACCGCGAGCCGGAGGCCGGCGTGCGCCGGCAGCCCGGCCAGCCGCGCCCCGGCAACGGCACCGAGGGCCTTGGCCCCGGTCGCGACCAGCAGGCACAGCAGGATGAGCCAGCCCGGTGGCCACCGCGTGCCAGGCCCGAACGCGTCCGCACCCACCGCCACGAAGAACACCGGCACCAGCCACCGCCCGATCCGGCCCACCGCGCCGACCGCCCGGTGCCACGGCCCGTCGACCCCGTCCCCGGTCGGGTCGCGGGCGCCGTCCTGTGGAAGCACGGCGCCCAGCAGGGCCGCCGCCAGCACCTCGCTCACTCCGGCCGAGCGCAGGCCGCGCGCCGCGCCGTAGGCGGAGACGCCGACGAGCACCGGCAGCAGCCACCGGGCCGGCATCGCGAGCCGGTTCACGGCCGACGAGCGCAGCAGCCGGCGGACGACGGCGGCCGCGCCGACCAGCACGACCAGCGCCACCCCCACCCGCACCGCCGAGCCGGCCGCAGCGGCCGCCACCGCGAGCGCGACCGCGAGCAGCAGCCAGGCCACCGAGTCGATCACGACCGCGGCCGACATGGCCAGGCCGCCGATCTCGGTCCGGAGCAGGCCGCGCTCGTCGAGCAGCCGGGCCAGCACCGGTACGGCGGTGACCGCGGTCGCGGCCGCGAGCAGGAACAGCACCGCGGCCGGCGTCGCGTCGCCACGCAGGTCCGGCCGGCCCGAGTGCAGCAGGACGGCGCCCAGGGCCAGGCCGCCGAGGCAGGGCACGGCCGCCGCCCCGAGCGCCACCGACGTGACCACCCGGGCCGCCGACCCGCCCGGCCCCCCGCCCAGCGACCCGACCGCGCGGGGGCCGACCAACTCGTAGACCACGGCGACCAGGAAAAGCACCAGCCCGGCGTGCCCGACCAGGGTCAGCGGGCCGAGCACCGCCGGCCCGGTGATCGTGTCGACGGTGCCGCGCGTGCCGGCGGCGGTCAACGCCGGGACCGCCAGCAGCCCGACCAGCACCTCGCCCAGCACGGACGGCTGCCCGCAGCGGCGCGCCAGCCAGCCGCCGGCCCGGGCCAGCAGCAGCGCGGCGGCGATCGCGCCTGACGCGGTCAGCACCGCACCCACCAGCCCGGCCCACCGCGCCGGGACGGGTGCCGTCGCCCGCGGCGTTCCCACCGGTGATCCATCCGCGCCCGCTCCCGTGAACCGGCCACCGCCTGTCCAGGTGGCCGCGCTGCGGGCAGCGTCCAGCATGCCGGTTAACCAGCGCGCGGCGCCGTCGGAGATCAGCAGTGTCGACCTGCGCCGCGCCCACCGCGGCGAGCCGACGCGCGCCAGCGACGTCGACCTGCTGCCAGGCCCCGGCCTGGCCCGCTCGCCTCCGAAGCCAGCTAACCGCGATGTCACCTGGTCGTGACCGCACCGCACCGGCCGCGCGGCCGTCCGCCGCGCCGGCTAGGCCCCCGAACAGGTGGATCCGGGCCGAACGTCAGCTTCGGCGCTGATCGATCCCGGATTCTGCCGTTACCCGCGGCAACACACGCACCGAGCCGGAACGGCGGCGATACGTCCGCGAAACCGGCCGTCGCTAATTTCCGAGGGCCGCGTCCGCCAGCCCCCGGAGGAACAGTGCGCAGATCCACCGCCCGCCTATCGGTCTACGTCGTCATGACCATCGGGCTCGCGCTCCCGCTGGCGGCGCCCGCCGCCGCGCAGAGCACCGCCGCGCAGGCCACCGGGGTCAGCCGTCCGCCGCTGAACCTGGAGACGCTCACCGGTGCGCAGGCCGAGCAGTTGATGGCCGCGGGCACGCTGACCTCGGTCCAGCTCACCCGCGCCTACCTGGACCGGATCAAGGCGCTGAACAAGCGCGGCCCGGGCCTGAACGCCGTCACCCAGATCAACCCGGACGCGCTGCGCGAGGCGGCACTCGCCGACGCCGAACGCGCCGCCGGTCACCTGCGCGGGCCGGCGCACGGCCTGCCGATCCTGATGAAGGACCTGATCGACGTCAGGGGTATGTACACGTCGGCCGGCAACTACTCGCTGCGCGGTTCGTTCCCGGCCACCGACGCGGGCATCACGAAGAAGCTGCGCGGGCACGGGGTGGTGATCCTCGGCAAGCTGGGGCTGTCGGAGTTCGCGAACAGCTTCGGCAACCAGCCGTCCGGCTTCTCGAACCTGACCGGCCAGGTGCTGAACGGGATCGACGCGGACCAGAACCCGAGCGGCTCGTCGTCCGGCACCGGCGCGGCGATGGCCGCGGCGCTGTCCACCTTGGGCATCGGCACCGAGACGTCCGGCTCGATCATCAGCCCGTCCAGCACGCAGAGCCTGGTCGGGCTGCGGCCGACGGTCGGGCTGGTGCCCGGGTACGGCATCGCGCCGATCGACGCCTCGCAGGACACCGCCGGCCCGATGGTGCGCAGCGTCGCGGACGCGGCGATGACGCTGCAGTCGATCGCCGGCCCCGACCCGGCCAGCGACGCCGAGTACAGCGCTGTCTTCGGCCCGGACTACCTGGCCACCGGCGTGATTCCGACCCCGCCGGCCACCGTGCCGGACTACATGTCCGCGCTCGACCTGAGCTTCGTGGCCGGCAAGAGGATCGGCTACAACGGCACGCTCACCGACGGCAGCCCGCTGAAGACGGCCTTCGACGCGCTGACCGCGGCCGGCGCGATCCTGGTGCCCCGGCCGGTGGCCACGCTGCCGGCGCTGCCGCCGGTACCGGGCGGGTACGAGCCGCACAAGACGATCGATGAGTACTACCAGCGGCTCGGCCCGGACGCGCCGATCAAGTCGCTGGTCGGGGAGGTCGCCGACAACCAGGCGAACCCGCAGCAGGCGCTGAAGTTCGGCAACAGCCAGCACCTGTCCGAGTCGCTTGTGGACACCAGCCCGGGCGGCGCGAACGAGGTGCAGTTCCGCACCAACCTGCCGCTGCGCAAGGCCGCCTGGCACAAGGCGATCAACGACATGATGCAGTTCACCAACTCCGACCCGGCCCAGCCGGCCGACCCGGTGATCGCGATCCTGGGCAGTGTCCCGAGTGGACCGCAGGCGGGCTACCCGACGATCACGATCCCGATGGGCTACAGCGCAACCACCCGGCGCGCGATCAACGTCCAGGTGAACGGAAACGCCTACGACGAGCGCAACCTGCTCGGCGTCGGCTACGTGATCGAGCAGGCGACGACGCTGCGCCAGCCGGCGTCCACAGTGGACCCAAGCATGTACCGGTGCGCCCGCACCACCCCGGCCGAGCCGTTCGCCGCCCGCGGCCACTGCAACCCGGATTACCAGACGATCATGGCCATGCTCGGCGGCACCGCCCCGGCCCCGCTGCCGTTCTCGCTGGAGGCCGAGCCGGTCGGCGGCCTGGCCGCGCGGCTGGCCGCCGGCACGCTCAGCTCGGAGACGCTGGTCCGGTCGTATCTCTACCGGATCGCGCTGGCGAACGCGGAAGGCCCGGCGATCCAGGCCGTCCGCGAGCTGAACACGCACGCCCTCGCTGACGCGAAGGCGCTGGACAAGGCGCGCCGCAAGGCCCCGCGCGGCCCGCTGTACGGGATACCCGTGCTGCTGGACGACCCGGTGGACGCGCGCGGGCTGCCGACCACCGGTGGCTCGATCGCGCTGCAGAACTCCCGCCCGGACCGGGACTCGGCGATCGCGGCGAAGCTGACCGCGGCCGGCGCGATCATCCTCGGCAAGACCAACGTGACCGAGCTCGGCGGCCTGTTCGACCCGAACCTGCCCGAGGGCTACTCGTCGCTGGGCGGTCAGGTGCTGCTGCCGTCCGACACGGACAAGACCCCGGCGGGTTCGTCGGCCGGGTCCGCGGCGGCGACCGCGGCCGGCCTGGCCGCGATCACCGTGGGGATGGAGACCTCGACCGACACCGCCCAGCTGATCGGCCCGGCCGCGGCGGCCGGCGTGGTCGGCCTCAAGCCGACGGTCGGCCTGGTCAGCCGCACCGGCGTGCTCCCTGTCGCGAAGTCGCAGGACTCCCCCGGCCCGATCGGCCGGTCGGTGGCCGATGTCGCGGCCGCCCTCAACGTGATCGCCGGCGCCGACCCGGCCGACCCGGCCACCGCGGCCGCGCCGGCCCGGCCGGACTACACCGCGGGCCTGTCCACCGGCACGCTGCGGGGCAAGCGGATCGCGGTCATCGCCGGCGGCACCGACCCGTACCCGGCGATGGTCAGCGCGCTGCAGGCGCAGGGCGCGACCCCGGTGCTGGTGACGGTCGGCGCGCCGAACCCCAACCCACCGAGCGTCGTCGGCACCGAGTTCAAGCGCGACCTGGACGCGTACCTCGCCGGCAACCACGACGGGATGTCGCTGCGGAAGATCATCGACTACAACGCCGCCAACCCGGTCGAAGGGCTGAAATACCAGCAGGGCGAGCTCGTCGCCGCGCAGGCGGTGGACCTGGCCGACCCGGCCACCGCGGCGACCTACGCCGCGGACCTGGCCACCGGCAAGGCGTCCAGCCGGGCCGTGATCGACGGCATCCTCGGCAACGGGACGGCCGACCCGGGCGACGATCTCGACGCGGTCATGGTGCCGGGCGGGAACCCGCTCGTCGGCACCGCCGACCGCGCCGGCTACCCGGTGCTGACGATCCCGGCCGGCTACGGCGCGACCGCCAGCGGCGCAGGGCACAACCCGATCGGCGTCACCCTGGTCGGCACCGCGTTCAGCGAGGCCACCCTGCTGGCCGACGGGTACGCGCTGGAGCAGGCGACCGCCGTGCGGCTGGCGCCGAGCTTCACCAACCCGTCGATGTGGCGCTGCGTCCCGGGCAGCACGTTCTTCACCGGCGAGCTGTGCAACCCGGGCGACCGGCACACCGAGCCGGACACCGTCCTCCCCGCCCTGGCCGGCCAGATCGCCGGGATGGGCCTGGACCCGGCGCTGGCCCGGACGCTGACCGGCCTGCTCACCGGCACCGTGCCGGACCTCGGCGAACTGCCGGCGGCCTGCGGCGACCTCGACGACGTGCTGCGGGCGGTCTTCGGCGCGGCCGGCCGCCCGGGGCTCACGGTCGCGCAGGCGAAGACGATCGTCGCGACGGTCACCGCCGTCGAGGACCTGTCCCTCGGCTGCAACGACCCGGACGCGGGCCTGCCGACCGCGCAGGCGCAGCAGGACGTGCTCGACCTGATCGGCACGCTGACCGCGATGCCGCTCGACCCGGCCGTCACGTCCAGCCTGCGCACGGCGATGAGCGACGCCGGCGCGCTGATCGCCGGCAGCCCGATCCCGCAGGCCTGCCGGGCCGTGCAGGACCTCGGCAGGAAGATCACCGACGCCGGCCGGCGGCACGACCTCAGTGCCGCCCAGGCCGCCGCGCTGCAGGCCGGCCGCGCGACGATCAGCACCGAGCTCGCCTGCACCTGACGCCCGCCCTGGACGGGCAGCCGGCCCGGTCGCGGATCTCCGCGGCCGGGCCGGTCCCGTCCGCGGCGGTCCGGGAACGCAAGTCAGTGGTATTTCAACGATTGTTCAGTGGTGCGGACCACTGTGTGTGGTGCGGGGCCGTCCAGCGGCCGGCGGCGACCCGCAGGAGAGGTGGAGCGGCGCAGTTCCGGAGGTCAAGCGTGGGTCCCAGCCAGGCGTCTCGGGGCGGTGCGGCAACCGTGGCCGCGCCGCCCACCGTCACCTGCACGCCGCGGCTGCTGCCCGCCGCGGCCGGCTGGTGGTACCTGGGCGGGCGGCGGCTGGTACTGCTCGATCCCGGCGCGGCCGACGCCACCGGCCGGCTGGACCCGGCGGTCGAGCGCCAGCTGCGCGCCGCCGGCGCGAACGGCCCGACGCCGGTGCCGGCGTACGCGTTGACCGCGCTGACCACCACGGCCTGCAACCTGGGCTGCGGCTACTGCTTCCAGAACACCGCGCAGGACCCGCGCGGCGGCAGCCAGCCGCCACGCATCGACGGCCTGGCGATGAGCCGGCAGACCGCCCGGGAGACCGTCCGGTTCGCCGCCGCCCGGATGGCCGGGGCCGGGCTGGACGCGCTGGACGTGGAGCTGTCCGGCGGTGAGCCGCTGCTGAACCCGGCCGGCTGCCGGGACCTGCTGGAGTTCGCCGGCCAGCGCGGGCTCCGGTCCGCGCGACTGGTCTCGAACGGCACGCTGCTCACCCGCACGCTGGCCCGGGAGCTGGCCGGCGCCGGCCTGCGCACGGTCCGGGTCACCTTCGACGGGCGGCGGGCCGACCACGACCTGATCCGGGTCCGCCGCTCCGGCGGGGAGGGCACGTTCGACGTGATCCTGACCCGGCTGGCGACGGCGAGCGCGGCCACCGACCTGCGCTGGGACCTGCGGGTGAACGTCTCGCACCGCAACCGCGACGGCCTGCACGCGCTGCTCGACCAGCTCGCCGAGCGCGTCGACCCCGGCCGCTGCCACGTCTCGTTCGCGCTGCTCAACGACACCGGCATCGGCTACCCGAACCCGCTGGCGCGCGACTCCGACCTGGTCGGCCGGTTCGTGGGCTGGCTGCGCCACGCGGCCGAGCGGGGCTTCCGGCTGCACCGGCCGGTGGCGATCCGGCCCTGCCCGACCTGCCCGGACCCGGGCCGGCTCGGCGCCGTGGTGAGCGCCGACGGCACGCTGTACAGCTGCGTCGAGGCGGCGGGGCGGCCGGGGCGGGCGGCCGGCACGGTGCGCGTCGGCTACCGGCCCGCGGCGGCCGGCAGCTGCGGCGGCCGGAGCCCGGCGCTGCGCGCCTTCCGGGACGCCGTGGACGCCCGCCTCCTCGACTTCCTGCACGCCACCGGCCGCCTCGGCACCCCCGCCCGGCTGCCCGAGCCGCTGCCCGCCCGGCTGCCCGAGCCGCCGGCCGACGCGCCGTCGGAGTGCGGCACCGGGGCCGGGTTGACCGCCTGCGGCGCGGGCCGGTGACGCCGGTCCGGCCCGCGGTCGGGCGGGCCCGGGGGCCCCGGCGGGCGCGCCCGGACGCCGGCCCGCCGGCACGGTTGGACGACCCCGACGGCACGTGTCAGGGTTGCGCCGTGTCCGGCGACGCTCAGGTACGGGTCCAGATCCTCGGGCGGGTCAGCGCCTGGCGCGCCGACGCGCCGGTCGTGCTGGGTCCCAGCGGCCGCCGCGCGGTGCTCGGCCTGCTGGCGCTGGCCGGCGGCCGGCCGCTGTCCCGCGGCGAGCTGATCGACTCGCTGTGGGGTGACCGCCCACCGCCGTCCGCGGCCAACGTGATCCAGACCCACGTCGCGCGGCTGCGCCGGCTGCTGGAACCCGGCCGGCCCTCGCACGCGCGCAGCGACCTGCTGCCGGCGGTGGGCGACGGGTACGCGCTGCAGCTGCCCGCCGACAGCATCGACCTGCTCCGGTTCCGCCGGCTGGTGGCCGAGGCGACCGACCCGGCGCGGTACGCCGACGTGTGCGGCGCGGCGGCGCTGCTGGACGAGGCGCTGCGGCTGTGGCCGGAGCCCGCGCTGGTCGACCTGCCCGCGCTGGCCAACCATCCCAAGGTCGTCGCGCTGGCCGAGGAGCGGCGGGCCGCACTCGCCCGGTACGCCGAGGCGATGATCGCCGCCGGCTCGGCGGCGGACGCGATCGGGCTACTGGAGGCGGCCGCCGCGGCCGACCCGCTGGACGAGCCCGGGCTGGCCCAGCTGCTGCGCGCGTACCACGCGGCCGGCCGGCGGGCCCGCGCCGTCGAGCTGTACGGCCAGGCCCGCCGCCGGCTCGCCGACGAACTCGGCATGGCGCCCGGGCCGGAGCTCGCCGCCGCGCACGCGGCGCTGCTGGCCGAGGGCCCGCCCGAGGCCCGGCCCGCCACCGTCCAGTCAGGACGGCCGGCCGCCCCGGTGCCGGCGCAGCTGCCCGCCGACGTCCCCGGCTTCGTCGGCCGCGCCGCCGAGCTGGCCGCGCTCACCCGGCTGAGCGCGAGCGCCGGCGTACCGCTGGTGGTCGCCGGCACGGCCGGCGTCGGCAAGACCGGGCTGGCGCTGCGCTGGGCGCACCAGACCCGGACCCGCTTCCCGGACGGGCAGCTGTACGTGAACCTGCGCGGCTACGACCCGGCGCAGCCGATGCCGGCGGCGGACGCGCTCGCCGGGTTCCTGCGCGCGCTGGGCGGCCCGGGCACCGACGTCCCGGCGGACGAGGCCGAGCGCGCCGCCGCGTACCGCACCCTGCTGGACGGCCGCCGGGTGCTGGTGTTCCTGGACAACGCCGGCACGGTCGAGCAGATCCGGCCGCTGCTGCCCGGCACGCCGTCCTGCCAGGTGCTGGTGACCAGCCGCGACAGCCTGGCCGGCCTGGTCGCCATGCACGGCGCCCGCCGCCTCGACCTCGACCAGCTGCCGCCGCCGGACGCGGCCGCGCTGCTCCGGGCACTGATCGGCGACCGGGTCGACGCCGAGCCGGCGGCGGCCGCCGCGCTGGCCGACCGCTGTGCCCGGCTGCCGCTCGCGCTGCGGATCGCCGCCGAGCTCGCCGCCGCCCGGCCGGGGACGCCGCTGGCCGCGCTGGTCGGCGAGCTGGCCGACCAGCAGCGCCGGCTGGACCTGCTGGACGCCGCCGGCGACCCGCGGGCGGCCGTCCGCGCGGTGTTCTCCTGGTCCTACCGGTACCTGCCGGACGGGGCGGCCCGGCTGTTCCGGCTGCTGGGCCTGCACCCGAGCCCGGACTTCGACACCGCCGCCGCCACCGCGCTGGCCGGCCCGGCCGCCGGGGCCGCCGAGACCGCCGGACCTGAGGCCGGGGCCGCCGCGGCGGCGCTGGTCCAGCTGGCCCGCGCGCACCTGGTCCGCCCGGCCGGCCCGGGCCGCTACGGCATGCACGACCTGCTCCGCGCGTATGCGCTGGAACTGGCCGAGGCCACCGACCCCGAACCCGACCGCCGGGACGCCCGCACCCGGCTGTTCGACCACTACCTGGCCGCGGCCACCGCCGCGATGACCACGCTGCACCCGGCCGACCGCGACCGAGCGCCGCGCCGGCCGGCCGCCGCACCGGCCAGCGATGAGCGGGACCGCGCGCGGGCCTGGCTGGACGCCGAGCGGGCGGCGCTGGTCGCGGTCATCGGGTACGCCGCGGCGTACGGCTGGCCGGAGCAGGCCAGCCGGCTGGCCGGGACGCTGTTCCGCTACTTCAACGCCAGCGCCGACCTCGCGACCGGCCTGGCGATCCACAGCCAGGCGGTGGCCGCGGCCCGGCGGACCAGCGACCGGTCCGACATGGCCCGCTCCATGACCGACCTCGGCGTCGTGCACGCCCGGCAGGGCCGGCTGGACCAGGCCGCGGCGCATTTCCAGCAGGCGTTGGCGATGTTCCAGGAGACCGGTGACCGCACCGGCGAGGCCCGCGCCCTGCTCAACCTCGGCAACGTCGGCGCGCTGACCGGGCGCTACCGGGAGGCCGCCGACAGCCTGCGCCAGGCGATCGCGCTCTACCAGCAGGGCGGCAACCCGGTCGGCGAGGCGCGGGCGCGCAACAGCCTCGGCGGCGTCTACTGCCGGCTGGGCGAGTACGCGCCGGCCGCCGCGCAGCACCGGCAGGCGCTCACCCTGCACCGCCGCGCCGGCGACCGGGACGGCGAGGGTTACGGCCGCAACGGGCTGGGCGAGGCGCACGCCGGCCAGGGCGGCTACGAGCTGGCCGCCGAGCAGCACCGGCAGGCGCTCGCGCTGTTCCAGCAGACCGGCAACCGGGACGGTGAGGCCTGCTCGCTGACCAACCTCGCCGATGTCAGCCTGCGCCTCGGCCGGCCGGCCGTGCAGCAGCAGCGGCAGGCGCTGGCGCTGTTCGAGGAGACCGGCAACGCCAGCGGCGAGGCCCGCGCGCACACCGGCCTCGGCGCCGCGCTGCGCGCCGCCGGCCGGCCCGACCAGGCCCGCGAGCACCTCACCGCCGCGCTCGCGCTGGCCGACCGGGCCGGCGATCGCCACCAGCAGGCCCGCGCCCACGACGAGCTGGCGCTGCTCTGCCAGGCCGCCGGCGACGACGTGCAGGCTGAGGCGCACCGGGCGCGCGTCTCGGCGCTGACAGCCGACGCCGGCCGGCCCGCCACACAGCTGCGCGAGCGGGCCTGAGCGACGGTTAGGACGGTTAGACGGTGACCGGGAGGCAACCCCACTCGGTGCAGGTCAGCGACCCGGCGTTCGCCGTGCTCGCCGGCGAGGCGGCGGACGCCACCGCGGCCGGCAGAACGGCCACCGCTATCGCGGCCCAGACGACCGCGACAATTCTCCCCCACGATGTCTTACGCACCATGATCCTCCTTCATGCCGCAGCGCAACCCAAACCAGGCCACTGCCTGACACATCATGTCAACGATTCAGGCGCCGTCCAGCGGCTGTTCAGGGGGTACCGCTCGGCTAGCATCGCCCGCGGAGCCGGGCGCCCAACGGGGGGCATCTCAGCCGGCCCGAGGGAGTCCGCATGATCTTCATCGCCGTGAAGTTCCGGGTCCTGCCCGAGCACGCCGGCCGCTGGCCCGAGATCGCCGGCGACTTCACCCGGGCCACCCGCGGTGAGCCGGGCTGCCTCTGGTTCGACTGGTCCCGCAGCCTGGACGACCCCAACGAGTACGTCCTGATCGAGGCGTTCCGGGACGGCGACGCCGGTGCCGCGCACGTCGGCTCGCAGCACTTCAAAGACGCCCAGGCGAGCCTGCCGCAATACCTGGCCGAGACGCCGCGGATCGTCAACGCGACGATCCCGCAGGACGGCTGGTCCGAGCTCGGCGAACTCACCGTGCCCGCCCGCGGCTAGCCGGCCCAGCCGGGTGTCGGTCGGCTCCGAGGCCGGTTCAGGGCGCCAGGCAACCGCCGGACGGTAGCCGGCCGAGCACACGCGCCCCTGCCTGCCGCTGGGCCTGGTAGCCGACCACGCACATCTGTCCAACGCTCACCGCGTACACGATGCTGCCCGGCGGCGCCGGGTCTTCGGCCCGGGACAGGCGCACGACCGCCCCATCCAGGCCGGCCCGCCGCAGGGCGGCGCGGATGGGCGGCAGCGCCCGCGGTGCTGACATCACGGCCGGGGTCAGAGATTCGACCATGCCGCCGCGTGCCGACGGGGTCAGCACAAGGCGGGTGCGGGCTGGCACGGCCACGCAGCTGTCAACGGCCGCGTCGAGGCAGGTGCGGACGGCGGCGTCAACGGCGGTGTCGACCCGCCGCGCGAGCGGTGTGGCCTGGCTCAGCTGCGCGGGGGTCAACGGTGGCCGCCGGCCGTAGTCCAATGCCTGCCGCCGGCAGCCGATCTCCCCGGATGCCCGGTCCTGCGGGGTGCTCGTGTCGTACGCACAGGCGAACACGCGCCGCGGGGCCGCCGTCACCCCCGGCTGCACGGTGCCGCCAGCGGCGAAATGGTTCAGACCCAGCGTGACGCCGCCGAGCACCGCGGTCACGACCACCAACACCAGCAGCACGCGGCGCGAGCGGGCCGCTCGGCGCTCGGCCGGCACAGACGCACCCTGACCGTCCGACATGGGGACAAGTTAAGCAGCCGTCACCCAGTGCGCCTCTTCCACCCGCGCGCGGTACCGACAGTTCAGCTGGGCGGCACGGTCTGGGCGGTGACGGCAGCGGCGGCCAGGGTGAGGGCCGCGGCGAGGTTGACGGTGAGGCCGAGGCCGGTGGCTTGGGCCAGGAGGGGTCCGGCGGTGGCGCCGATGAGCGTTGCCGCGGCTTCGGTGATGCCGAACACCGCGGTGACGCGGCCGAGCGCGGCGCCGGGCACGGTGCGTTGCACGATGGTGGGCGGGGCGCCGAACACCACCGAGCCGCAGATTCCGAGAGCGGCGGCCACGGCGAGCGCGAGCGGCACCGACCGGGTGTTGACCAGGACGGCGAACCCGGCTGCGGTGGCGGCCTGCGCACCGCCGAGCAGGGTGCGGATCGGGACCTGGTCGACGAGCAGCCGCAGCACGGGTGCGCCGGCCAGGAAGCCGACGCCGAGCGCCGAGAGGATCAGCCCGGCGGCCGTCGTGCCGCCGAGGTGGCGCACGGCCAGCGGTACCAGCAGTGCGCTGAGCGCGGCGTTGGCCAGCAGAAAGACGCCGGTGGCCGGTAGCAGCCCGCGCACCAGCGGGTAGTGGCCGAGCACCCGCAGGCCGGCGCGGAAGGATGGGCGCTGGCCGGCGCGATCGGGCCGGCCCCGGGAGCGGGTCAGCGCGACCGCGGCGGCCGACAGCAGGTACGTCGCGATGTCGATGCCGACGAGCATCCGGAACCCGATCGTCACCAGGAGCGCGGCGCCGAGTGGACCGCCGACCAACCGCACCGTGCCGTCGGTGACCGCGCCGAGGGCGTTCGCGCTGCTGAGCACGCGGCCGGTGCCGACGACGGCGGGCAGGTGGGCCTGCGCGGCCGGCCGGGCCACCGCGGTGGCCGCGCTCTCGACCAGCACAGCCGCGTAGACCAGCCAGGTCCCGGCGCCGGCCGCCAGCAGGCCGGCGACCGAGGCGGCCCGTACCAGGTCGGTGGTGATCAGCAACCGGCGGCGGTCCACGCGATCGGCGAGCGCCCCGGCGGCCGGGCCGAGCAGCAGGAACGGCAGGTACTCGGCGGCCAGCACGAGACCGGTCGCCTGCAGCGAGCCGGTCGCCGCCAGCACGTGCGCGGGTATCGCGATGACGAGCAGCCAGGACCCCAGCGCGCTGACCAGGCGGCCGGCCCACAGCAGCCGGAAGTCGCGCACCCGCAGCGCCTGAAACATTCGCCGCCGCCTCTATTCTCACAGAACACAGTCGCCGTAGAACATAACCATGGCGTCAGAGTTCTCACAAGATAGGATGTCGGGGTGGACACACTGGGCCGACGGCTGCGGGCACTGCGCGCCGGCGCCGGGCGTACGGTCGCCTCGGTCGCCGCCGAAGCGGGCCTGTCGGTCCCCTACATCGCCAACCTGGAGAACGGCCGCGGCAACCCCACCGTCGCCGCGCTGGAACGCCTCGCCCGCGCGCTCGGCACCGAGCTGACCCTCGACCTGGCCCCCACCGGCTCCCGCGCCGCACCGGCGCCGTCAGGGCCGCCCGCGGCGCTGGTCCGGCTGGCCCGCACCTCCCGCTTCCGGCAGCTCACCGCCGAGCTCGCCGGGCCCGACGGTGACCCGGCCCGGGTCGCCGGCGCCCTGGTGGGCCTGCTCGCCCAGGTCGGCCCGGCGTTGCGCCGCGAGCCGACCGAGGCCGACTGGTGGCGGGTGCTCGACGCATTGACCCTCGTCGCCCTGCACCCCCGGGCGGTACCGCCCGGGCCGCCGGAGTGACTTCCTGGACGCCGCCGGCGCCGGGGCCATCGGCCGGCGCTGCCAGCAGGGCCACGTCGAGAGGGACGGCCGCCGCCTGCGCGGCCGGTCGCGGCGAGCCGTCCGGCGTGGTCAGGGCCGCTACGCTCCCCCGTCGGTGCCGGATCGGGCGGCGGCCAGCGGAGCCGCCGCGGCGCCGGTGGGGTGCAGGTAGCGGCCACCACGCAGCAGCGACGCGACGGCGGCGAGCACCGACAGGGCGGTCGCGACGGTGAACACGACCAGCAGGCCGTGATGGAACGGCCCGGAGATCAGGTGCGGGAAGAACTCCCGGCCGGTGAGGGCCTGCCGGTTCGCGGCCGGCAGCGTGGCCAGCACGCCGGTCGGCGCCAGCAGATGCTGCACCGGGTTCACGCCGAGGAACGCCGCGAACAGCGACGACACCGGCGGCAGCGTGCCGATCTGCCGCGCGACCGCGGCGGGTACGCCCTGCTGGCGCAGGCCGGCCGTCAGCGTGGTCGGCAGGCTGCTGGCCAGCCCCGCGATCATCAGCGAGAAGAAGATCCCGATCGACAGCGAGCTGCCGGAGTTCTGGAACGTCGACCGCATCCCCGACGCGACCCCGCGCTGCCGCGCCGGCACGCTGCTCATCAGCGCCGACGTGTTCGGCGCGGCGAACATGCCCAGGCCGACGCCGTTCCCGGCGATGATCAGCGCGAAGCACCAGTACGGGAAGTCGACCGGCAGCAGCATCAGGCCGACGAAGGTGGCCGCGACCACGAGCATCCCGGCGCTGGCGAAGCCGCGCGCGCCGAACCGGTCCGAGAGGAACCCCGACACCGGGCCGGAGACGAGGAACCCGGCCGACAGCGGCAGCATGAAGATACCGGCCCACAGGGGCGTGTCGGCGTAGTCGTAGCCGTGCAGCGGCAGCCAGATCCCCTGCAGCCAGATGATCAGCATGAACTGCAGCCCGCCGCGGGCGACGGCCGCGGCCAGCGCCGCCGCGTTGCCGGCGGCGAAGGCCCGGACGCGGAACAGGGCGAGCTGGAACATCGGCTCGGCGACCCGCCGCTCGATCAGCGCGAACGCCCCGAGCAGCAGCGCGCCGCCGGCCAGCGTGCCGATGACAGCGGGATCGGCCCAGCCCATCGTGTGGCCGTGGGACGGGCGGATCCCGTCGGTGATGGCGATCAGCACCGCGCCCAGGCCGACGGCGAACGTGACGTTGCCCCACCAGTCGATCCGGCCGCGGTGCCGCTCGCCGCTGTCGCGCAGCTTGCGGTAGGCCCACAGCGTGCCGAAGACACCGACCGGCACGTTGACCCAGAACACCGCCCGCCAGTCCAGCGCCGCGAGCAGGCCACCCGCGACCAGCCCGATGAACTGGCCGGCCAGCGCGGCGATCTGGTTGATGCCCAGCGCCAGGCCGCGCTGGTGGGACGGGAACGCGTCCGTCAGGATCGCGGCCGAGTTCGCGGTGAGCATCGACCCGCCGAACGCCTGCAGCAGCCGCCAGCCGATCAACCACAGCGCCCCGCGGCCGCCCTGGAACGGATCGAACGACAGCATGATGGACGCCGCGGTGAACACCACGAACCCGGAGTTGTAGATCTTCACCCGGCCGAACATGTCGCCGAGCCGGCCGAGCGTGACGACGAAGACGGCCTGGACCAGCAGGTACCCCAGGATCATCCAGAGCAGGTAGCTGATGTTGCCGGGCGCCAGCGGGTCGAGGTGGATGCCGCGGAAGATCGCCGGCAGCGAGATGATGACGATCGAGCCGTCGAGGGCGGACATGAACACGGCCAGCGTCGTGTTCGACAGCGCCACCCACTTGTAGCGGTCATCCGTCCCGGCCGGCATCAGCTGTTCTGCCGGCATCAGATGCTCTGCGCGAGTCGCTCGAGCAGCGGCGCGGCGGCCATCAGCTGGTTGAGCTCCGCCCGGCTGAACCCGGCCGCGAGGGCGCGCGCCATCTGCGCGGTGCGCGCGTTGCGCCGGCCCCGCAGCGTCCGCAGCCCGGCCTCGGTGGCCGATACCACCGCCCGGCGGCCGTCCGCCGGGTCGGGGCACCGCTCGAGGAGGCCGCGCCCCGCCAGCGCGGCGATCGTCGCGCCCATCGACTGCGGGCTGATCTGCTCCTGCCTGGCCAGCTCGCCGGCCGTGGTCGGGCCGCCCCGGTCGAGCCGGGCAAGCACCGCGCTCTGCGGCAACGTGAGCTCGCCGTCGTCCTGCACCTGGCGCAGCCGGCGCAGGAGCAGCCCGATGCTCATCCGCAGCGCCCCGGCGATCTGCTCGACGTCCGGATCGGCGTCCATACCCTAAGCCTAAACTGATAAGGCTGGGCTTACAAAATGGCCCGTCCGGACCCGGGACCGGGGCGCGGTGGGTCAGCGGGCGGCGGCCGAGTTGGGGCTGACCATCAGGCCGGCCGTGTCGACCGCCTCGAACTGCGACCCGGCGAGACCCTTCAGCGCGTCCAGCGCGTCGTTGTCCCAGCGGGAGTCCTCGGTGCCGGTGATGTACCACGGCGAGCCGTTGTCGGCGACGATCACGCCGTAGGTCTTCATGGCGGTCGCGATCACCCGCGCCTGGGCCGGCAGGCCGGCGACGTTCACGCTGGCCTTCAACCGCAGCCGCAGGCCCATCGGCGGCAGGCCGGCGCCGCCCGAACCCGCGGCGTGCCGGGCCGGCCACAGGTAGCTGTTCGCGCTGCGCGGCACGGTGATCCGGATCGGGTGGTCGATCCGGCCGGCGGCCACCTCCTCGTAGCGCACCAGCCCGGCCATGATCGGCAACCCGGCCGCGTCCGCCGAGGTCCAGCCGGCCGGCCGCAGCGCGTTCGACTTCAGGTTCCAGATCGCACCGGACTGCGCGGTCCACGACCCGTCGGCGCCCCGCTGCGCGGCGAACAGCTCGTACAGCCGGCAGTTCGCGGTGTCGTGCAGGATCACGTGCCGGTCGCCGTCCCCGGACGGGCCGCCCTCGACGCGGACGCCCGGCCCCAGCGGGTACGGCCCCGGGTCGCTCTCGTCCGCGTAGTCGAACCGCACCCGGAACCCGCCCTGCCCGGCCGCGACCTCGGTCACCGGGATCCCGAACGGCGTGCCGTCGATGAGCCCGGAGCCGAAGTCGGGGTGCAGGTGGGCGGCGGCGCCGATGCTGGCGACGTAGCTGGCCGACGCGGGCAGCACCGGCAGGTGGTCGACCGGGGCGTGCCAGACGTTGTCGGCCGGGAACAGCGGGCAGCTCCCGGCCGGTGGCGGCGGGGTGGCCGGCCCCGACCGGCTCGGGGTCGCGGCGGGGGGCGCCAGCGCCGGCCCCAGCGGGGCGGCGGCGGGCAGCCGCGGCCTGGCCGGCGCCGGCCGGGCCGGCGGCGACCCGGGCGGCCGCGCCCCCGGCGGTGTCGGGGCCGCCGGCTGGTGGGCGCCGACGGCGGCCGGGCTGATCCGGGCCGGGCCGGCCCACGACCGGTCGTAGACCAGCCAGGCGGCGATCAGCAACGGTGGCAGCACCACGGCTACCCGACCAACCCACACTCGTCTGGACACCCGCCGGATTATGCCGCCCGCCCGATTCAGCCTGCCGGGAGGATGCGGTACAGGTGGCCGGGGCCACCGACGATGCCGCGGAGCCGCCGCGGCGGGTGGGTGGTGGGCAGCTCGCCGGCGGGCCGGCCCGGCGGCTTAGAGGTCGGCGGGCGCGAGTTCCTCGACCGCGCCGGTGCCGTGGCCGGGGCGGGACTCCCACTCCCAGGTCTCGTCCATGCGCAGCCGGCCGTCCGGCAGCGTCGAGATCGTGGACACGCAGTGCCCGCTGGAGGTCTCGTCGGCGTCGTTGATCTGGACGTAGCGGAAGTCCAGCCGGTCGCCGGCACGGTGGCCGACCAGGTAGCCGCGGCGGATGCTGCCGCCTTCGTAGCTGGCCGAGACCACGCCGGCACCGTCCTGCGCGTAGCGGAAGACGGTGCCGACGCCGACCTCACCGCCCACATTGGACACGGACCGGAAACGTCGACCGTCGAGCGAAGGGATGCCCACAGCCGGCAGGCTAACCCGTCACGGGTTGTTGAAGTGCACCTCCGGGTTGGCCCGCGTCGGGCCGTCGAGCAAGGGCTCGGCGATGTGCTTGAGGTGCCGGTCGAAGAACGCGGCGACGTAGCCGCGGGTGATCGTGATCGCGCGGGCGGCCGGCAGCGGGGGCTGCGGTAGGTCGAGCTGCGCGGCGAGGGCGGGGTAGTCGGTGAACGTCTCGTGGTCGGCGCCGGCGACGGTGAGCCAGCGCTTCCAGCCGTCCAGCCGGGTCCACGCCTGATCCCAGGTCGCATCGGTGCCACCGGGCCGGTGCACGGCGTCGTCGGTGCCGAGCATCAGGAACGGGCGGCCGCCGAGACCGCCGTCGGGCACCGGGTCGCCGAAGGCGCCGTCCATGTTGACGCCGGCCCGGATGCGGTGGTCGCCGGCCATGGCCGACACGGCGCTGGCGCCGCCGAGGGAGTGGCCGGCCATGCCGATCCGGTTCCGGTCGATCAGGCCGGCGTACCGCCAAGCCGGGTGGCGGCCGGTCAGCCGGTCCAGGACGAACGACATGTCCTGGCCGCGGCCGGCGGTGGCGCGCCTGAGGTCCTCGTGGGTCTGCGCCTCGGTGCACGCGACGCAGGTGAGGATCCGGCCACCGGGGAAGGCCGTGCCGGCGGACTCGTAGGCGTGGTCGACGGCGGCGACCACGTAGCCGCGGCTGGCCAGGTCCTCGGCGAGGCTGGTGAGCGTGTAGCGGGGCGCGCCGAAGCCCGGCGACAGCAGCACGAGCGGGTACCTGCCCGGCGCGGGGCGGGCGTCGACACGGCTGTTGGTTCCGGTGGCGCTCAGCGTCGCGGCCGTGACGGCGCCGGCCAGCCCCTGCGCCGCCAGGAGCAGCCGGGCCTCCTCGGTGCTGGCGTACCGGGCCCGCTCACCGGCACCGGGACGGGCCGGGTAGTACATGCTCACCATCAGCTCGCGGGCGCCGGCGGTGGCCACCCACGGGTCCGGGCGGGTGCGGTCGACGAGGTGCAGCGTGCCGCGGCCGACCGGGTACCGCCCGGTGGGCGCCGGCAACCGTGCCGGCACCGTGTCGACGGCCCGGCCGGCGTCGGCCGGCACCGCGGCCGCGCCTGCCGCCGCCCCGGACACCGCGGCCCCAGGGGCAGCGGCCGCGCCTGCCCCGGCCCCGGGCACCCCGGTCCTGGGCGCAGCGGCAGCGGGCGCATCGGCGGGCACCGCGGCCCCGGGCACCGCGGCCCCGGGCACCGCGCGGGCGGGCGCGGGAGCCGCGGGGGCGGGGGCTGCCGCGACAAGCACAGCGGCGGGTAGCGCGGCGGCGAGCGCGACGGCCGCTCGGTAGGAGCGTTTGATCATGTGCTGGACGCTAGGCAGCGCGGCCGGCCCGGCGCGTCAGCCTCCGGTCGCGACCTGGCGCTCGCCCCGACCAGCGGTTATTCCGCGCCGGCGGCGTCGAGCCGGCCACCAGGCGGCGCGGCGCGGCGTCCGGCGTACATCGGCGGGAGGAGGCGAGTCCACCTGGGGGTGCAGGCGGCCGGCGGCGGTTGGGGACCGTGGCCGCACGCGCCGGCCCGGCCCCGCGACCTAGTTTCGGCGGGCCCAGTCAGCCAACCGGCGAGGGACAGCCCTGATGATCGTTGCCCGCGAGCTCTGGCGGTTCACGGAGCGCGCCTACGAGGTCAGATACCTCGACCCCTCTCCGCTGGCCGGCTCGGCACCGCACCCGGCAAGCGCGCACCGACCGGCTGACTGACCGGCGCCGAGCGCGACGAACCGGGGAACCGGAGCTACGCGACGCGGCGGAGCTGTGCCCACCGCGCCCGCGCGGCGGCTTTCATCGGCGTCCAGCTGCGGTAGCGCTGGAACGGGAACTCGAAGACGGCCGCGAACACCCGCGCCGCCACCAGCGACATCGGCACCGCCAGCAGCAGCGTGAACCAGAACCGTGGCAGGCCCGGCGCCGCGTGGAACACGGCGATCTTCCGGCTGATCACCACGACGATCGGCAGGTGGATCAGGTAGAGGCTGTACGACATCGCGCCGAGGCCGCGCACCGGCCGGGTGGCCAGCAGCCACACCAGCGGGGCCGGCCGCCCCGTCGCCACGCCGGCCAGCAGCATGGCCATCGCGGGCGCGATCGCGAGGTCGATCCAGAAGAAGTGGTGCACCGTCCAGACCGAGCCCTTGCCGACCATCAGCAGCAGGGTCGGGGCGGCCACGAGGGCGGCCAGCCACTGCCACGGCAGCCGGCGGACCCGGTCGCTCGCGGCCAGCACGCCCGCGCCGAGAACGCCCATCGCGAACAGCGGGGCGAGCTGCGGGGTGAGCCCGGTCAGCTTGTCCACCGGCGAGACGGCCGACACCCTCGGCACGAGCAGGCCGACCGCGACCACCGGCACGGTGACGGCCGCGAGCACCGCCGCGGCCCCGGCGCGGCGACGGATCAGCAGCAGCAGCGGGAGGCCGAGGTACAGCCCCGCCTCGACGCCGATCGACCAGAAGGCGCCGTTGGGCAGCGGCGCCTGGAACACGTCCTGCAGCA
>JBBWZH010000628.1:0-4276 GCA_039648995.1 Mycobacteriales bacterium
GACCCGGTCACGTCCAGCGCCCAGAACAGGCCGTTGGACCCGAGCGGCGCGCCGGCCGGCACCCGCACCCGCATCTCGAACAGCGACGCCGCGCCGGGTGGGATCGGCCGGGCCGCGGCGCAGTTGAGCTGGTGCACCTCGGTGACGCCGGCCGGCGCCAGCAGTTCGGCCAGCGCGGGGCACCGGGCGAAGCCGATCGTGGCCTGCTGGTTGGGGTTGCGCAGCTCGATGGCGAAGCGGAGCAGCTCCCCGCGCCGGGCGTGGGGCGCCGCCGGCTCGCCGGACAGGCTGCGGACGGCCGCCTGCACCCGGACGTTCGTCCACCCGCCCGGCTCGGCCGGCGGGGCCGGCTGGAACGGGCGGACGCCGACGGTGGCCGGCCGGCCCGGGTCCACGCACGGCGTGACGGCGCTGTAGCCGACGTCCAGGCTGCCGCCGCCCGGCAGGGCCAGCCGCGCCGCCCGCGGCGGCACCAGCCTGGCGCCGGCCCCGGCACCGGGCACGCACCAGTTGCGCCAGTCGATCGTGACGGTGGCCGCCGCGCCGGGCCGCAGCGCCCGCAGCAGCGAGGCCGGCGGCACGACCGCGGGGAAGGTGGGCGGCTCGGCCGGCAGCGCGACCTGAACCTGTGCGGGCGCGGCCGGCGCGCCGACGAACCGCACCGTGGGCCGCCCGTCGAGCCGGCACGCGGCGGGCCCGGCGTTACGCAGCGTCGCGGTGCCGGTCGCCCCGGCGCCGGCCGCGGCCGGCCGGAAGGCGATGCCGGGGCCGACGACCCGCAGCTGCGCCGCGTGGCACCGCGGCGCGGCCGGCACTGGACGATCCGCCAGCCCGGGCGGCACCGCGTCGGTCCACGGGACCAGCGCCGGCGCCGCCGCGGGGGCGCCGGGCCGTGACCGGCACCCGGTCGCCAGCGCGAGCAGCACCACGAGCGCGCCTGTCGCCACCTGCCGCGTGCGCGTCGAACCGGTCATTGGCGCACACTACGGCGAGGTGAGGACGGGGACGGCGCTGGCGCCGGGCCGGTAGTTCGGGGACTGGTGCCGGAAGTACGTGTTGTACACGGCGCAGTAGTGCCCGCCGCGGCGGATCAGCGACGCGTGGTCGCCCTCCTCCACGATCCGGCCGGAGTCCAGGACGATGATGCGGTCGGCATGCTCGATCGTGGACAGCCGGTGGGCGATGACGATCGAGGTGCGGTCGCGCAGCGCGGCGTCGAGGCCTTCCTGGATCTGCGCCTCGGTGAGCGGGTCGACGCTGGCGGTCGCTTCGTCCAGGATCACGATGGCCGGGTCCTGCACCAGCAGCCGGGCCAGCGCGACCAGTTGCCGCTGCCCCATCGACAGTGCGCCGCCGTGCTCGCCGACCTCGGTGGCCAGCCCGTCGGGCAGGGCGTCCAGCCAGTCGCCGCCGCCCACCTGGTGCGCGGCGGCCAGCACCTGCTCGTCGGTCGCGTCCGCGCGGGCGTACCGGATGTTGGCGCCGACGGTGCCGCTGAACAGGAACGGTGCCTGCGGCACGACGCCGAGCTGGCGCCGGTAGCCGGCGAGGTCGAGGCGGCGGATGTCCTGCCCGTCGACGCGGATCTGCCCGCCGGAGAACTCGTAGAACCGGGCGATCAGCTTGCCCAGCGTGGACTTGCCCGCACCGGTGTGCCCGACCAGCGCCACCGTCTCGCCGGCCGCGATCGTCAGGCTGAACGCGTCGAGCACCGGCTGGCCCTCGGCGTACTCGAAGGTTACGTCCCGGAACTCGATCTTCCCGGCGAGCCGGCCGACCGGCCGCGGGTCGACCTGGACGACGCGCGGGGTCGCGTCCATCAGCGCGAAGACCCGCTCGGCCGCCGCGAGGCCCTGCTGGAACTGCGACCAGAACGAGGCGATGCTGGTCAGCGGGAACCAGAACAGCGCGACGCTCTGCAGGAACAGGTACCAGTCGCCGGCCGACAGCCGCCCGGCCAGCACGTCGCGCCCGCCGACCTCGACCAGCAGCACGGTGGCGAGGCCGGCGACGAGGAACAGCAGCGGGAAGATGCTGCTGAACACGAACCCCTGCCGGACCGTCACCTGGTAGTTCTGCTCGTTGATGGGGCGGAACTCGTCGTAGATCGTCTGTTCCTGCCGGAAGTTCTTGGCCACCGCGATGCCGGACATGGTCTCCTGCACGGTGGCGTTGACCCGGGCCCGGGACCGCTGCCCGCGGGTCGTGCTGCGCCGGGCGACCCGCCGGAACGCCAGCGCCATCGCGGCGATCGCCGGGACGACCGCCAGCGTGACCAGGGCCAGCCCCACGTTCCGGCGGAACAGCAGCGCGGTGATCACACCGATCACGAGCACCTGGCTGATCAGGTCCATCGTCAGCGTCACGACGGTGGCGAAGTCCTCGGTGTCCGAGGTGACCCGGCTGACGATCTTGCCCGACGGGTTCTCGTCGTAGAACGACATGTCCCGGCGCAGCACCGCGGCGAACACGTCCCTGCGCAGGGCGAGCACGACGTCCGCGACCACCCGCGCGCTGTACACCTGGCGGACGTAGTTGAACACCCAGGCGGCCACGCCGGACAGCAGGATCGCGCCGACGAGTGTCCATAGTGTACGGCTTGCGGAGTCGGTGGTGACCCGGTCCAACCCCCGGCTGACCAGCACCGGCAACGCGGCCTGCGACAGCGAGGCGAACACGATCGTCCCGGCGACGAGGCAGATCGCGCGCAGCCGGCGGCGGAAGTACCCGGCGATCCGGCGGACCAGCTCGCGGTCACCGTAGTTGCGGTCGTACTCCTCGGCCTCCAGGCCATCCATCAGGAAGCCCATCAGCGCGTCGCCTCCGTCCACTGTGGAGCGTCGGGGCCGGCCGGCTGCGGCGGATCCACGGCGGGCACCTGCTCGGGGCCGGCGACCTCGTCGTAGTGGGCGAAGATCCGGCGGTAGAGCGGGCAGCGGGCCAGCAGCTCGTCGTGGCCGCCGGCGTCGACCAGCCCGCCGTGGCGCAGCAGCAGCACCGTGTCGGCCCACCGGATCTGCGCCAGCCGGTGCGTGATCAGCAGCGTGCTGCGGCCGGCGAGGACACGCCGGATCGCGTGCTGGATCTCGTCCTCGGTCGCGCTGTCGATCGCGCTGGTCGAGTCGTCGAGGATCAGGATGCCCGGGTCGGTGAGCAGCGCGCGGGCGATGGCCAGCCGCTGGCGCTGGCCGCCGGACAGGGTGACGCCGCGCTCGCCGATGACCGTGTCGTAACCGTCCGTCAACTCGGTGATGAACCCGTCCGCCCGCGCCTCGGTCGCCGCGCGGACGACCTCGTCACGGCCGGCCCGCTGACCCACGCCGAACGCGATGTTCTCCGCCACCGACCGGGAGAACAGCACGATGTCCTGCTCGATCGTGGAGATCCGCGACCGCAGCGCGTGCAGGTCCCAGTCACGGACGTCGACGCCGTCCACCAGGATCCGGCCGGACTGGACGTCGTAGGTCCGGTTCACCAGCTTCGCCAGCGTGCTCTTGCCGGACCCGGTCTCCCCCACCACCGCGACGGTCTCGCCCGGCGCCACCCGGAACGACAGGTCGCGCAGCACCGGGCGCTCGCCGTAGCCGAACGTCACGTGCTCGAACACGATCTCCCCGCGCACCGGCCCGCTGTGCGCCCCGGGCTTCTGCTCCACTTCGGACTCCGCGGTGATCAGCTCGAGGATCCGCCGCGCGCTGGCGAGGCCGAGCTGCACGAGGGAGAACGAGAACAGCGACACGCCGGTGGGGAAGCCCAGCAGCCCCATCAGGCCCAGGTAGGTGACCAGGTCACCGATCGTGAGGGCGCCGGACCGGTACAGGTAGAGGCCGTGCAGCAGCGCCCCCGCGGTGGCGACCGCGAGCAGCAGCGTGGGCAGGTACCGCGCCTGGACCAGGCCCTGCTTGACGAACAGGTCACGGTAGTCGCGGGCGTTCCCGACGAACCGCTCCTGCTCCCGCGGCTCCTGCGCGGTCGCCTTGACCACCTCGATGCCGCGGACCGCCTCGCTCAGGCCGGCGTTGAGCGCGCCGAACCGCTCCCGCATCCGGCTGGACACCGGGCCGAGCTGCCGCATGTACCGCCGGACGGTGACCACGAACGCCGCCGCGAACAGCAGCGGCGCCAGCAGCAGCCGGGGGTCGAGGAACCCGATCAGGACGATCGGGACGATCCCCTGCAGCAGCGAGTCGGTGACCAGGTCGATGCCGGGCGACACCATGAAGTTGAGCTGGCGGACGTCGTTGGTGGCCCGCGCCATCAGATCGCCGATCCGCTG
>JBBWZH010000630.1:0-10827 GCA_039648995.1 Mycobacteriales bacterium
GGATCGTGCTCTCCGGCCCGGTCAGGTTCGTGTTCGGCTCGTTGTACGTGCCACCCATCAGCTCACACCGGCCCTCGGCGAGCAGCCGCCGCAGGTAGTCCCGATCCTCGGGATGCATGTCCCAGTACGGCTTGAGGTAGTCGGTCTCGGCCAGCACGAACCGGTAGTCCGGGTCGTGCCGGGTCAGTTCAAGATGCGCCTTGACCAGGGCAAACCCGGTGTGCTGGAACGCCGCCCGGGGCGAGCCGGACCAGTCCAGCGCGTCCCAGGACTCGGTGTACGCGGCCTGCGTGTTCCACCAGACCGGGTCGTAGTGGAAGTGCGACACCAGGTGCACCGTCCAGCCGGGATCGGCAACCGTCAGCTCGGCCTCCACCGCCAAGCCCGGCGCCGCCCCGCCCACGGCCGACGGGCCCAGTGTCTCGGCACGCACGGTGACCGGCACGACCGCGTCAACCTCCGAGCCCGCGGCGAACCGCACCGGCACCTCGATGGTTGCCGCCCCGCCGGGCAGCTCCGCCAGAACCGGCTCGGCCGGCACGACCGCGGCACCGGTGACGGCGACCGCGACGCGACCCGGCGGGCCGTCCAGCCGGACCCGGACCACTTGCGCGGGTTCCTCCAACGTGCCGACGAACAACTCGGTAGATTCCACCGTGGATACCGTCAAGGCCTGCCCGTCCGTCGCCATGCCTTGACCCTACGAGTTGCCGCCGCCCCAACGGGCACACCGCCGGGCAGGGCTGAACCGAACGCGCTTCGGCTGCGTGCAAGCCAGGACACGCTACGAACCAGCAGCAAGCGGAGGATCTGTGATGGCCGGCTTCCCGTACACGTTCCAGCCGCCGGCCGAGCTGCCACCGCGGTCGAAGCCGGCGAAGTTGCTGGTACCGGCGCTGCTCGGGGCAGCCGTCGCGGTCGTGCTGGGTGTCTACGGGCGGCGCCACCACCCCGGCACCGACCACATCGACTTCGGGTTCAGCTCACTGATCGCGATGAAGGTGTGGTTCGCCACCGGCGCCGGCGCGCTCGCGGTGCTGCAACTGCTCAGCGCGCTCTGGATGTGGCACCGCCTTCCCTTCGGTGCCCCACCCGCCTGGATCCCGGGCGTGCACCGCACCCTCGGCACGCTCGCCTTCCTGGTCACCCTGCCGGTCGGCTACGCCTGCCTCTACAGCCTGGGCTTTCAGCAGTCCACCCCGCGGGTGTTGGCGCACTCGCTGTTCGGCTGCGCGTTCTACGGCGCCTTCGCCACCAAGCTCATCGTCGTGCGGCTCAGTCGGCTGCCCGGCTGGAGCCTCCCGATCGTCGGCGGGCTGCTGTTCACCGCGCTGATCGGAGTGGTCAGCACGTCGGCCATCTACACGTTCGCCGTCTTCGGCTCACCGGGCTTCTGACCCGCCCCGGTTCCTGAAAGGACGCAGCAATGCAGCGCTCGCCGCTTGTCCCAGCCTTTTGCGTCGCCGCCGTGGCCGGCTTCCTCGCCGTCGCCACGCACGCCAATTCGGAGCCGGCGCGCACCGTCCATGGCAGTGCGGCGCCAGCCGGGGCCAGCCGGCCCGTGGCCAACCCGACCAAGCCGGCCGCCGCGGGGATCAAGCTGTCCGTGCTGCGGACCAAGCTCGGCACCATCGTCGTCGGCCCGGACGGCCACACGCTGTACCGGTCCAACAAGGACTCGGCCGTGCCGCCGGCGTCCAACTGCGTGCGCCGCTGCGTGGCGATCTGGCCACCGCTGATCGGCACCAAGGCCGGGCTGACCGCGCAGGGCATCGACCCGGCGCTGCTCGGCACCTTCAAACGGGCCGACGGCCGCACCCAGCTCACCCTGCACGGCTGGCCGCTGTACTACAACGCCAAGGACAAGAAGCCCGGTGACACCATCGGCGAGGGCGCGGGCGAGGGGGTGTGGCACGCGGTCGGCCCGAACGGCAAGCCGGCCACCGCCGCAGCTCCGCCGGCCAAGCCCACGACCACGCCCAGCCCCAGCAGCGACGGCTACGGCGGCTGAGCCGCGGCCGTGCGGGCCGGCCGGCGGCGTCCACAGTGGATGTCCGCCGGCCGTCCACTGTGGCCGTCCTCAGTGGCCGTCCACTGTGGCCGTCCTATGTGGCCGTCCTATGTGGTCAGGGCGCCGATCGCGCTGAGGAAGACCTGACCGATATCCTGCGGGTCGGGTGAGTTGAACGCCAGCCCGTCGGTGGCCTTGGCCACCTGTTCCAACACCCCGGCGTCGGCGTCCTTGCCGTAGCCGATCGCCACGATATGCACCGGCCGCGCCAGGCTGTACTTCGCTCGCAGCTGGCTGAGCAGGCCGTTCAGCCCGATCGAGACCTTGTCGTCGTTGCGGCCGTCGGTGATCAGCACCACGGTGTTCACGTAGCCGCGCTGGTAGTGCGCGAGGGCCGACTCGTATGCGGCCAGCACGCTGTCGTAGAGGCCGGTGCCGGCCAGCGGGACCAGGCCGCGCTGCGCCAGCACGGAGGCCTCCCGCCGGGTCAGCGTGCCGACCTTGCCGTCGGACCGGCCGAGCGGCACCAGCTCGCGGTAGTCCCGGTCGCCGTCGATGTCGCTGGAGAACTCCCACAGTCCGATGTGGTCGGCGTCGGCGAACAGCTGCAGCCCCGCGCTGGCGGCGGCCACCGCGATCGCCAGCTTCGACTTGTTGGTGCCGGGGACGATGTCGGCCATCGAGCCGGAGACGTCCATCAGCGCGAGCACCGAGACGCGCTGGGTGAGCAGCCGCCAGACCGCCTGCGCGGTGGCCGGCGCCTCCGGGCTGCGGACCGGCCGCGGAGCCAGCGGCTTCGTGTCGAAGCCGTTGTCGCCGCTGGTCAGCGCCGCATCGGCGGCCCCGTTCGCGCGGCGCAGCCCGTAGGAGGCGAGCCGGCCCTGCACGCCGGGCGAGATAAGCCAGCTGTGGAAGTCGGCCGCGGCGCGCCGGTCCAGCCCGGTCACCCAGCTGGCGTTGGGCACCACGTACGGGTAGTCGGCGGCGAGCTGGCCCTCCAGCGGGTAGGTGGGCGAGAGCAGCACGGCAGGGTGGGTGCTGTTGTACCGCCAGACGTCCTGCTCGTACGTGCCGACCAGGCCGTAGCTGGACAGCATGTCCTCGGTGCTGGGGGTGGTGTCGGCGCCGGCCAGCAGCGCCGTGCTGCTCGGTGCGACCTTGCCCAGCGCGCGGACGAACTGCAGCAGCCCGGCCTTGGCCGCCGCCGTGGTGAACGTCTTCGCGGTGACGTTCTCCGGCTGCGTCCCCGTCACCGCCCCGGCCGCGGCGACCAGCAGGCTGGCCCCGAGCGTGGTCTTGGTCGGGTCGGCGGTGGAGAACAGCACCCGACCCCATTCCTCGTGCCCGATCTGCGGCTGCCCCCAACCGGCCGGGTCGCGGGACAGCTGCAGGAAGTCGCCGAGCTGTGGCCGCTGCCCGGCCGGCAGGTTGCTGGCGACCGCCCGGATGGCGTCCGCCGGGGCCGCCACCACGATCGGGGACGACGCGATCGAGGCGGCCGTGGCCGGCAGCACCCGCTGGTTCTCGGCCCGGGCCCGGATCAGCTGCAACGTCGTGGTCGACTCCGGCACCCAGACGTCGGTGGGCGGCCCGCCACCGGGGAAAGGCACCGGCTGCAGCGCCTGCAGGGCCTGCGAGGCTGTCATCTCCCGGACGCTGACCCGGACACAGGTGCCGTCCAGCGTGTGGTGCGCGTCGGTGTACGACCCGGCGAGGTCGGCCAGCCAGGACTTGGCGGAGGTGTCGGCGCCGACGGTGAGCGTGGTGGTCGGGCCGGAGCAGGCCGCCGCGGGGCGGGCCGGGGCGGAGCCGGCCAGGCGCACCGCGACCACCGAGCCGGCCAGGACGGCTACGAGCACCGCGGCGAGGGCCACGGGCTCCCTGCTCAGCCGATCGAACCTGGTGCGTTTGTTGCGGTGCCTGTGCTGTCCCATCTCTCGGCGCGCTCCCCGCCCCTAAGGCGTCCCGCCACGGCTGCAGCGGGATTACGTGCCAGCCAGGAGAGTGAATGTCGGAGCGCCGACTTGTCAAACGGAGCGGGATGCGGTAACGGGTAAGCATCAAAAGACTACCGACCGTTACATTGCCTGCTCGGGCCGGCGGGTCGGTCGCACCGGCGGCCGGTCGCCCATGGATCCTGCTCCGGGGTACCGCGCACCGCACCGGAAGTTAATGTGGTCGACACATTCAGTGGTAGCAATGCGCTGATTGACGAGCATTCGTTAGCCCAGACGGATGTAAGTCTGGCGGGAGTTGGCCCGAAGCCCCTTACGGTCCGTACGATCGGTCAACCCTGCCGGCCGAAGGGCCGGCTGCCTGTTCTGTCCGCCACGATCAGGGGGTCTCTGCGTAGTGACATCCGGTCGCCACGACGGAGGTTCTCCGGTCGGTGGCCACGCGTTCGCCCGCAACGGCGAACCGTCGGCCGACGATCCGGGTCGCGAGCTAGACGCGTTGCTGTCCAATTGGGCCGTTGAACGGGACGGTGGTGGGCGGCACGCCGGCCGTTCCAGCCACGCCGTGCCGCCTGAGGCCGGGCCTCGCGTCGCCGCGAACGGTGCCGAGGCCGGCCCGCCGTCGCGCCAGCCAGCAAGGTCCGACGGCTGGTCGAGCGGGCCGCCGCCCGGGCGGTCCACCCCGCCGCCGCCCGCCGCACCGAGCCGGCACCCGGACGCGGCCGATGGCGGGTACGGCGATGGGCGCGTGAGCGCGCCCGGCGTCGGCGGATACGGCCACCCGGGCGACAGCGGCATGGCCGAACCGGCCCGGCCGCCACGCCGACCGGCCCAGAACCTGCACTCCAGCCTGCTCGGCGGCGCCGAGGCACCCGGCCGCCCCGCGGCCCCGGCGGCCCCCGCGCCCGGCATCCCGGCCGCCTACCGGCCGATCCCGCCGCCGACCTATGGCAGCCCCGTCCACGGCGCTGCGGGTAGCCAGCCCGCCGACCCGCACCGGAACGGCCACGCCGCGCCGGACGGCCCGGGCGCCAGTTATGCCGGCCATCGCGACCCAGGCCCCGGCGGCGCCGGGTACGTCGGCGGCTACGGCGACCCGGATCGTGCCGGCTTCGGCGGCGGTTCCGGATACGACGGCATCCCCGGGCCGGCTGGGAGCTATGGCGGCAACGGGGGCTACTCGGTGGACGGCGACCGGGACCCGGGGCTGCTGACGCACCGGGCGGCCTACGCCCCGGACGGCGACCCGCTGGACACCGGCTACGGGTTCCCGGCCCCGCCGGGCCGCGGCCGGTTCGCGGCGGGTGGCGACCAGTTCTACCCGGACGACGGTGACATCCCCCCGGACGAGCGGGAACCCGGACGGCACCGGCGGCCCGGCCGGCCGGGCTGGCTCAAGGTGATGGCCTGGGTGTTCGCGGTGGTCGGGCTGTTCGGTGCCGCGATCGGCGGCTGGGGCTTCTTCGAGTACCACCGGCTGTCCAACAACATCACCCGCATCGACGCGCTCGCGCCGAACGACCCGGCGATCAAGCAGGCCGCCAAGCAGCGCAACGCGGAGAACTACCTGCTGATCGGCTCGGACACCCGGGAGGGCGCGAACTCCGGGTTCGGCAACGTCACCGGCGCCCGGTCGGACACCACGATCCTGGCCCACCTCTCGCCCGGGCGGGACAAGGCGCTGCTGGTCAGCTTCCCGCGCGACTCCTGGGTCGACCTGCCGCCCTGCCAGCGGACCAAGGGCGGCACCAGCCCCGGTGGCGAGGGCATGTTCAACTCCGCCTTCGAGGTCGGCGGTCCAAAGTGCACTGTCCTAGCGGTACAGAAGCTGACCGGCATCTCGGTGAACCACTACGTGCAGGTTGACTTCACCGGCTTCCAGACGATGGTGGAGGCGCTCGGCGGCGTGACGATCTGCTCCACTGAGGAGGTCGACGACCCGAAGAGCGGGCTGCGGCTGCACAAGGGCAGCCAGGTGCTCCGCGGTGCGCAGGCGCTGGCCTATGTGCGGGCCCGCAAGACGCTCGGCGACGGCTCGGACATCGGCCGCATCCAGCGGCAGCAGCGCTTCCTCGGCGCGATGATCCGCAAGGCGACCGGTAGCAAGCTGCTGTTCAACCCGCTCGCGCTCACCCGGTTCCTGGACGCCGCCACCAAGTCACTCACGCTGGACCGGGCCACCTCGCTCAAGGACCTCAAGGCGCTCGGCGACCAGCTGCGTGACCTGGACCCGAAGAAGGTCAGCTTCATCACCGCCCCGATCGCCAACCAGGACTACACACCACCCGGCACCAACCTCAAGGGCAGGGTGCTGCTGGACGACGTGGCCGGCCGCAGGCTGTACGACTCGATCATCAATGACAAGCCGGCACCGCCGAAGACCACCGCGCCGGGCACGAAGCCGAAAACCGCGGCCAAGGTGACGCTCACCGTGGCGCCCGGCGACGTGTCGGTGAAGGTGCTCAACGGCGTGGGCCTGACCGGCCTGGCCGCCCGCACCGCGGCCGACCTGACCAGCGTCGGCTTCGCGGTCACCAACACCGGCAACGGTCCAACCGGGACGAAGGTGACTCAGGTGCGGTACGCGCCGGACCGCGCGGACGCGGCCCGCACGCTGGTCGCCGGCGTCCCCGGCGCGGTGCTGCAGGAGGACGGCAGCCTCGGCCACACACTCCAGCTCGTCGTCGGTGCCAACTACCGCGGTGCGGTGGCGGTGCAGGTCGGCCAGCAGGTCGCCACCCCGGCCAACAGCACCGCCGCCGCCACCACGACGAGCGGCGGCACCCCCCGATCCACCGCGCCGGTGCCCGCGATCACCGCCAGCGACACCAGTTGCAGCACCTGATCGCCCCGGGCCACGTACCGCGGGTCAGCCGAAGCGGCCGGTGATGTAGTCCTCGGTGCGGGAGTTGCTGGGGTTGCTGAAGATCTTCTGGGTGTCGTCCATCTCGATGAGCTGGCCGGGCTTCCCGACCCCCGACAGCGTGAAGAAGGCGGTGCGGTCGGAGACACGGGCCGCCTGCTGCATGTTGTGCGTGACGATGACGATCGTGTAGCGCTCTTTCAGCTCGCCGATCAGATCCTCGATGGCGAGCGTGGAGATGGGGTCCAGCGCGGAACAGGGCTCGTCCATCAGCAGCACCTGCGGCTCGACCGCGATGGCCCGGGCGATGCACAGCCGCTGCTGCTGCCCACCGGAGAGGCCGGCGCCGGGCTTGTTCAGCCGGTCCTTCACCTCTTCCCAGAGGTTGGCGCCGCGCAGCGACCGCTCGGCGATCTCCTCCACAGTGGACTTCTTGGTCCGGCCGGCCAGCTTCAGCCCGGCCACTACGTTGTCCGCAATGGACATCGTCGGGAACGGGTTGGGCCGCTGGAATACCATCCCGATGGTGCGGCGCACGTTCACCGGGTCGACGTTCGGCGCGTAGATGTCCTCGCCGTCGAGCAGCACCTTGCCCTCGACCCGGGCGCCCGGGATGACCTCGTGCATCCGGTTCAGCGTCCGCAGCACGGTCGACTTGCCGCAGCCGGACGGGCCGATGAACGCGGTCACGCTGCGCGGCTCGATCGTCATCGACACGTCCTGCACGGCCATGAAGCTGCCGTAGTAGATGTTCACCCCGGAGACATCGAAACTCTTGGCCATGGTGGCGGGCCTTTCTAGGTTCGAACCCGGGCGAAGCGGGCGATGAGCCGGGCCAGCGCGTTCAGCAGCCCGATGATGATGATGAGGGTCAGCGCGGCGCCCCAGGCACGGTGCGCGGCTGGTGAGTCCGGATTGCCGACCGCGTCCCGGAACTGCTCGTAGACATACGTGGGTAGGGACTCCTGCGGGTGCGGGTTCTTGCCGAACGCGAACGGGCTGTACTGGATCTTCTCGTTGATGCCGACCAGCAGCAGCAGCGGTGCCGTCTCGCCCATGATCCGGGCCACGCCGAGCATCACGCCGGTCACGATGCCACCCAACGCCGTGGGCAGCACTATCCGCAGGATCGTCCGCCATTTCGGCACACCCAGCGCGTACGAGGCTTCCCGCAATTCGTTCGGAACCAGCTTGAGCATCTCCTCGGTGGACCGGATCACCACCGGCAGCATCAGGATCAGCAGCGCCAGCGAGCCGGCGAAGCCGGACTTCCCGAAGCCCAGCACCAGGATCCATGCCGTGTAGACGAACAGACCGGCCACAATGGACGGAACCCCGGTCATCACGTCCACGAAGAAGCTGACCAGCCGGGCGAACGGCCGCCCGCCGCCGTACTCGACGAGGTAGACGGCCGCCAGGATGCCCAGCGGCGCGGCGATCAGCGTCGCCAGCAGCGACTGTTCGAGGGTGCCGACGATCGCGTGGTAGATGCCGCCACCGGGCTCGTCGGTGTCGACCCGGAACATCGACACGGTCAGGAACTTGCCGGTGATCGAGCCGGCACCGCGCTTGACGGCGAAGCCGATGATCAGCAGCAGCGGGGTGACCGCGAGCACGAACGCCGCCATCACCAGCGTGGTGAACAGCCGGTCCTTGGCCTGCCGGCGCCCCTCCACGGCGAAACTGAGCGCGGTCAGCCCGGCCACCAGCAGCAGCACCGCGACGACCACGAAGTCGGCACGGCCCTGCAGCCCGGTGACGGCGAACAGCAGCGCGGTCACCGCCGCCGCGGCCACCGCCAGCGCCGGCACGGTGTAGCCGGGCAGCTTGCGGCCGGACAGCGTCGAGGCGCTCACGTCGTCGGGGCTGCCGACCGTGATGGTCTGCGTCACCGGGTCACGCCCCCTTCTGCCGGCGGATGATCAGCTGCGCGCTGAAGTTCACCGCGAGCGTGATGATGAACAAGCAGAGGCCGGCGGCGATCAGCGCGCCGGTGCCGATCGTCCCCGCCTCGCCATACTTCAGCGCGATGTTCGAGGCGAACGTGACACCGCCGTTCTCGGTGATGTGCGCGCTGATCCCGTATGCGCTGGACAGCACGATGGTGACGGCCAGCGTCTCGCCGAGCGCGCGGCCGAGGCCGAGGATCGAGGCGGACACCACGCCACCGCGGCCGAACGGCAGCACCGCGGTGCGGATCATCTCCCACCGGGTCGCGCCGAGCGCCAGTGCTGCCTCCACCTGGTCGCGCGGGACCTGCCGGAACACCTCCCGCGAGATCGCCGAGATGATCGGCAGGATCATGATCGCGAGCACCACGCCCGCGGTGAAGTCGGAGAGGTTGTTCGGCCGGTTCTCCGGGCGGTAGTTGAAGATGACCGTCCAGCCGAAGTAGTTGTCCAGCCAGCGGACCAGCCCTGTCATCTGCGGGGCGAGGAAGAAGTAGCCCCACAGGCCGTATATCACCGAGGGCACCGCCGCCAGCAGGTCGACCAGGTAGCCCAGACCGCCGCTGAGCCGGCGCGGCGCGTAGTAGTTGATGAACAGCGCGATGCCCAGCGCCACCGGCACCGCGATCAACATCGCCAACAGGCCGGTCACCAGCGTGTGGAACAGCATCGCGGCGATGCCGAACTGGGACGGGGTCTCGTCCGGGAACCACTGCTTGAACGTCAGGAAGTTGACCGTGTCGGCGCGCAGCGCCGGGGATGCCTTGTAGACGAGGAAGGCCGCGATCGCGGCCATGACGGCCAGCACGGTGGCGCCGGCGGCGATCGAGATCCCGCGGAAGACCCGGTCGCCCGGGCGGATCGCACTGCCGCTGATGTCCGATGCCCGGGGCAGGGGCGTCGTCGACGGCGTGCTCGAGCCGCCGATCGTGGGCTGGCTCATCAGGCGCCCGGTCGAAGAGTCATGGAAACCCCTAGTGCGGAGGAGGGTTCATATGTTCGCGCAAGTGCGCCCCGCCGCCACTTGGCAGCGAGGCGCACCCGCGACGGCGCAGATTCCTGACGGTCAGGCGGCGCTCAGGCCGGCGACCGCCTCCTTGACCTTCGACAGCAGGTCGGCCGGCAGCGGCGAGTGGCCGATCGGGGCCAGCGCCGCCTGGCCCGCGTCGCTGGCGGTGTAGGTGAGGAACGACTTCACGAATTTCGCCTGGTCGGCCGCCAGCCCCTTGGTGCAGGTGATCTCGTACGTGACCAGGATGGCCGGGTACGCGCCGGCGTCCTTGAGCCCGTAGTTGACGGCCACCTTGATGTCCTGCCCGGTCACCGTCGCGGTGGCCGCGGCCACCGCCTTGCTGACCGAGTCGGAGTTCAGCTCGACCGGGCCGCTGCCGGTGTCCAGCGCGGCCGGCGTGAGGCTGTTCTTCACCGCGTCCGGGCCGTCGACGTAGCCGATCGCGCCGTCAGCGCCCTTGACCTGCTGCACCATCGCGGCCGAGTCCTTGGCGCCCTGACCGCCCGGGGCCTTCCAGGACTGCTCGGTGCCGTACGTCCAGTCCGCCTTGGCCTGCGCGTCCAGGAACCGGGCGAAGTTCTGGGTGGTGCCCGAGTCGGACGAGCGGTGCACGGTGGTGATCGTGGTGGCCGGCAGCGTGGTGCCGGAGTTGGCCGCCACGATGGCCGGGTCGTTCCACTTGCTGATCTTGCCGGAGAAGATCTTGGCCAGCAGTGTCGGCGTCAGCGTCAACTTGCTCACGCCCTGCACGTTGTAGACGATCGCGACCGGCGTGATCACCATCGGGATGTCGACGGCCTTGCCACCGGTGCAGCGGGTGTCCGCCTTGCCCTGGTCGGCGTCGGCGATCGCGGCGTCCGAGCCGGCCAGCGGAACCTGGCCCTGGTAGAACTGGGTGCGGCCGTAGCCGGAGCCCTGCCCGTCATAGTTGATCGACGCGCCGGAGCAGGCGGCCTCGTAGCCCGACTTCCAGGCGTTGAACGCGGGCTTCTGAGCGCTCGATCCGGCCGCGGTGAATGAGCCTGAAGCGCAGTCCG
>JBBWZH010000652.1:0-3738 GCA_039648995.1 Mycobacteriales bacterium
CGGACTCTTCCGCCGCGCTCGGGCTCCCGGGCGCCTCGGCCGCCGCTATCGCTTCCAGCAGAGCCGAATCCGGCCGGATCACGACCGTCTCATCCGACGCCGCCGCGACCTCGGCTACCGGCGCGGGAGCCGCCGGGGACGACACGACATCCAACCGCGCCCGGTCAGGCACGATCACCATCGTCGCGTCCGACCCAAGATCCACCCCGCCCGCAACAGCCACACCACCCGCCGGCTCCACCGGAGGCTCCGCAACCACCGGCTCGGCCACCGGCAGCCCGGGCCGCGCCGACCGATCCGGATCCAGCCCGGCGTCAGCGCCGCCCGGCTCGACAGTCGTGCCGCCCCGGGCACCCCCGCCAACCTCCGGCGCGGCGGCAGTCGTCAGCCCATCGACCGCGGCTTCGGCGGCCGACGCCGACGCACCGACGGCTTCACCCCCCGTAGGCCCGGTGACGTCGGTTCCTCCAGGCACCGGGTCGGCGGAGCCCGACGGCTCGGCCAGGTCGGCCGCTGGGGGCGGCACGCGCTCGGCGCCCACAACCACCGGCTCAGCCGGCCCGGGCGCCGGCTGGTCCGGGGGCACGGTGGAGGCGCGGACTGCCGACAGGACGCGGGCGGGCCCGGCGGTGATGGTCGGTTGGTCGGCCGGCGCACCGGCCTCGTCGCCGGTCACCGGTGCCGGGGACTCCGCCGAGGGGAGCGTGACGGGCTTGACCCCGACGTCCTCCCAGGTGACCGAGTCGTCGGTGACCAGCAGCTCGGCCGCATCATCGTCGGCCAGCGCGGCATCGTCGTTGCTGTTCAGCGGGGCCGGCGCCTGCTCGGCGGCGGCCGCACCGCCCTGATCGTTACGTACCTCCCGAACCCATTCGGGCGGCATCCACACACTCACTCAGGCACCGCCTCCGCGTAGCTGAGCCGGAGCGGGCCGTCATAGCCCGGGAGAGTCACCTCGTGCTCGTCCTTCACGTCGTAACCGAGCCCGAAATATCGCACGGCTTGCCGGTAGAGCTCGACGCCGGGCTGCCGCGCCAGCGCCGCTCGTAGGCGGGCCGCGTCACCGATCGCGGTCACCCGGAACGGTGGAGAGTAGGTACGACCATAAAGCAGGAGAGTGTTGCCGACACACCGTACCGCGCCGGTGGCGGTAACCCGCTGCCCCATGATCGACATGGCGTCCGAGCCGCCGGCCCAGAGCGCGTTCACCACCGCCTGCACGTCCTGCTGGTGGACGATCACGTCGTCGGGGCGGGCGCCGTTGGGCAGCGCGCCGTCCGCGGCCCGGGGCGCGTCGTCCAGCACCACGGTCAGCCCCGGCCCGCGGACCGGCGTCAGCCCGACGCCGGCCTCCAGCGGCTCGGTCGCGGTCCGCACCGCGGCCACCCGCGCGTCCCGGCCGGCCGCCTGTTTCTCCATCCCGTCGACCTGGCCCTGCAGGGTGCGCACCTGGTCGGTCGCGCCGCCCACCGCGCGCTCCTGGGCGGTGATGAGCTGGGTCAGCTCGACCCGCCGGCCGGCGCGCAGATCGGTGCCCCGCGCGGTCTCCGCGCTGGTCGCGAAGAGCACTCCGGCAAGCAGCGCGATGACCGGTACGAGCGCCCGCCAGGTCCGCTGACCGGATCTGCTCGAACCCCTGTCTTCCCCAACTGTCATTGCCGTCTACGCTAACCCGGACGCAGCACAGGAGGAGAACAGGTGCCGAAGTCCCGAGTTCGTAAGAAGGCGGCATATACGCCGCCCAGCAACGTCCTGCCCTCCGCGTCAGTCACGGCCAAGAAGAAGGCGCCGAGTCCGGCGTGGTACCCGGTCGTGATGGTCACGCTGATGTTGCTCGGCCTGGCCTACATCGTCGTCTACTACATCGCGGTCGAGCGAGTTCCGATCATGCGCGATCTCGGCGCGTGGAACTTCGTGGTGGGTTTCGGCTTGATGGTCAGCGGCCTGGGCATGGCCGTTCGCTGGCGCTGAGCCAGGCCACCTGGCGGCGTGGCGGCTAGCCCGCGCGCCGGGCCGTTGCGGCGACTCGATCTGGCACGGCCCAATGCGGGCAAAAGACACCGCTGTCATTCGTCCCCATGCTTATCCACAGCTGTGGACAACCGGGCCGCGAAACGGGCCCGTCATCCACAGGACTAGGCCGAACGCCGTGTACAGCCCTGTGGATAGGGTTGTGGACGAGCAGCTCAGACTAGTTCGAGGATCGTCGCGTTGGCCATCCCGCCGCCCTCGCACATGGTCTGCAGGCCGTAGTGGTGAGCCTCGGCGCGCATCCGGTGCACCAGGGTGGTCATCAACCGCGCACCGGACCCACCCAGCGGGTGACCCAGCGCGATAGCCCCGCCGGACGGGTTGAGCAACGCCGGGTCGGCCCCGGTCTCGGCCAGCCACGCCAGCGGCACCGGCGCAAAAGCCTCATTCACTTCGAACGTGCCGATGTCGCCGATCGCCAGCCCGGACCGCTTCAACGCCTTCTCGGTGGCCGGAATCGGCGCGGTCAGCATGATCACCGGGTCGTTCGCGGCCAGCACCGCGGTGTGCACGCGGACGATCGGGCGCAGCCCCAACTCGGCCGCCTTCTCGCCGGTCATCACCAGCAGCGCGGCGGCACCGTCGGAGATCTGCGAGGACGAGCCGGCGGTCACCACGCCGTCCGGCTTGAACGGGGTCTTCAACGTGCCGAGCGAGGCGAGCGAACTGTCCCGCCGGATGCCCTCGTCGGCGCCGACCACCGTCCCGTCGGGGAGCGTCACCGGCGCGATCTCGGCCACGAACGCCCCCGCGTCCTGCGCGGCCGCCGAGCGGGTGTGCGAGCCGAGGCTGTACTCGTCCAGCTGGGCCCGCGACAGGCTCCACCGCTGCGCCATCATCTCGGCGCCGACGCCCTGGTTGAACAGCACGTTGTCGTACCGGGCCAGCAGCGCCGGGCCGAACGGGAAGCCGAGATCGGTACCGATCGAGGACATCATCGGCACCCGCGACATCGACTCGACGCCGCCGGCCACCACCACGTCGCACTGGCCCGACAAGACCGCCGCGGCGGCGAAATGCACCGCCTGCTGCGACGAGCCGCACTGCCGGTCGATCGTGGTGCCGGGCCCCGACTCCGGCCAGCCGGCGGCCAGCACCGCGTTCCGGCCGACGTTGTAGGTCTGCTCGCCGACCTGGCTCACGCAGCCCCACACCACGTCGTCGACCACCGCCGGGTCGATGCCGGTGCGCTGGACCAGCGCGGTCAGCACATGCGCCGAGAGATCAACGGGGTGGACGCCGGCCAGCGCGCCGTTCCGCCTGCCGACCGGGCTCCGGACCGCCTCGACGATGACCGCATCGCGCATAGTTACTCCTCGGTAGCTTCAACTGATCGTACGCTGGCCAGATGCAGTGGGCACCCCGTCGGGCGGAGACCGCCATGGCCGCTGCCGGCGCGTTGATCGCCGTCGCGCTGGCCGCCGGCGCCGACCCGGCCGGCCGCCTGTTGTTCGCCCTGCTCGGCCTGTGGCTGGCCGGCCTGGTGGCTACCGACCTGGTGCTCCGGCCGCGGTTGCGGGCTGACGGCGGCGGCCTGCTGGTGCGCACGCTCGCGATCCGCGGCCAACTGCCGTGGTCACAGGTGCAGCGGGTGCGGGTCGATCAGCGGTCCCGGTACGGGCTGTCCGCACGGACGCTCGAGGTGGATGCCGGTGACCTGTTGCTGGTGCTCGGCCGGCGGTCACTCGGCGCCGACCCGCGGGACGT
>JBBWZH010000709.1:0-5687 GCA_039648995.1 Mycobacteriales bacterium
GCTACGTTCGGCAGGGATAACCGCTGAAAGCATCTAAGCGGGAAGCTCGCTTCAAGATGAGGTCTCCCATCCCTTTGTGGAGTAAGGCCCCCGAGTAGACCATCGGGTTGATAGGCCGGAAGTGTAAGTGCGGTAACGCACGTAGCTGACCGGTACTAATAGGCCGAGGACTTGCCACATAATTCTTGTTTCGCGTCCACTGTGCGGTTCCCGAGGTGCGGTCGGAAGACCACATCTCCATAGAGTTTCGGCGATCATGGCGAAGGGGAAACGCCCGGTCCCATCCCGAACCCGGAAGCTAAGCCCTTCTGCGCCGATGGTACTGCGTGGGAGACTGCGTGGGAGAGTAGGACGTCGCCGGACACACTTCCTCGATGGGGGCCACTGTGGTGGCCCCCATCGACGTGTTTGCTAACAAGTCGATTTTAATAGTGACGCGGAGGATGTAATGGCGGACCAGTCGAGCCGACGTGGCCAGGCGGCAAATGCCGGCCGAGGTTCTGACGCCCGCCGAGGTGGTGCCGTCGCGCGGGGCGGTCGAGCCGGCGGCTCCGGAACGCAGAGCGGTGCGGGCACCGGCCGGCGGGTGGCCGGGGCGGTCCAGCCCCGCTCGGGTCGGCCGATCGCCGGTGGTTCACGCGGTCGCGCCGGCGGAGCTGATGGCGGCCCCCGTGCCCAGTCTGGCGGGCCGGCGGTAGGCGCCTACGGTCGCGACCGGGACGCCGCCAGCGGAGGCCGTTCAGGGGCTGGTGGGTCCGGCGGCCGGCGAGGCGCCGGTACTGGCTCGACGGATCGTGGCAGGTCCGGCGGCTCCGGTGGACCGCGAGCCGCGGGCGCTGGTCGTGCCTCGACCGGCGGCGACAGGTACGCCGAGGGCGGTTCCCGGACGTCTTCCGGCGGCCCCGGCCATGGTCGAGGTGCGGCTGGTGGCGCACCGCGGGGCGCGGGCCGGGCCGGGAGCGCGGGCCGTGGTCGCGCGGCTGGCGGCAGCAGGTACTCCGATAGCGGCTCCGCTACTGGTCGTGCCTCGACCGGCGGCAGCAGGTATTCCGGGGGTGGCCCCGGTGGCTCTTCTGGCGGGTCCAGCTCGCGTTCGCGGTCTGGAGGTGCCGGTCGCGCTTCGGGCGGTAGCCATTATTCCGATGAGTCCGCCGGCGGGTTCAGGGACGGCGCTAGCTCGCGCCCGCGGGCGACCGGTGGTTCGGCGGGCGCCGGTCGCGCTTCGGGCGGTAGCCGTTATTCCGATCAGTCCGCCGGGGGGTTCACGGACGGGGCTAGCTCGCGCCCGCGGGCGGCCGGTGGTTCGGCGGCCGGTGGTCGGTACTCCGGGAGCGGCCCAGCAGCTTCTCGCGATGCTTCCGGCCGCGACGGTCGGGCGGGACGCGGTTCCGCCGGTGCTGGATCCGCTGGTGCGGGCGGGGCGCGCTCCGGCGCGGATGGCCCGAGCTGGCGTGGGTCCGTGGGGCGCGGTGGTACTGCCGGCGGCGGCCGGGATTCCGATCGGTCGGCCGGCGGCACGGGCGGCGGCAGTCGAGGGTCCCGCCCGGCCGGGGATAGTGGAGATCGGCGCCGAGCCGCCGGCCGGGGTGGGTCGCCGGCGGCTGACGGTCGGTTCGCCGACGGTGGTCCGCGCGGCGGCCGTTCCGCTGGTAGCGGTTCCGCGGGCAGCCGGTACGCCCCGGGTGCCGGCGACCGGCGGGGTTCGACCGGCGGAAGCGGTGGCTTCGCTGAAGGGAGCGACCGGCGGAGCGTGGCCGGCCGTGGGACGTCGGCCGGTGGCGACTCGCGTGGCGGTCGGTTCGCTGGCGCCACAGGTGGTCGTGTCGGGTCAGCCGCTGGTGGGCGGTCCGCGAGCGGGGATGCCGCGCGGCGGGGAGTGCCGCGCGGCACCGGTGGCCGCGGGCGCCAAGGCGATGACGGGCCGCCGCGGCGGTCCCGGCCGGGGGGCGAGTCGGGTCGGCGGTCGGACGGGGCGACCGCCGGCGGCGGTTCTCGATATCCCGCTGGCGAGTCGCGCGGGTCGCGATCGGCCGCCGACGCGGCCGCGGATGGCAGCGCGGCGCGGCCGACCCGGGATCGTGCCGGTGTGGATGCCGACCGTTCGCGCCGGGACCAGGACCCGAGCCGCACGAGCGGCACGAGCGGTGGAATGGGGCGGGACGAAGCGTTCGCGGCTCGCTGGGTCGGTGCCGCCGACAGCGGCGTCGCAAGCGCCGCCGGTGGGCCGCCGGCGGCTGAGGGTGAGTGGACTCCCGCCGCTGGCCGTACGGACGACGCGGCCCGCGGGGAGCGGTCGGCTCGGTCCGCCGGTGGCGAGACGCCTGGCGTGGCGAGCGGAACCGACCGGCCTGTCCGGCCACGGCCTGATCGCGCCGGCCGGCCCGGTGCACGGTCCACTGTGGACCGACGGGATGACTCGGGCCGGCGGTCGGGGGGTCCGGCGGGAGCGCGCGGTGCGGGTCGGCCCGGTGCCGGGCGGTCCGCGCCGGACGGCGGGCGGCGGCATCCGGGGGACGACCGACGGAGGCCCGGTGCGGACCCGGCGGGGGAGCGCAGGCCTGGCCGGGCGACAGCGGAGGGCGTGGTCGAACCGCCGGCGGACGCGGACCCGCGGGAACTGGCACCGGACGTGCGGGCCGAGCTGCGGACGCTCGCCCCGCCGGTGGCCGAGCGGGTAGCGCGGCACCTGGTCGCCACCGCCCAGTTGCTGGATGAGGACCCGGAGGCGGCACTGGCCCAGGCCCGGGCGGCCCGCGCGTTCGGCGCGCGGCTCGGTTCGGTGCGCGAGGCGGCCGGCATCGCCGCGTACCGCGCCGGTGAGTGGGCCGAGGCGATTGCCGAGCTGCGCACCGCGCGCCGGCTGACCGGCGACGCCAGCCATCTGCCGCTGATCGCGGACAGCGAACGTGCGCTGGGCCGCCCGGAGCGTGCGCTGACATTGGCCCGCTCGGCCGAGGCCATCGCGCTGCCGGCGCCGCTGCGTGCGGAGATGCGGATAGTGGAATCCGGGGCGCGGCGGGACCTCGGCCAGCTCGACGCCGGGCTGGTGGCTCTTGAGGGTCCCGACCTTGACCGGTCCGTGGTCCGGCCCTGGTCGGCCCGGCTGCGCTATGCGTACGCCGACCTGCTGCTCGCCCTCGGCCGGGAGCAGGCGGCTCGCGAGTGGTTCGTCGCGGCCGCCGAGGTCGACGCCGACGGCACCACCGACGCCGCCGAGCGCCTCCTTGTCCTCGACGGCTTCACCCTCGACGTCGCCGATGACGATCTGGCCGATGACGACCTGGCCGATGACGACCTGGCCGATGACGAGGACGGTTACCAGGACGAGGACCTCGATGTCGGTGCGGACGACGTTGCCGAGGCCGGCCTCGACGACGTGGAGTTCGAGGATGCCGTCGAGTTCGACGGCGGACCGCTGTCGACCGCGGCCGCTGCGGCCGGCGAGGACGAGGTTCCCGGTGCGCCGGTCGATCCGTCCACTGAGGTCAGCGCGGTACCGACGACCGGTATCGCCGGCGTGTCCGGCGACGAGGCTGCGGCCGAGCCGCCCGGTCCGGCCGTGGACGCCGGCACGGTACCGACGACCGGTATCGCCGGCGTGTCCGGCGACGAGGCCGCGGCCGAGCCGCCCGGTCCGGCCGTGGACGCCGGCACGGCCGGCGCGTTCCACGGCGGCAGTGGTTCCGCGCCCGGCGCGGCAACCGAGTCCGCCGCGTACCCGCCCGCCGCGGACGAACTCGCCGGCCTGGCGAAGGCATCCGCCACCGACGAAGAACCGCTCGACGTCGCGGGCGACGGGGCGGCCGAGGCAGCTGGCCCGGGGACGAACGAAACGGTGGAGGACGAAACGGTGGAGGACATGGCCGAGCTCCCGCGCGAGGCACCAGACGGCGGTCCCGACGACGCCCGGCATGCTGGTGCGCCGGTCGACCCGTCCGAGGGTGCCGCTGCTACCGGCGGTAGGCCCTTCACAGCTGCCCTGGTGTTCAGCTCGCCGGAGACCGCGATCCCAGCCGGCGGCATCGAGGTCGACCAGCCGGTGGACGCGGCCCGCCCCGACGGCTCAACCGCGGCGGGGAGTGACCCGATCGGGTCGTAGTACCCGTCGGTTCGATGCCTGCCAGTCGCGCTGTCGGGCTCCTTCGCCCGGAGTGTACGAACCGCCGCCGCGCCGTCCTGTCCACTGTGGACAGTCTGCCCGGAGGTGGGGCGAGTCGACCGCGCACTACGCGGGGGACGGGCGTCCGGCGCCTCCCGTCACGGGCGGTCGGGTTCGTCGGCGTAGGCGCGGATCAGCAGGCCCGTCCGGGGTTTCGGGGTGAACAAGGTTGACTTGCGAGGCATGCGGTCGCCGGCCGCGGCGACGTCGACCACGGCCTCGACCGGGGTCGGGTTCAACAGCAGCGCGGTGCCGCCGGAGTCCCGGGCGGCCGTGAGGGCGGCCGGGATGTCGTGCCGGAAGCCGACGACGTCCTCGTGGTCGCGCAGTTGCCAGAGGTGATCGACGAGCAGGCGGTGCGCGATGGTCACGTCCAGCCGCTGCCAGGCGGCCGAGCGGTCAGCCGGGACGGCCTCGGCCAGCGCGGCCGGGTCCGGGTCGGTCAGCAGCACCCAGCGTGTGCCGTCGGTGATGAGAAAGGCCGGGCTGTCCTTGCCGGCGGTGGCGAGCGCGGCGAGCGCGTCCGGCTCGCCGCCGGCGATCTCGCGCACCGCGAACCCGGCCGCGGCGGACCGCTCCGCGTCGGCCAGCGCGAGGCCGGGGATGACCCGGTGGATCGGGTGCACCTGCGGCCCGTAGGCGGTGGCGTCGACCAGCAGGGCGAGACCGCGGTCCCACGGCCCCGGGCCGGCGCCTGCGGCGTGCCGGTCCGCCTGGTGCCGCAGGTACGTGGCGTAGCGGTGGTGGCCGTCGGCGATCGTGGCCCGGCGTGGCAGCAGGTCGGCGGCGACGTCCGCGAGCGCGCCCGGGTCGGTCAGCGCCCAGAGCCGGTGCCGCACGCCGTCCGCCGCGGTCGTCTCCACCAGCGGCGGCTGCCCGTCGAACGCGGCCACCACCTCGGTGGCCGCGCCGCCACCGGCGTAGACCAGGTAGATCGGTTCCAGGTTGGCGGCGGTCGCCTCGGTCAACGCGAGCCGGTCGGCGACCGGGCCGGCCATGGTGTTCTCGTGTGGCAGCACGATGTTGGCCTCGGGTGCCGCCAGGCCGACCGCGCCGACCAGCCCGCGGGTGCGTGCGCCCGCATCGTCCATCTCGTAGACATAGAGCGCAGGCCGCTCGTCCGGGCGCAGCACGCCGGCCGCCCGCCACTCGCTGAGCCGGCGTGCCGCCAGCGGGTAGCCGCTGCCGGGCAGGCCGTTCTCGTCGCGTGGGAGGATGAGGCGGACAACATTGCGCGGGTCGGCGCCTTCGAGCGCCCGCCGCTCGTCGACGTCGATCACGTCGTACGGCGGTGAGAGGAGCCGGGCAAGTTCGGCGCCGCCGACATCGGCGTACCGAAGGGCCCGGAACGGGGCGAGCACAAGACCGTCCGGCACGGGAAGGGAGGCGTGCGGCGACAACGGCGCGGCGGAACTCATGGCCGCATCGTAGGAGGCACGGCCCCGCCACCGGTGGCCGGTCGCAGACCGAGGAGCAAGGAGGAGCGCCCGTGGCCGGATATCGGGACGACGACTGGAACGACGAGCCG
>JBBWZH010000726.1:0-4239 GCA_039648995.1 Mycobacteriales bacterium
TCTGGTAGCGCAGCTTGCTCTGCCAGAACCCGGCGGCCCAGTCGGGCAGCATCGGCGCCCGCCCGGTGGCACCGGTGTAGTTGGCCAGCAGGTCGGCCGGGCCGTCGCCGGTGGTGACCCAGTAGTCGAGCTGCCGCGCGGAGTCGGCCACCCAGCGCGTGCCGTTGCCGGCCAACTCGACCCGGCCCACCGCCGGTGAGTTCCAGAGCAAGCCGTAGCCCCGGCTGGAGACCAGGAACGGGATCGTCACCTCGGCGTTGCGCTGCACCAGGTCGATGACGAGTCCCTTCTGATCGAACCGGCCGTGCTGGTGCTGACCGAGGCCGAACAGCTTCTCGTCCGGGTAGGCGCGGAACCGCTGCTCGATCCGGTGGTAGCCGTTCCCGGTGGCGACGAACCGGCGTGCGCCCGGCCACCAGAAGTGCGCCCGCTCCTCGGCCAGCAACTCGTCCCCGGTCTCCACCCGCTCGAACCGGAGCAGCCCGTCCGCGCTGATGTCGACGGCCAGCCGGCCGTTCACCAGCCGGGCCGCGTCGGAGCTCACCTTGATCTCGGCCGTCCCTTGTGGACGGTCGCCGAGCGCGCCGGCGCTGCCGTCCAGAAGCCGGTCGAACCCGACGCGCACCCGGACGCTGTCGGAACCCCACGGCTCGACCCGGACGACTTCGTGCCCATCGCGGCATTCCAGGCCACCCGTGACCTCTCGGAACATGCTCACGGCGGTTCCCTTCCTGTCGGTGGAGCCCGTCGATCCCGCCGGCCTGCCAGGCGCAGTCGCTCCAGGTTCCTATCGAAGCGGTTCGATCTGTTCGACGGTGAATTCGACCAAGCGGTACGACGAGTGCGGACGGTGCTATCCGGTGGCGGTGGCGGCGCTCCGGCGGCGGGTAAGGCGGGGGGCGAGCAGGGTGGTCTGCCGGTTCTGGCGTCCTTCGAGGCTATCCATCAGCAGCTCGACCGCCAGCCGCCCGACGTCCTCGGCCGGGATCAGCACCGATGACAGCGGCGGCACCGCCCGCTCGGCCACGTCGGCCGGGCAGATCGCGACGATCGAGACATCCTCCGGCACCCGGCGGCCCAACTGGTGCAGCGAGTCGAGCAGCGGCGAGATTACCGCCTCGTTGTGGACAACCAGCCCGGTCGGTGCGGGCTGGGCCCGGAACAGGTCGTCCAGCGTTCGCCGGACCGCCTCGTAGGTGGGCTCGCACGGGAGCGTGCTGGCGGCCAGCCCGCGCCGCGCGACGGCCTGCTCGAAGCCGTTGATCGTCCGGGTGGCGAAGCCCGTCTCCCGCTCGTAGACGGCGGTCGGTGGGCCGATCAACCCGATGGACCGGTGCCCGAGGTCGGCCAGGTGGTCTACACAGAGCGCTCCGGCGGCGGCGAAGTCCAGGTCGATACAGGTCAGGCCCGCGGTATCGGCGGGGATTCCGATGAGGACAGACGGCTGGTGCAGCGTGCGCAGCTCGGGCAGCCGCTGGTCGTGCAACTCGACATCCATCACGATCAGCGCGTCGACCAGCGCGCTGGCGGCGACCCGGCGTAGCCCGGCGGGGCCCTCGTCCGCGGTGAGCAGCAGCACGTCCTGGTCGAACCGGCGGGCGGTGGTCACCACGCTGATCGCGAACTGCATCAGCACCGGCACGTGCATGCCCGGCCGCAGCGGCACCACCAGCGCGATCACGTTCGACCGCTGGCTGGCCAGCGCGCGGGCGCCGGCGTGCGGGTGGTAGTTCAGGACGCGGATGCTGTCCTCGACCCGGCGGCGGGTCTTCGGCGAGATCGACCGCTTCCCGGACAGGACGTACGACACCGTGCTCGGCGCCACCCCGGCGTGCTGCGCGACCTCCGCGATGGTGACCACCCGGCCCCTCCCTTCCAACCTCATCGCCCTCTCCACCTCGAACCGTTTCGATTTCTCGAAGATTAAGATCGCCGAAGCGATTCGACAAGGGCGGCGCCACCGACCGGCGGTGTGCAGCGCGCTCTGTACGCTGCTCGGCCTAGCCAATCTTGACGCTTCGGGGCCTGAGTGACATATTCCTCACCGCTCCCCTCTATTACCGTCAGCGAATAGTCGAACGGTCCGTCGAATCGCTTCGACCAGGGTCAGCGGCAGGCCCGCCTTCCGGAGGTGCGCAATGCACATCACCCGACGGACCGCTCCCAGCGCGCGGTTAGCCACCCGGCGGCGGCGTCCAGCCCGCCGCTCGGTCAGGGCCCTGCTGGCCCTGGCGCTGGCCGCGCCGGTAGCCGCCGCGCCCGGCCTGGCCAGTGCCGCGCCGGCGCCGCAGTTCCCGTTCCAAGATCCGCGGCTGTCGCTGTCGACCCGCGTCGACGACCTGCTCGGCCGGCTCACCCTGGACGAGAAGATCGGCTTCCTGCACCAGTACCAGCCGGAGATCCCGCGGCTGGGCATCAAGCTGTTCAAGGCCGGCACCGAGGCGCTGCACGGCGTCGCGTGGACGAACAACTACGCCGACAACGGCAACGTCGTCACCGCGCAGGGCACCGTGTTCCCGCAGGCGATCGGCCTGGCCAGCACCTGGGACACCGGGCTGATCAAGCAGGTCGGCACCGCTGTCGGCGAGGAAGCCCGCGGCTACAACGCGATCGACCCGCGTGTCTGGGGCACCAACCTGTGGGCGCCGGTCGTCAACCTGCTGCGCGACCCGCGCTGGGGCCGCAACGAGGAGGGCTACTCCGAGGACCCGACGTTGACCGGCGCGATCTCCACCGCGTACGGCTCGGGCATGGAGGGCAACGACCCGTTCTACCTGCGGGCCGCGCCGACGTTGAAGCACTACCTGGCCAACAACAACGAGGTACACCGCGACACGACCTCGTCCAACCTGCCGGCCCGGGTGCTGCACGAGTACGACCAGAAGGCGTTCCAGCCCGCGATCGCGGCGAACGCGGCCACCGGCGTGATGGCGTCCTACAACCTGGTCAACGGCCGGCCGAACACGGTCAGCCAGGACCTCAACGACGTCGTTCGCACGTGGACGGACAAGCCGCTGTTCAACGTCAGCGATGCGTCCGCCCCGTACAACCTGACCGGGTCGCAGGCCTACTTCGGCAGCCAGCCGGAGGCGGACGCGGCGCTGTTCAAGGCCGGTCTGGACAGCTTCACCGCCGACGGCAACAACCCGCGGCGGATGACCGACGCGATCAGGACCGCGCTGGCGCAGGGCCTGATCACCGAGCAGGACATCGACACCTCGGTGCGGCACGTGCTCGAGCTCCGCTTCCGGCTCGGTGACTTCGACCCGGACGGCGGCCCCTACGCGAAGATCACGCCGGCCGTCATCAACAGCCCGGCGCACCAGCAGCTCGCCCGCAAGACCGCGGACGAGGCCATCGTGCTGCTGAAGAACTCGGCGAACGCGCTGCCGCTGAACCCGGCGCGGACGAAGAAGGTCGCTGTCGTCGGCCCGCTGGAGAACACGCTCTACACCGACTGGTACTCCGGCAAGCTGCCGTACACGGTAACTCCGCTGGCCGGGATCACCCAGCGGCTCGGTGCCGGCGCGACGGTGGCGTCCAGCGAGGGCGTCGACCGGATCGCGCTCAAGGACGTCAGCACCGGCAAGTACGTGACCGCCGGCACCGGCGCCACCGGCGCCACTCTGGCCGAGAACGCCACCACCGCGGCGCCCGCTACCCAGTTCGACGCCTTCGACTGGGGCCAGGGCGTGCTGGCGCTGCGCTCGGTCGCCAACGGCAAGTACCTCGGCTACAACTTCAACGACTTCCGCAATGACCAGGACCAGCCGAACAACTGGTTCGTCCAGCAGCAGTTCAAGCTGGAGCAGCGGCCGGACGGCAACGTCGTGATCCGGTACGCCGGTTACGAGGCCGCATTCGACTGGTCGGTGCCATTCCGCACGCCGTACCTGACCGTGCATCCGGACGGCACGCTGAACCTCGGCGCCGCCACCGCTGACGCGGCGACCGAGTTCAGCAAGGAAACCCTGACCAGCGGGGTGGACAGCGCGGTCGCTGCGGCCCGCGGCGCCGACGCCGCGGTGGTCGTCGTCGGCAGCATGCCGTTCATCAACGGCCGGGAGGACCACGACCGGTCCACAATGGATCTTGCCGCGGGGCAGGAAGCGCTGGTGAAGGCGGTCCGGCAGGCCAACCCGAACACGATCGTGGTTCTGGAGAACAGCTACCCGGACACGATCGGGTGGGAGCAGCAGAACATCCCGGCGATGCTGTGGACGACACACGCCGGCGCGG
>JBBWZH010000734.1:0-6349 GCA_039648995.1 Mycobacteriales bacterium
TCTGAGCTGGTCGGGGTGGCGGGATTCGAACCCACGGCCTCTTCGTCCCGAACGAAGCGCGCTACCAAGCTGCGCCACACCCCGGTGGCGGTTGAAGCTTAGCGGACAGGTCGGGGCGGCCGCCGCCGGGTTAGTGAGGGCGGGGGGTGAGGGTGAGGAGGGTCGCTTCCGGGGGGCAGGCGAAGCGGACGGGGGCGTAGGGGGAGGTGCCGAGGCCGGCGGAGACGTGCAGGTAGGTGGGGGTGGCGTCCCAGCGGTGCAGCCAGCGGGCGCGGTCGCGGTCGATGCCGGAGTTGGTGACGAGCGCGCCGAAGAACGGGATGCGCAGTTGGCCGCCGTGGGTGTGGCCGGCGAGGACCAGGTCGTAGCCGTCGGCGGCGAAGCGGGACACGATGCGGGGCTCGGGGGAGTGGGTGAGGCCTAGCCGGACGTCCGCGGCGGCGTCGGCGGGGCCGGCGATGCGGTCGTAGCGGTCGCGCTTGAGGTGAGGGTCGTCGACTCCGGCGATGGCGACGAGGCGGCCGCCGGCCTTGATCGTGGCGCGGGCGTGGGTGGCGTCCAGCCAGCCGGCGGCGAGCATGCCGTCCCGCAGGTCCTGCCAGGGCAGCGGCGGGCCGTAGACGCGCTTGTGCTCGGTCTTGAAGTACTTGAGCGGGTTCTTCGGGCGTGGCGCGTAGAAGTCGTTGTTGCCGAACACGAAGACGCCGGGGCGGGCCAGCAGCGGGCCGAGCGCGTTCAGGGCGGAGTCGACGGCGTCCAGGCCGGCGAGCGTGTCGCCGGTGTTCACGACCAGGTCCGGTTCGAGGTCGTCCAGCTTGCGCACCCAGGCCTGCTTGCGCCGCTGTCCGGCGGTCAGGTGCAGGTCGGATATGTGCAGGACGCGCAGCGGGGCGGCGCCCGGCGGCAGCACCGGCACGTCGAACCGGCGCAGCGTGAACCGGTTCCGCTCGACCAGCGCGGCGTAACCGAGCGTGGCCAAACCGGTGGCGAAGAGGGCTAGCGGAATTCTGGTTCGGGCCGGCATGGGGACCAGAGTAGTTTCCGCAGGCATGACGGAGCTCAAGGAGCGGCTGCGCGCGGACCTCACCGCCGCGATGAAGGGCCGGGACGAACTGACCACGGCGACGCTGCGGCTGGTGCTCACCGCGGTCAGCACGGAGGAGGTTTCGGGGCCCGTCGCGCGTGAGCTGACCGACGCCGAGGTGCTCCGCGTGCTGACCCGGGAGGCCAAGAAACGGCGTGAAGCGGCCGACGCTTTCACCGCCGGAGGGCGTCCGGAGCGGGCCGAACGGGAGCGGGCGGAGGGTGAAGTCCTTGATCGTTACCTCCCGCAGCCGCTGTCGGACGCCGAGATCGAGGGTCTGGTGCGGGGTGCGATCGCGGAGACGGGTGCAGAAAATCTGCGCCAGATGGGCGCTGTCGTGAAGGCCGTTCAGGCCCGTTCGGCCGGCCGGGCGGAGGGGAAGCGGATCGCCGACGAGGTTCGCCGCCAGTTGTCGGGCTGACCGGTCCGCCCGCGGGCACGACCCGAGCCGCCCGCCGGGCCCCGGACGCGAGCCGGCGCGAGCCCGCCCACCGGGCGTGCCGACCGGGGAAGAAGGCGGCAGGCCCGGGCAGGCCGTGAGACGGACGGAGCCCCCGGCAGCCATGCGGCCACCGGGGGCTCCGGTTCGTCGGTCAGCGGGAGGTTTAGCCCCCGCCCCCTCCGCCTCCTCCGCCGCGGCCACCGCCGTTGTTTCCGCCGCCGTTGTTACCGGGCTGGCCCGGCCCGCCCGGCTGGATGGGTTGGCAGGGCTTCCCAGGCTGGGGGGAGGCCTGCCCTGCCGGGCATCCCTGGCCGGCCGGCGGGTGACCGGAGCTGAGGTACACGACGATGCGCTGGCCGGGGATACCGCGGCTGTTCGGCGACTGTTCGGCGATCCGGTCCGCTGGCAGCGCCGCGTCCTTCCGGTCCGCGGCCACCTGGATGCCGAAGCCGGCCGCCTCCAGCGTCTTGGTCGCCGTGTCGATATCCATCCCGGTCACCGGCGGCACCGGGATGCTGTTGCCGTTGACGACCTGGGGGTCCTCCGGCGGGAACTGCCAGGCCGGCGAGTTCAGCAGGGTCGGGCCCAGCGCCTCGATCCAGATGCCGGCCCCGAACGCACCGAAGATGTCACGGCCTCCGTTGTTGAAGCCGGGGACGTCGTAGAGCGCGGTGGCCGGGTTGTCCGGGTTGAAGACGGCGACCGAGCCCGCCCAGTGCGGGGTGACGCCGACGAACCAGGCGGCCGAGTTCTTGCCGGTGTCGTCCCGGCCCTGGTCGTTGGTCACGCTGGCGCTCGCGGTGCCGGTCTTGCCGCCGACCGGGTCGCCGCCCTGGCTGTAGTAGCTGCTGAACTTCGAGTTCGCGGTGCCGGGGAAGCCCGGCATGGTGTCCTTCTCCAGCACATGGGTGACCGTGTTGGCGATGCCCGGGTCGAGCACCTGGGTGCACGGCCGCTCGGGCAGCGATACGGGCTTGCCGCTGGCGTCCACGATCTTCTTGACCGGGGTCGGCGGGCAGTACTTGCCCTGGTTGGCGACGGTGCCGTACGCGGCGGCCAACTCCAGCGGGTTGGTGCCGTTCGGGCCCAGCGTGAACGAGTACTGCTTCTCGCTGGTGACCGCGTCGTAGACCGACTTCTTGCTGTTGACCTCTTTCTGTGTCTTCAGCGACAGCCCGAGCCGCACCGCGTAGTCCGCCGGCAGGGTCGGGTCGCAGTTCATCTGCTGGTCGATCAGCGCGACGAAGAACGTGTTGTCCGACTGGAACAGCGCGTGCTCGATGTCCCACGGGCCGGGGCCGTAGTGGCCGGCGTTGTGGACGGGCTTGTCGATCCGGCCGGGCGTCTTGCAGTTGTCGCTGACGTCGTATGTGTCGTCCACCGTCATCTTGAAGTCGCGCAGCGGGATCTTCATGGACAGCGCCGCGATCGTGGTGAACAGCTTGAACGTCGAGCCGGCGCCGGCGGCCGCCAGTGTCGGCAGCGGCAGTGTCGTCCGCTCGTAGCCCTTGGGGGTGTTGCTGTAAAGCTTGCTGACCGCCATCGCCTTGATCTCACCCGTGGTCGGGTCGAGGAGGTCCATGACCGCGGCGGCCCGCTTGTCCGGTGGCACCTTGTCGTACGCGGCGGCCTGGGCGGACGTCTGCAGCTTCGGGTCGAGCGTCGTGTAGATCTTGTAACCGCCGGTCTCCAGCCGGCTCTGCGGGAAGCCGATCTTGGCCAGGTAGCTCTTGAGGTAGTCGCAGAAGAACCCGACGTTCGGGATGGCCCGGTTCGCGTTCCCGCAGTCGCGGGCCGAGGGCTGCTTCGGCGCGACGCGCAGCACCTTGTTCTTGGCGTCGGTCGCCTGCTTCTGGGTGATGTAGCCGACGCTCCGCATCTCGTCCAGCACCGTGTTGCGGCGGGCGGTCGCGACCTTCGGGTTCTCGTACGGGTTGTACCGGGTCGGGCTCTGCACCATGCCGGCCAGCATCGCGGCCTGGTCGAGCGTGATCTGGCTCAGCGGGCGGCCGAAGTAGGTCCGGGCGGCGGTGCCGACGCCGTACGCGCCGGCGCCGAAGTTGGCGATGTTGAGGTACCGCCAGAGGATCTCGTCTTTGCTGTACTTCTTCTCCAGGGTCAGCGCGCACTTGGCTTCGAGCAGCTTGCGGGCCGGCGTCTGCTCGATCGCGGCCTGCTGCTCGGCCGGCGTCTTCGCCTCGTACAGCTTGATCTGCTTGACCAGCTGCTGGGTCAGCGTCGAGCCGCCCTGGACCGTGCCGCCGGCGCTGCTGTTGCGCACGAGCGCGCGGAACAGGCCCTGCGTGTCCACGCCGTGGTGCTTGTAGAAGCGCCGGTCCTCGATCGCCACCACGGCCTTCTTCATCACCTCCGGGATGCCCTTGATCGGGACGATCTCGCGGTTGTACGAGAACAGCGACGCGATGGTGGAGCCGTCAGCGGCGTAGATGACCGACTTCTGCGGCGGGTTCGTGAGGTCGTGGATGTCGCAGGGCTGGTCCTCGAATGACTGGAGGCTGTTCCGGGTGGCGATGCCGAGACCGCCCACGGCCGGAAGGGTCAGCCCGGCCACGAGGAGCCCGGAGACCAGGATGGCGAGTGAGAGCTTCGTCACGGCGGCGAAGACCTGCCGCGCTCGGGGGCCTGCCATGGCGAGCAGCCTACGGCGTCGAGGATCCGCGACTCGACCCGGCCGTCCCCGGACGCCCCGCTGAGTCCTGCTGGAGCCCTTTGGAAGGCCTAGTACTCATTCACCCGTACGGCGGCTGAACAGGGCCGCCTAATCGCGCCGGAAACGGGCGTCCGCCTTAGTCAGGCCGGGCTACATCCAATGATCCGTTCGGGGACTGTCGCGTCGTCTATCCGTTTTCCTACGGTGTGGCGCGGCGCTGTCGTGGGGGGCGCCGAGGTTAGGGGACCTGGAATCATGATCACTGATTGGTCGGCAGGCTGGGCGGTTCGTGCGGCATGTCGCACGACCGATCCCGACACTCTCTTCGTGCAGGGCGCCGCGCAGAATCGCGCGAAGCTGGTCTGCATGGGGTGCCCGGTTCGGACCGAGTGCTTGGCAGACGCACTCGACAACCGGGTGGAGTTCGGCGTCTGGGGGGGAATGACGGAGCGTGAGCGGCGGGCGCTGTTGCGGCGCCGGCCGGACGTGACGTCTTGGCGAGCCTTGCTTGAAGCGGCACGCCGGGATCACACGTCGGCGGCGGTAGCTGGGTAGGGCCCGCGGGGTGTCTGTCTAGGGCGTGGCCGGGCGTTCACCGCTGAGCGCCTGTCCGACGGCCCGCAGCCCGTCCAGGTCGTGTACGTCATCGGGTAGGGCCGGTACCTCGGCAACGGCGACGTCCGGGTGCGCGCTGGTGAAACGGTCGCGCATCCGGCGGTCCCGCCCGGCCAGCATGATCCGCTCGGCGTGCAGGCGCAGCACCGCGGCCGTGGTCGCGTGGGTGCCCTGCTCGTCCAGGGCCGCGGCGGCGACCTCGGCCCGCTCGGCGGACAGCCCCGGTGCCAGCGTGAACCGCACCCGGTTGAGCACCAGGCCGGCCAGCGGCATGCCCTGCTCGGACAGCCGCTCGACGAAGTACGACGCCTCGCGCAGCGCGTCCGGCTCGGGGGCCGCGACCACCAGGAACGCTGTGCCAGGGGTGCTGAGCAGCCGATACGTCTGTTGGGCCCGCTCCCGGAACCCGCCGAACATCGTCTCCAGCGCCCCGACGAACGCGGACAGGTCACGCAGCGCGTCGGTGCCGATGATCCTCGTGAGGATCCGGGTGAACAGACCGAACGACGCGCCGACGACCTTCATGTACGCGCGCCCCCCGGCTCGCGCCGGAGCCAGCAGCAGCCGCAGCATCCGCCCGTCCAGGAACCGGCCGAGCCGCTGCGGAGCGTCCAGGAAATCCAGCGCGGACCGCGACGGCGGGGTGTCGACGACGATCAGATCCCACTCGTCCCGGGCCCGCAGCTGGCCGAGTTTCTCCATCGCCATGTACTCCTGGGTGCCGGCGAAAGAGGACGAGAGGGATTGGTAGAACGGGTTCGCGAAGATCTGCTCGGCGCGGTCGGGAGTGGCGTGAGCGGACACGATCTCATCGAATGTCCGCTTCATGTCGAGCATCATCGCGTGCAATTCGCCGCCTTTATCGGCGGCTTCGTCACCGGTGTCGACCCGGCGTGGCGTGTTGTCCAGTTCGGTGAGCCCCATCGACTGGGCCAGCCGGCGGGCCGGGTCGATGGTCAGCACCACCACCTTGCGGCCCCGCTCGGCGGCGCGCAGCCCGAGCGCGGCCGCGGTGGTCGTCTTGCCGACCCCGCCGGAACCGCAGCAGACGATGATCCGCGTCTTCGGGTCGAGCGCGACCTTGTCCAGGTCGAGCAGCACCCGGGCCCGGGGGCCCGCCGACGCGGCCTTCCCGGGCCGGTGCGTCCGGTCGGTCACGCCGCCGCCCCGACGCCCTGGTCGCGCAGCCGCTCAGCAAGGGCGTAAAGGCCGCCCAGATCCATCGGTTCGGGCAGGAACGGCAACTCGTAGGTGGGAAGACCCAGCGCGGCCACGGTGCCCCTGTTGGCGTCCTCAAGCCTCCAGCGCTGCGCGTGCTCGACCGCCTCCGCGGTCAGCGGGCCGGCGAGCCCGGCGGCCAGCCCGGCGGCGGCCAGGCCCGCGGGCAGTTCGGCGGCGTCCACCGTGCCCGCCGCGGCGGCCAGCAGCGCCGGCTCGGGCAGCCGTGGTGGGCGGGTCATGTTCACCAGGACCGCGCCGACGGGCAGTTGGGTTGCCCGCAGCTCGGCGACCGCGTCGACCGTCTCCTGCACCGGCA
>JBBWZH010000737.1:0-8362 GCA_039648995.1 Mycobacteriales bacterium
CTTCGAGGAGGAGTACTACCGGGCCGGCGCGCCGCAGCGGGTCACCCAGAACGGCATCTTCCTGCTGGCGCCGTCGCTGTTCGAGTTCGGCACGCCCGAGCAGCAGGACCGGCTGCTGCCCCGGATGGCCGCCGCGCATGACCTGTGGTGCCAGGGCTGGTCGGAGCCGGGCGCCGGCAGCGACCTCGCCGCGGTGGCCAGCCGCGCCGTTCGGGACGACGCGGCCGGTGGTTGGCGGCTGTCCGGGCAGAAGACCTGGACCACCCGCGGCGCCTTCTGCACCCACCTGTTCGGCCTGTTCCGCACCGACCCGGCGGCCGAGCGGCACCGCGGCCTGACGTACTTCCTCGTCCCGCTCGACGCGCCCGGGGTGACCGTCCGCGGCTTCGAGCGGTTGGACGGCGACGAGGGGTTCGCCGAGGTGTTCTTCGACGACGTGTTGGTCCCGGACCGGGACGTACTCGGCGGGGTGGACCAGGGCTGGCGGGTCGCGATGGCCACCACCGGCTCGGAGCGCGGGTTGACCCTGCGCTCGCCCGGCCGGTTCACCACCAGCGCGGCCCGGCTGATCGAGCTGTACCGCACCCGCCCGGAGCCGGCGCTGCGGGACCGGGTGGTGCAGTCCTGGATCGACGCGCAGGCGTACCAGGCGTTCACCCTGCGACAGGTCACCTCCATTGTGGACGGTCAGCGGGTCGGGCCGGAGGCCAGCTTGAACAAGCTGTTCTGGTCCGAACTGGACGTCCGGCTGCACGAGACCGCGATGGACCTGCTCGGCGCGGACGGCGAGCGGGACGGCCGCTGGGCGCGCGGGTTCCTGTTCGCGCTGGCCGGGCCGATCTACGCGGGGACCAACGAGGTGCAGCGCAACGTGGTGGCCGAGCGGCTGCTCGGCCTGCCGAGGAGGTAGCCGCCGTGCGGTTCGCGCTGAGCGATGAGGCGGCGGCGCTGCGGGCGGCCGCCGCCGAGGTGCTGGCCGCGGAGGTGCCGGCGGCGGTGGTCCGGGCCGGCTGGCCCGGCGGCGACGGTGCGCTGGTGGCGGCCGCATGGCGGAAACTGGCCGCGGTCGGGGTGACCGGCACGCTGGTCCCGGACGCCGCCGGTGGGCTGGGGCTGGACGAGAACGCGCTGGTACCGCTGCTGGTCGAGGTCGGCCGCAGCGGGCTGCCCGTCCCCGCCGTCGAGACGATCGCGGTGGCCGCGCCGCTGCTGCCGGCCGATCAGCTGGCGACGGTGCTCGCCGGCGACGTCCTGGTGGCCGCGCGGCTCGAGCCCGGTGACCTCGTCCCGTACGGGCAACGCGCGCCGCTGATCGTGCTGCGCGCGGGCGACGGCCTGCGGCTGTACGACCGCGGCTCGCTCGCGCTGACGCCGGTGCCCACTGTGGACGGCTCACGCGCGGTCGCCAGGCTGGCGGCGCCGGCGGCCGGCGGCACGCTGCTCACGGCCGACCAGTCCACAATGGACACCGCATGGCGGCGCGGTGTGCTCGGCACGGCCGCGCTGCTGGTCGGTCTGGCCCGGCGGATGCTGGAGTTGACCGTCGGCTACGTCCGGGGGCGCGAGCAGTTCGGCGTGCCGGTGGGCAGTTTCCAGGCGATCAAGCACGCGCTCGCCGCCGCGCTGGTGGCCGTCGAGTTCGCCGAGCCGATGGTGCTCGCGGCCGGCTGGGCGCAGGCCGCCCAAGCCGCCGACGCCGCCGCCGCGACCTCGGCGGCCAAGGTGCTCGCCTCCGACGCGGCGCGGCTGGTGGCCCGCACCGCGATCCAGTGCCACGGCGCGCTGGGCTACACCACCGAGTACGACCTTCACCTGTACGCCAAGCGGGTCTGGGCGCTGGCCCCGAGCTGGGGCGACAGCCACCGGCACCGCGCCGAGCTCGCCGAGTCGCTGGGAGTGTGAGCCGCATGGCCGACGAGGTCCGCTACGAGGTCGACGGCGCGATCGCCCGGGTCACGATGAACCGGCCCGAATACCGCAACGCGCAGAACTCGGCGATGACGTACGCGCTGGACGACGCGTTCTACCGGGCCGCCGCCGACGACACGGTGGCGGTCATCGTCCTGGCCGGGGCGGGGAAGCACTTCTCCGCCGGGCACGACATCGGCACCCCCGGGCGGGACGTGGACCGGTCGTTCGACCGCCGCGCGGGCCTGTGGTGGGACCACGTCGGCAAGCCCGGCGGCGAGCTGCGGTACGCGCGCGAGCAGGAGGTCTACCTCGGCATGTGCCGGCGCTGGCGGGAGCTGCCGAAGCCGACCATCGCGGCCGTGCAGGGAGCCTGCATCGCCGGCGGGCTGATGCTGGCCTGGGTCTGCGACCTGATCATCGCCACCGACGACGCGTTCTTCGCCGACCCGGTGGTGCGGATGGGCATCCCGGGCGTCGAGTACTTCGCCCACCCCTGGGTGCTCGGGCCCCGGCAGGCCAAGGAATTCCTGTTCCTCGGCGAGCGGATCGACGCGGCCCGCGCGCTGCAGGTGGGCATGGTCAACCGGGTGGTGCCGCGGGACCGGTTGGACGCCGAGGTGACCGCGATCGCCGGGAAGATCGCCGCGATGCCCCGGCTGGGCCTGGCGCTGACCAAGAAGGCGGTGAACCAGGCGGAGGACGCGATGGGCCTGCAGGTGGGCATGGACTCGGTGTTCGGGCTGCACCACTTCGCGCACGCGCACAACGCCGAGGTCGGTGCCGATCCGCTGGCCGGCCAGGATGCCCGTTCGATGCGCGACGCCCGGGCCGACGCGGAGCAGCGATGAGCGGCGGGGCGGGCCGGGTGGTGATCGTCACCGGCGCCGGGCAGGGGCTCGGCCGCGAACACGCGCTGGCGTTCGGCCGGCACGGCGACCGGGTGGTCGTCAACGACCTCGGTGCGGCCGCCGAGGCGGTCGCGGCGGAGATCCGGGCCGCCGGCGGCACCGCGGTCGCCAGCGCCGGTGACGTCAGCGACTGGGCCTACGCGGAAGCCCTGGTGCACAAGGCGGTCGCCGAGTTCGGCACGCTCGACGCGCTGGTGAACAACGCCGGCGTCAACCGCGACCGGATGCTCGCCACCATGTCCGAGGACGACTGGGACACCGTGCTGCGGATCGACCTGAAGGGTCACGCCGCGCCGATCCGGCACGCGGCCGGGTACTGGCGTGAACGCGGCAAGCGCGGCGAGCCGGTGGCCGGGCGGATCGTCAACACCAGCTCCGGCGCCGGGCTGATGGGCAGCGTCGGCCAGGGCAACTACGCCGCGGCCAAGGCCGGCATCGCCGCGCTCACCGTGGTCGCCGCGGTCGAGCTGGCCCGGTACGGCGTCACGGTCAACGCGATCGCCCCGTCCGCGCGGACCGCGATGACCGAGGCGGTGTTCGCCGCGCGGATGCTCCCACCGGCGACCGGCTTCGACGCGATGCACCCGGGCAACGTCTCGCCACTGGTGGTCTGGCTGGCCGGCGCGGAGTCGGGCGACGTCACCGGGCGCGTGTTCGAAGTGGAGGGTGGCGTGGTCGCCGTCGCGGACGGCTGGCAGCACGGCCCGTCGGTCGACAAGGGCGCCCGCTGGGAGCCGGCCGAGCTGGCCGCCCCGATCCGTGAGCTGCTCACCCGCGCGCCCACACCAGCCCCGGTCTACGGCACATGACTGGGCTGGCCCGGCTTCCTCCGCTCCGCTCCGCGGCGCCGCAGGCGGCACCTGCGATGCTCACTCCGGAGGCCGCCTCATGACTGGGCTGACCGGGCTGTCCGATGTGGACTTTCGGGCCGAGGTGCGCGGCTGGCTGGCCGCGAACCTGACGGGGGAGTTCGCCGGGCTGGTCGGCCGGGGTGGGCCCGGGCGCGAGCACGAGATGGTTGAGCAGCGGCTGGCCTGGGAGCGGCGGCTCGGCGAGGGCGGTTGGATCGGTCTGGGCTGGCCGGTCGAGGACGGGGGCCGGGGGCTGTCCTGGCCGCGGCAGGTGGTCTTCGCTGAGGAGTACGCGCGGGCCGGCGGACCCGGCCGGATCGGGCACATGGGTGAGCAGCTGCTCGGGCCGACCCTGCTGATGTTCGGCAGCCGCGAGCAGAAGGCCCGGTTCCTGCCCGGGATCCTCGCCGGCACGCAGCTGTGGTGCCAGGGCTACTCGGAGCCGGACGCCGGCTCCGACCTCGCCGCGGTGAAGACCCGCGCCGAGCTGCGCGACGGCGAGTGGCACCTGTACGGGCAGAAGGTGTGGACGTCCCTGGCCCAGTTCGCGGACTGGTGCTTCGTGCTGGCCCGCACCGACCCGGCCGCCGAGCGGCACCGCGGCCTGTCGTACCTGCTGGTCCCGATGCGCCAGCCCGGCGTCGAGGTCCGGCCGATCGTCGCGCTCACCGGGACGTCCGAGTTCAACGAGGTGTTCCTCGACGGTGCCCGGGCCGCCGCCGACGACGTGGTCGGTGCGCCGGGCGACGGCTGGCGGGTCGCGCTGGGAACTCTCGCCGTCGAGCGCGGCATCTCCACCTTCGGCCAGCAGTTGGGTTTCCAGCGCGAGTTCGAGGACGTGCTGGCCGAGGCGCGGAGCACCGGCGCCATCGGCGACCCGGACATCGCGGCGCGGATCGCCGACGCCTGGATCGGCCTGCAGGTGCTGCGGTTCACGGCCGAGGCGACCCTCGGCACCCCGGCCGGCAGCACCCCGGGTGTCGAGGCGAACATCGCCAAGCTGCTCTGGGCGCCCTGGCATCAACGGCTCGGCGAGCTGGCGGTGGACGTGGCCGGCGCCGACGCCACCCAGGTCGGCCCGGGCTACGACCTCACCGACGCCCAGCGGCTGTTCCTCTACACCCGCGCCGACACGATCTACGGCGGCTCCAACGAGATCCAGCGCAATGTGATCGCCGAGCGCCACCTCGGCCTGCCGAGGGCGTGACGACCGTGGACCACGCCGATTCCCCCGAGCAGGCCGCCCTGCGCGCGGCCGTGCGGGAGTTCGCCACCCGGCACGCCGCCGCCGAGCCGGCCGGGACCTGGCGCCGGCTCACCGGCGAGCTCGGCCTCACCGCGCTGGCGATCCCGGAGAGCCACGACGGCATGGGCGGCACGCTGGCCGAGGTCGCCGTCGCGGTCGAGGAGCTGGGCCGGGTGCTGCTCCCGGTGCCGTACCTGTCCACCGCGCTCGCCGCCGCGGTGCTCGCCGAGGCGGTGACCGGCGCGGCCGCCGGCGGGGCCGTCGCGGGCGGGGCCGTCGCGGGCGGGGCCGTCGCGGGCGGGGCAGCCGCGGGCGGGGCAGCCGGGTGGCTGCGCGGCGTCGCCGGCGGCGGGCTGGCCGCGGCGTTCGCGTTCACCGGCGGGCTGACCGCCACCGGCGGGCGGTTGTCCGGCGTCGCCACGCACGTGCTGGACGGTGCGGAGGCCGACCTGTTCCTGGCCCGGGCCGGGGGAGCCCTCTATGCGGTCCGGGCGGGCGACGCCGCGGTGACACCGGTCGGCACGCTGGACCAGACCCGCTCGCAGGCAACGGTCGCGTTCACCGCCGCGCCGGCCGCGTTGATCGGCCCGGCCGACCGCGCCGAAGAACTGCTGCGGGTGCTGCTGGCCGTCGAGTCGGTGGGGGCGGCCGAGCACTGCCTGGACGCCACCGTCGGGTACCTGAAGACACGGGTGCAGTTCGGCCGGCCGATCGGCGCGTTCCAGGCGCTCCGGCACCGGTGCGCCGACCTCGCCGTGGAGGTGGCCTCGGCGCGGGCCACGGCTCGGGCCGCCGTGGCCGCGGCGGCGGCGCCGGACCGGCTTGCGGTGCTGGCCCCGCTGGCCAAGCGGCACTGCGCGGACGTCTTCTGGCACGTCGCCGCCGACATGATCCAGCTGCACGGCGGCATCGGCGTCACCTGGGAGCACGAGGCACACCGCTACCTCAAGCGGGCCAAGACCACCCAGTTGCTGCACGGCACGCCGGCGCAGCTGCGGCGACTGGTCGCCGAGCGCGCCGGCCTGCAGTGAGGGTGCGCACGGTGGGCGTTGGGCTCAGACCCGGTCGAGGCTGAGCATCCGGATCGCGTTGCCGCGGAGGATCTTGTACTTCTCCTCATCGGTGAGCCCGGCCAGGTGCTCCTCGGCGACCTTCTTCGTGTGCGGCCAGGTCGAGTCGGTGTGCGGGTAGTCGGTCTCGAAGGTGATCGTGTCGATGCCGATCTCGTCGCGTGCGCGCACCCCGTGCATGTCCCGGAAGAAGCAGCCGAAGATGTTGCGCCGGTAGTAGGTGGACGGCAGTTCCGGGACGATGCCGCTCACCCCGATCCATGCCCGGTGCTCCTGCCAGACGGTGTCGGCCCGCTCCAGCAGGTACGGCAGCCAGCCGATCTGCCCCTCCGAGTAGGCCAGCCGTAGGTCGGGGAACCGCACCAGCTTGCCGGAGAAGAGCCAGTCGGCCATCGAGGCCATCGAGTTGTTGAACGACAGCGTCGCCGCGACCGCGTCCGGCGCGTCGGCGGAGGTCGCTGGCATCCGGGACGACGAGCCGATGTGCATGTTGATCGTCGTCCCGGTCTCCTCACAGGTGGCCAGGAACGGGTCCCAGAATCCACTGTGGATGCTGGGCAGCCCGAGGTGCGGCGGGATCTCGCTGAAGCACACCGCGTGCACGCCCCGCTCGGCGTTCCGCCGCACCTCCGCGGCCGCCAGGTCGGCGTCCCAGAGCGGCACGATGATCAGCGGGATCAGCACCCCGCCGCTGTCCCCGCACCACTCCTCGACCATGAAGTCGTTGTACGCGCGGACGCAGGCCAGGCCCAGCTCGCGGTCGGGCGTCTCGGAGAACGTCTGCCCACAGAACCGTGGGAAGGTCGGGAAGCACAGCGACCCGTCCACCCAGTTGAGCCTCATGTCCTCGACGCGCGCCTCCGGGTCGTAGCAGCCGGGGCGCATCTCGTCGTATGTCATCGGCGTCATCGTCATCTCGTCGCGGCTGTAGCCGACCGCGGCGACGTGTCGCTTGTGGATGTAGACGAGGTCGCCGAAGACCCAGCAGTCCGCCGGCGGGCCGTCCGGATCGAACGTCTGCCGGTAGGTGCCGCCGCCGATGTGCTTGATCTCGCCGATGCCGCGACGCTCGATCCGCGGCCCGCGGTCGCGGAACTTCGCCGGCAGCCAGGTCTGCCACACGTGCGCCGGCTCGACCACGTGGTCATCCACGCTGATGATCTTGGGAAGTTCGGTCATGTGTCGCTCCGCCCTGTGTTGTAAGCGATCTGACGAACCATCAGATCCGATTCTGACGGACAGTCAGAGTGCTGTCCAGACCCGGGCGGCCGGGTAGTAGGGTTGCCGGGTGGTCAGTGACGCAGCGGAGGCGCAGGTACGCGCCACCGACGGCCGAACCCCGGGCAGCCGCGGCCGGGGCACCCGGCAGCGGCTGCTCACCGCGACCCGGCGGCTGCTGGCCGACCGCTCCTACCGGGAGCTGGCCGTCCTCGACATCGCCCGGGAGGCCGGCACCTCGCCGGCCACCTTCTACCAGTACTTCCGCGACATCGAGTCCGCGGTGCTCGCGCTGGCCGACGAGTTGGCGGCGGCGCACGCGCAGCTTGGCGACGTCGTCCGGCAGGCGTCCTGGCGGGGCCGCCAGGGCTACCCGGCCGCCGAGCGGCTGGCCGGCGCGTTCCTGGACTTCTGGCGGGAGCAGCAGCCGCTGCTGCGGGTGGTCGACCTGGCCACGGCCGAGGGCGACCAGCGCTTCCGGGCACTGCGCACCCGGCTGCTCAACGACGTGACGCTCGCCCTGGCCGAGGCCGTGACGGTGTACCGGGGCGGGAACGGCCCGCCGGGGTCGGCCGAGCTGGCCACCGGCGCCACGCTGGTCTCGATGCTCTCGCACGTCTCGGCGCACCGCGACGGCCTGGAGGCGTGGGGCCTCGCCACGGCGGACCTGCGTACCGCCATGGCGCGCATCGTCTACTGGTCGGTCACCGGCCGCCGCCCGCCGGCCGGCTGAGCCCAGCCGCCGCCGGGCGCGGCCTGCGCGGTCAGAGCCGGGCCAGCGCCGCGTACAGGGGGTCGGTGCCGTCGCGCGCGCCGGTCGGCCCGCCGCCCTCCCTGGGGACGAACCTGCCGGCGTCCGAGCGGGTCCACTCGCGGACCGCCCAGCGTTCGGCGATCGCCCACCGCCCGTCCCGCCGCTCCATCAGGTCGACGTAGCGGAAGCCGCTGGTGAAGTTGCGCCGCGGGTCGTCCGGCGGATCGCCCCAGTGCGTCGCGGTGCCGTACGTCTCGGCGACCGCGCGATCGCCGGACACCTCGGCCAGGTGGTTGCCGATCAGGTGCGTCGTGCCGCGGAAACGAGCCAGCGCCGCCGAGACCCAGCCGACGTACTCGTCGACGGTGCCGTCGAAGCCGGTGTGGTGGTCGACGCCGTCCGGG
>JBBWZH010000132.1:0-2880 GCA_039648995.1 Mycobacteriales bacterium
CCGAGCTGGGCGCCGCGACCGGTGCCGACCAGCAGCGCGGTCGGGGTGGCCAGGCCCAGCGCGCACGGGCAGGCGATGATCAGCACCGCGACCGCGGCGGCGAACGCCTTCGCCGGGGCGGCCCCGGTCGCCAGCCAGTAGCCCAGGGTGGCCAGCGACAGGCCGATGACGACCGGGACGAACACCGCGGAGACCCGGTCGGCCAGCCGTTGCACCGGCGCCTTGCCCGACTGCGCCTCGGTGACCAGCCGGGCGATCTGGGCCAGCGCGGTGTCCGTGCCGACCCGGGTGGCACGCACGACCAGCCGGCCGCCGGCGTTGACCGTGGCCCCGGCGACCTCGGCGCCCGGGCCGACCTCGACCGGCACCGACTCGCCGGTGAGCAGGCTCGCGTCGACCGCGGACGTCCCGTCCTCGACCACGCCGTCGGTGGCGATCTTCTCCCCCGGCCGGACGACGAACCGGTCGCCCACCGCGAGCTGCTCGACCGGGATCCGCGTCTCCACCCCGTCCCGCAGCACGGCGACGTCCTTGGCGCCGAGGGCGAGCAGCGCCCGCAGCGCGGCGCCGGACCGGCGCTTGGCGCGGGCCTCGAAGTACCGGCCCGCGACGATCAGCGTGGTGACGCCGGACGCGACCTCGAGGTAGATCTCCGGGCCGCGGTCGCCGGTGGGGAGGAGCCGGAACGGCATCGTCATCCCCGGCTCGCCCGCGCCGCCGGCGAACAGCGCCCACAGCGACCAGCCGAACGCGGCGAGCACGCCGACGGAGATCAGCGTGTCCATGGTCGCGGCGCCGTGCCGGGCGTTGACCGCGGCGGCCCGGTGGAACGGCCAGGCGCCCCACACCACCACCGGGGCGGCCAGCGTGAGCGACAGCCACTGCCAGAACCGGAACTGCGCGGCCGGCACCATCGCCATGACGACCACCGGCACGGTCAGCGCGGCGGAGACCAGCAGCCGCTGCCGCAGGCTGGCGGTCCCGTCCCGGCCGCCGTCGTCCCGGCCGCCGTCGTCCCGGCTGCCGTCATCCCCGCCGGCCGGCTGGGTGCCGCCGGGCGGGGTGGGCGGCTGGGGCAGCCGCGCGGTGTAGCCGGTCGCCTCGACGGTGGCCACCAGATCGGCCGGGGTGACCGCGGCCGGCGGGTAGGCGACGGTGGCCGTCTCGGTGGCGTAGTTGACGGTCGCCGTGACGCCGTCCATCCGGTTGAGCTTCTTCTCGATCCGGGCGGCGCAGGACGCGCAGGTCATCCCGCCGACCTCGAGGTCGACCCGCGCCGTCGTGGCGCTGCCGGTGGCCGGGCTACCGGCTGCCGCGCGGGCATCGGTGCTCATCGCTGGTTCCTTCGTCGTGGGTGCGGAACGTGGTCGGGTCAGCCGACGAGGGTGTAGCCGGCCTCGTCGACCGCGGCGTTGATCGCGGCGTCGTCGAGGGTCTCGCCGGTCACGGTGACCGCCCCGGCGGCGAGGTCGACCGTGACGCCGGTGACACCGGGGACCCTGCCGACCTCGCTGGTCACCGCCTGGACGCAGTGGTCGCAGGTCATGCCCTCGACCGTGTACGTACGGGCCATCATCGTCGTGTCCTTCCCGGACGGATCGGTGGCGTGCTCAGGAGCCGGTCTCCGGAGTGAGCATCCCAGCGAGCCCCGGCGAGTGAGGAGCGGAGCGCAGGAGGCCGGCGGGCAGAGTGGTCATGAGCGGACGAGGCGGCGGACCGCGGCGGCCGCTTCGGTGATCTTGTCGTCGGCGTCCGGCCCGCCGGCCGTGATCGCCTCCTGCACGCAGTGGCGTAGGTGCCCCTCCAGCAGGCCCAGCGCGACGGCCTCCAGCGCGCGGGTGGCCGCGGAGATCTGGGTGAGCACGTCGATGCAGTACGTGTCGTCCTCGACCATCCGCTGCAGCCCGCGGATCTGGCCCTCGATCCGGCGCAGCCGCTTGCCCAGCGCCTCCTTGTCCTGCGTGTACCCGCGCACCGCAACCTCCCGCTCACCGCCGTTACCCATCGCCAGAGTACCCCGCGGGGGTATGGATACACCTGGGGTATGGCGGTCAAGAGGCTCAGGCACGCGGCGGCCGGCGGAGGCCGCAACGGCCTCCGCCGGCTGGATCCCGGCTCGGTACAGCTAGTGCGCGGTGCAGGTCGGCGCCGGGTCGGTGTTCGCGCCCGGCGCGTTGCCGATGAAACCGAACGTGGTGCTGGCTCCCGCCGCGAGGCTGCCGTTGTGGTCGGCGTTGGCGGCGCTGATCCGGGAGCCGGTCGTGGTCAGCACCGTGTTCCAGGACTGGGCGACGGTCTGCCCGGACGGGAACGTCCAGCCGACCGTCCAGCCGGTGATCGGCGCGGCGCCGGCCTTGACCGTCACGTCGACCTGGAAGCCGCCCTGCCATTGGTTGCTCACCGCGTACGTGGCGGTGCAGCCTGCCCCGCCGGCCGGCGGCGTGGTCGGCGGCGCCTGCGTCGTGGTCGGCGGGGCGGCCGTGGTGGTGGTCGGCGGCGGGGTGGCGCCCGTGATGGCCAGATCCGCGTCGCTGAAGGTGCCGTGCGCCGGGTTGATGTCGGTCTCGCCGGGGCCGCCATCACAGCCGCGGGTATCCGAGAACATCAGGTAGGTGCCGGAACCGCACGCGGCCGAGGGCTCGGCGTCGCCGCCGATCACGACGTTGCCGGACAGGTTCGCGCCGCCCTGCACGAGCGCGCTGCCCTTGACGACCGCGTTGCCACTCACGGTGGCGCCGCTGTTCACCCAGGCCAGGTCCTCGATGCGGGCGTTGCCGCTGACCGTGCTGTTGCCGAAGACGGCCGCGCGGGGGCCGACGAACGCGGTGGCGGCCACGTTCGCGCGGTTGTCCACCCAGCCGCCGCCGTTGCTGTGCCAGT
>JBBWZH010000761.1:0-20002 GCA_039648995.1 Mycobacteriales bacterium
CGGAACCGGTCGGCCGCGGGCGTCTCGCCCGGGTCCCCTCCGGGTGGCTGGAACCGGGGGGCGTCGCGGTCGGGGACGCTCGGGGGTCCGGTTGGGACGGGGCCGAACCGGTCGGCCGTGGGTGGACTGGTGGGTCCGGGCTGCTGGAACTGGCCCGGACCGCTGGCTCCGGCCTGACCGGTCTGCCTCGCGGGCGGCTCGAACGGCCCACGGCCCGTGTCGGTCGTCGGGGCCGGAGTCGCAGCGGGCGGCTGGCTGAGGCCTGGCGGGCGGGCCGGAGGCCCGTACCAGTCGGGTGCGTCGGCCGGCTCGGCGGGCGGGAGCCGGAAGCGGTCCGGCGCCGGTCCTCGGCCGGCCAGCGGCATGTCTGGCCCGGTCGGCGGGAACCGGTCCGACGGCGGGTCGGCCCCGGCGGTTGGCGGCAGCCGGAACCGATCCGGCGCCGGCATCTGATCGGCCGGCGGCCCGGGCGGTGGGGGCACGGGCGGTGGGGGCACGGCCCGGGGTTGCCCGGCCGGGGGAGTCGGCGCCCGGAACTGCCCTGCGTCGCCGGCCGGCCGGAACTGTCCGGGCGGGCCGGGCCGGAAGGGGCCGGAGCGTCCCGCGTCCGGCGGGCGGCGATCCGGTGGCAGGCTGGTGTTGACCGGCCGGAGAAACGCCGGCGGGGGCTGGTTCGCGGCCGCGGCCCGGTGCTGCCCGGTGGACCGTTCCGCCGGCGCGTCCGGCGCCGGGCTGACGCCGCCACCAGGGCCAGGCGCTGGACCGTCGCTCCCCCGGCCGCCCGGCCCACCACCGCTCCCCGGGCTGGGCCCAAGGCTCGCCTCGCGTGGCCCTCCCGGTCCAGGGCCGACCTCGCCGGGGCTACCCAGCCCATGGCTCGCCTCGCGGGGGCTGCCCGGTCCGGGGCGGGCCTCGCCGGGGCTGTCCAGTCCAAGGCTGGTCTCGCGGGGGCTGCCCGGTCCGGGGCGGGCCTCGTCGGGGCGGCCCAGCCCATGGCTGGCCTCGCGGAGGCTGCCCGGCCGGGGGCCGATCTCGCCGGGGCTGTCCAGTCCAAGGCTGGCCTCGCCGGGGCTTCGCGGTCCGGGGCCGGCCTGGCCGGGGCTGTCCAGTCCAAGGCTGGTCTCGCCGGGGCTTCCCGATCCGGGGCCGGCCTGGCCGCGGCTGTCCAGCCCAAGGCGGGCCTCGCCGGGGCCTCCCGGTCCAGAGCGGCCCTCGCCGGGCCTGCCCAGCCCAGAGTTCGCCTCGCGGGGGCCGCCAGGTGGGAGACCGGTCTCGCGTGGGCTGCCCAGCCCCCAGTTCGCCTCGCGCGGGCCGCTGGGCGCGAGGTCGGCCGCGCGTGCGCCTCCCAGCGCGCTGGCCTCGCCTGGGCCGCGCGGCCCGTGACTTGCGTCGCCTGGGCCTCGCGGCTCCGGGCCGGGAGCGCCCGGCCGGGGGCCGGCCGGGGTGCCCGGCCCGGTGGGGAGTGCGATCGGCGGCTCGCCGGTTACGGGCGTGGTGGTCTCGTCGAGCGCGGCGTAGGCGGAGCCGAGCACGCCCAGGGTGCCGCGGGTGGCTGACGCCGCTTCGTCCAGCAGCGCGGCGGTGCGCTCAGCGGCGAGCCGGCTGAAATCCATGGTCAGGGGATCGTCCATGCCGTTTCCGGGGAGGGGGCGGAGGGCGTCGGCCAGATCAGCGCAGGCGTCCGACAGCTCCCGCGCGACGGCCATCAGCGTACGGATGCGATCGCGGAGGCGAACGTCGGCCTCGGCATCGTCAAACTCCAGCGACGCGGCGGACTGGCCGTCGGCGAGGAGCCTGGGTGTGCCGTCCTGCACGTCGTCCCGTCCGCTCCCGTTGGTGGCGACAGTCGGACCATCTTCCCGCTACAGCGGTGCGACGATCAAGCCACCTTCAGTGAAGGTCGAGCCGGGATAATAGCTCGGCGTGAGCGGCCGCCGCAGCCGAAATCATCATCGGGGCGACCGCAGCAGCCGCCGTGCTTTTTCCTGGTCGAAGTCCAGCGCGGCCAGCGACGACCGGCGGGACCGGCCGGCCAGTTCGCCGAGCCGCCGGATGTGTTCGTGCAGCACCGGCTCGGTCAGCGCCCGCAGCGCGAACGCCAACTCGGCCGGGCTCACGTCGTACACCCGTTCCAGCGCGATCGCGTACGACGCGGCCCGCAATGTCTGGTCGTCGTAGCGGCGATGCGTGCCCGGCATCCGGTCGGCCGGAAGCAGCCCCAGCGACTCCCGGTAGCGGAGCATCCGAGGGGTCGTTCGGAGTTTCGCGGCGGCTTCCCGGATCCCCAGCACGACCCCAGCGTGGTTATTTGACAGGATCGTGTCAAGAAAGCGGAGGAGGCCCGGCCTGCCCATTAGTCTCGAAGATCGCCGGGACCCACCGGGGTCGCTCGACCCGGTCTGCTGACACCCGTCCGACAGGAGCGCTGGATGACCGACCTTCCCAAGCACGACATCGCCGACTCTTCCCTGGCCGCCCAGGGCAAGAGCCGCATCGAATGGGCCGACCGCTCGATGCCGGTGCTGCGCCAGATCCGCGAGCGGTTCGAGAAGGAGCGCCCGTTCTCCGGCGTCCGGCTGGCCGCTTGCATGCACGTGACCACCGAGACGGCGAACCTGATGCGCGCGTTGAAGGCCGGCGGCGCCGAGCTGTTCCTGTGCGCGTCCAACCCACTGTCCACACAGGACGACACCGCGGCCGCGCTGGTCGAGGAGTACGGCATCAGCGTGTTCGCGCGCAATGCGATCGACACCGCCGGCTACTACAGCCACATCAACTCCGCGCTCGACGGTCAGCCCGACTTCGTTTTCGATGACGGCTGCGACCTGGTCAACACCATCCACACCTCGCGCAACGAGCTGCTCGGCACAGTCAAGGCCGGCTGCGAGGAGACCACTACCGGCGTGATCCGGCTGCGCGCGATGGCCGCCGATAACGCGCTGAAGTTCCCGATGGTGGCGGTGAACGACACCGACACGAAGCACATGTTCGACAACAAGTACGGCACCGGGCAGTCCACTTTGGACGCCATCTTCCGGTCGACGAACACGCTGCTGGCCGGCAAGACCGTCGTGGTGGCCGGCTACGGCTACTGCGGCAAGGGCGTGTCCATGCGGGCCAAGGGCATGGGCGCCAACGTGATCGTCACCGAGATCGACCCGACCAAGGCGCTGGACGCGACCATGGAGGGCTTCCGGGTCATGCCGATGACCGAGGCGGCCCGGATCGGGGACGTCTTCATCACGGTCACCGGCAACCGGGACGTGCTGCGCGCCGAGCACTTCGAGGTCATGAAGGACGGCGCGATCTTCTGCAACTCCGGCCACTTCGACATCGAGATCGACGTCAAGTGGCTGGAGGCCAACAAGGTCGCGAAGAACGCCAAGATCCGGCACCAGACCGACGAGTACGTGATGGCCGACGGCCGCCGTCTGCTGCTGCTCGCCGAGGGTCGGCTGGTGAACCTCGGTGCCGCCGAGGGTCACCCGGCCGCCGTCATGGACATGTCGTTCTCGGACCAGGCGCTCACCGCCGAGTGGCTGGCCAAGCACCACAGCGAGCTCAGTCCCGGCGTGCTGGAGGTCCCGGAAGAGATCGACAAGGAGGTCGCCCGTCTCAAGCTGGCCTCCATGAGCATCGACATCGACGAGCTGACCCCGGCCCAGACCGAGTACCTCAACTCCTGGGAGCACGGCAGCTAGTCCTGCGCGCACCGTGGTGCCCCGCCGGCCAGCCGGCGGGGCCCCGCTCTGCGTCCACAGTGGACTGTCGGCCGACCGTCACTGTCCACATGGGATTCGCGTGCTCTGGTCGCGGCCGGCGAGGGCGCCGCCGGCGGCGGCGGGGCCGGCGGGCAGGATGCGGGGGTGCCACGCGGCAGCTACCTGCACCTGGACGACCACGGCGGCGAGCCGGTCGCCGTCGAGGAGTTCTCCTGCGCGGCCGGACCGGCCGGCTGGCGGTACGCCTCGGTCCTGCGGCCCACCGCCGGCGGGCCCGAGATCGGCCGGGTGGACGTCACCCTGGACGGCGGCGGCCGGCAGGTGCGGGTCGAACTGCTGGCCGGCGGTTGGCGGCTGCGCGGTGGCGTGGCCGGCCCGGAGACGGTCTGGTTGCGGTCGGCCGCGGACGGCGGCGAGCCGGCCGAGCAGGCCGCCACCGCGTCCGGGCTCACCGGGCGATCTCCGGCTTTCCTCGTCGCCACCGCACGCCGGCTCCACCTCACCCCCGGCGGCCGGGCCCGGATCCGCCTCGTCCTGATCACCGAGCCCGCGCTCGGCGCCATGCAGGTGGACGAGACCTGGTCGCTGATCGGCATCAACACGCATACCACCGAGACCGGCCCGCTGCCGGTCGCCCGCTACGAGGTCACCAACCTGGCCACCGGCACCACCCGCGCGATCCACCTGGCCGGCGACGTCGTCCTCGCCACGCCAACCCTCGAACTCACCGCCCTGCAGACCCCGCCGTCCCTCTGACCACCCGCCGGTCACGCCGCCATGCCGGACCGGCGCTGGTCCTGGGCGTCCGTCGCGCCGGGTCATGCCCCCGGCGCCGCTCACGGCACCCGTCGCGCGGCCACGCCGCTGGTCGACGCCGGTGGTCACGCTGGTCACGGGTGGCCGGGGCGGGTCACGCCGGTGGCCTACGCCGGTCACCGGCGGCAGGCGGCAGGCGGCCGTCAGGCCGGTGGCGCGAAGCCGGGTGGTAGGCCCGCCGTCTCGCCGGCTCCCAGGCCGCCGGGCGTCTCCACCGGTGCCGACGGCGTCGTTGGTGCCGGGGGCGGGGCGACATCTGCCGGCCCGGCGCTGGGGGGCTGGGTCGTCGGCGCCGGCCCTGCCGGCTCGGCGCCGGCGGGGCCCGGCCTCCCGGCCGCTGGTGGGTGGGCGGCCGTCGCGGCGGCAGGGTCCGGCAGGTCGTGCGTCCCCGCTGCCGCCGGCGCGGAGGAGCCGGCTCGTCCCGGTGCTGCCGAGGTGGTCGGGTCGGTCGTATCCGGCGGGTCCGGCGTCGTGCCGGGGGCCGGCTGTCCGCCGTTGGAGCCGCCGGGCATGGTGGCCACGGGTAGCGCACCGGGGTAGGCCACCGGCGAGGGCTCCGCGTGCCCGGGAACGGCGGCCGGCATCGATGGCGCCTCCGGGTGCCGGGCAGGCGGGGCGCCGGGTGCGGCGCCCGCCGGGGCGGCGGGGCGCGGGTCCGGCTGCCCCCGGTACGTGGCCCCTGACCCCGCGTACGTGTGCGATGGCCCGACGTGAACCTCCGCGGGCGCCGGGTACTGACCCGGCGTGCCTGCGTACGGACCCTGCTGAGCCGGATACCGGCCCGGCACGTCGAGGTAGGCGCCGCGCTGAGCCGGGTACGGGACGGGCTGTCCAGGGTACGGGCCGCCGGCGTAGGAGAGCGGCATCGGCGGCCAGGGCGGTGGCCAGATCGGTCGTGGCGGTGCGGGGCGGCCGGCTCTCGCGGCGGCGCGGGTCTCCTCGCGATACCGGCGCTCGGCGAGGACCGCGGACAGGTACGCCCAGCCGGGGGTGCCCGGCGGCGGCGCCGGGGTGATGCGCTGCCTGAGCTCGCTGGCGAGCAGGTGGCCGAGTTGCTCGCGCGCGGCCGGGTAGAGCTGATGGGTGCGGCCGAGGAACTGGCGGATCTGCAGGGCGAGCCCGTCATCGAGACGGGTGAGATCGACGGTGGCCGCCCAGCCGGTGAGCGGCGCCGGCATCCACGGAATCCAGCCGAGCCCGGCGCCGGCGCGCTCCTGCAGCACCATCGTGCCGGCGGCCATGTCGCCGATCCGTCGGCCGTTCTTCGACAGCGCGCACACGTACACCGCCAGCGCCGGGCCGAACCCGGCGAGCGCGAGGCCCGGCCGTTCCAGGATCAGCCCGACCAGCCCGCGGACCAGCGCGTGCCGGAATGTGATCGGCCCACCGTCGGCCCGGATGACCCGGATACCGAGCGCCATCTTGCCGAATGTCCGACCCCGGGTGAGCGACTCCATGATCACCGGGTAGCCGAGGAACACGCCGACGATGAGCAGCACGTACAGCGCCGTCGACAGCGCCTCGTCGACCACGCCGGAGAGCGTGAAGCCGCCGATGAGCCCGAGCAGCAGGTACGTCGCGGCCATGATCAGCAGGTCGATCGCGGCGGCGGTGATCCGGGCTGGCAGCTGCGCGATCCTGAGGTCGAGAGCGACAGCTTCGCCGGTCACCACATCGGACACCCGCCCAGTCTCCCGCACGGCGCGGACACGTCCATCCCCGCCGTGGGTCGGCTTCCCGCCGGGTGGACGGCGCGGGGTGCCGATCGGTGTGGGACGCGGTGGGTGGGACCGGGGCAGATGGAACGTCCCGGGCGTCCCGTACGGTGTCGAGGGCGGTCGGGGCGAGGGGGTGCGGCGTGGACATCGACGCGTTCGTCGCGCGGCACACCCCGGACTGGCAGCGGCTGGAAGCGCTGGTCGCGCGCCGCCGGCTGACCGGCGAAGAGGCCGACGAGATGGTCGCGCTCTACCAGCGGGTGGCGACGCACCTGTCGGTGGTCCAGACCAGGTCGCCCGACCCGGCGCTCGCTGCCCGGCTGTCCACGCTGGTGGCGCGGGCGCGTAGCGCGGTGGCCGGGGCCACGGCGCCGGCCTGGCGGGATCTGGGCCGCTTCTTCGTGGTGACGTTCCCGGTCGCGGTGTACCGGGCCTGGCCGTGGTGGTGCGGCGTGGCCAGCGCGTTCTCGTTGGTGTCGTTCTCGCTGATCTTCTACATCGGCGGCCACCCGGAGGTGCAGGCCCGGATCGCGACGCCGACGGAGATCAGGCAACTGGTGGACAACGACTTCGCCAGCTACTACTCCGAGCATCCGGCCCGGTCGTTCGCGGCGCAGGTCTGGACCAACAACGCGCTGGTGGCCGCGGCGACGCTGATCCTCGGCATCACGGTGCTGCTCACCGCGTACGTGCTGCTGGCGAACGCCGCCAACGTCGGCGTCGTCGGCGGGCTGATGGTGGGCAACGATCACGCCGGCCAGTTCTTCGGGCTGATCAGCCCGCACGGGATCCTCGAGCTGACCGCGGTCTTCATCGCGGCCGGCGCCGGGTTGAAGCTCGGCTGGGCGTGGATCGACCCTGGTCGGCTGCCGCGCGGACGCGCCCTTGCCGAGGCCGGCCGGGTCGCCGTGACCGTGGCCATCGGCCTGGTCGCGGTGCTCGCGCTCAGCGGTGCGATCGAGGCGTTCGTCACCCCGTCCGCGCTGCCGACCTCGGTCCGGATCGGCATCGGCGTCGTCGCCGAGGCGGCCTTCCTCTGGTACATCGTGCGGTTCGGCGGCCGCGCGGCCCGCGCCGGCGAGACCGGCGACCTCGCCCTCGGCAGGCGCGAGGACGTGCTTCCGGTCGCGTAGGCGCCGGCGCGGCCCGGTCAGAGTTGGCCGGCGGCCTTGAGCGAGAGGTAGACGTCGGCGACGCGGGACGCGAACAGGTCCGCCGGCTCGTCGATCACCTTGACGCCGCGTTGCCGCAGTTGTGCGGTGATGCGGCGGCGGTCAGCCAGCGTGCGCTCCGCCGACGCGGCCTCGTACACGGCCTCCACGTCGCCGCGCCGCCCGGCGAGCTCAGCCACCCGCGGATCGCCCACGGCCGCGAGCACGACCGTGTGCCGCGACGTGAGGCCGTTCAACACGGGCAGCAGGCCGTGTTCGATCGGCGCCGGGTCGAGCGCGGTGAACAGGACGACCAGCGCCCGCTTGCGTTCCCGCCGGAGCACTTCGGTGACCACGAGTTGCGCGTCGGACTCGACCAGCGCCGGTTCGAGCAGCGCGGTCGCCTGCACCAGCCTGGGCAGCACCTCGTTGCGGCTCGCGCCTTCCACCGACGCGCGCACGACCGAGTCGGCGGCGAGCAGGTCGACCCGGTCGCCGGCCTTGGCGGCGACCGCGGCGAGCAACAGGCAGGCGTCCAGCGCGGCGTCCAGACGTGGGATGTCGCCGACCCGGGCGGCGGAGGTGCGGCCGGTGTCCAGCACGCAGACCAGCCGGCGGTCCCGCTCCGGCCGCCAGGTGCGGACGACCACGTCGGCGCGCCGCGCGGTGGCCCGCCAGTCGATCGACCGCACGTCATCGCCGTCGACGTACTCCCGGAGCGAGTCGAACTCGGTGCCCTGGCCGCGCCGGTTCAGCATCACCGAGCCGTCCAGTTGGCGGAGCCTGGCCAGCTTCTCCGGCAGGAACTTGCGGGACGTGAACGGCGGCAGCACCCGGATCATCCCGGGCACCGACCGCCGGCGCTGCCGCCCGGCGAGGCCGAGCGGACCGAGCGTGCGGATCGTCACGTGCGCCGCGGTCCGGTCCCCGCGGCGGGTCGGGCGCAGGGTCGTGACCAGCCGGCGCCGCTCACCCGGCGGCACGTCGACGCGGTGCGCGCGGGGGCTGGCGCCGGCCGACGGCAGCCAGGCGTCGCGGACCAACCCGCGGGCCCGCCGCCGGCCGGCGTTCACCAGCATGAGTTCGATGTCGGTCTGCTCGCCGAGCCGCAGCGTGGCGGTGGCCGGCCGGGTCGCCTGCAGGTCGCCGACCCGGGCGGCCAGCGCGACGTCGACCACGACCGCGATCAGCAGCGCCGCGCAGATCGCGAGCAGCCAGGCGGCGCCGAGCGGCGCGGTCAGCGCCGCGACCGCGGCTACCAGCGCGGTGCGGCCGGTGATCGCCATGTTCGACTGTCTCCTGTGGACCGTGCGCGCCCGGTGCCGGTCACCGCGGTGCCGGCACGGCGGCCAGCACGCTGTCGAGTACGCCGTCGGCGGTCACGCCCTCCAGCTCCGCCTCCGGCCGGACCATCACCCGGTGCCGCAGCGTCGGCCGGGCCAGCGCCTTCACGTCGTCCGGGGTGACGTAGTCGCGGCCGGACAACCAGGCCCACGCCTTCGCGGTGGCCAGCAGCGCGGTCGCACCGCGGGGGGAGGCGCCCAGCGACAGCGATGGCGACTGCCGGCTGGCCCGGCACAGGTCGACCACGTAGGCCAGTACCTCGGACGCGGCCTGCACCGAGCGCACCGCGCTCCGGCCGGCGGCCAGGTCGGCCGCGCCGGCGACCGGAGTCACCCCGGCTGCGCGCAGATCCCGTGGGTCGAAGCCGCGGTGGTGCGCGTTCAGCACCCGGAACTCGTCGTCCCGGCTGGGCAGGGGCACCGCCAACTTCAGCAGGAAGCGGTCGAGTTGCGCCTCGGGTAGGGGATAGGTGCCCTCGTACTCGATCGGGTTCTGGGTGGCGATGACCAGGAACGGGTCGGGCAGCGGGCGCGGCTCCCCGTCGATCGTGACCTGCCGCTCCTCCATCGCCTCCAGCAGCGAGGCCTGGGTCTTCGGCGGGGTGCGGTTGATCTCGTCGGCCAGCAGCAGGTTGGTGAAGATGGGGCCGGCGCGGAACGAGAACTGAGCCGTGCGCGCGTCGTAGACCAGCGAACCGGTGACATCGCCGGGCATGAGGTCCGGGGTGAACTGCAGCCGCTTGTGATCCAGGGTCAGCGAGGCCGCCAGCGCCCGGACCATGAGGGTCTTCGCCACCCCCGGGACGCCCTCCAGCAGCACGTGGCCACGGCAGAGCAGCGCGATCACCAGGCCGGTGACCGCGGAGTCCTGCCCGACGACGACCTTGCCGATCTCCGTCCGCAGCCGGTTCAGGGCGGCCCGCGCGGTCTCGGCCTCGGCTGTGGTCTTCACCGGTGCGCTGTCCCCACCGGGTCGGTGGCCCGGCTGGGCGGACTGGCCGGGCTGGGCGTTGCCGGCCGGCCGCGCCGGCGGACGGGCCTGCGGCGGCGCCGACGGACGCTGCCCGTACCCGCTGGGCGGACCCGGCTGACCCGCGCCCGGAGCGTTGGCGTACCCGCCGGGCGCCGGTGGCCCGGCCGGCGCCGCCGGCGCGCTGGCCGGATACCCGCGGGTCGCTGGGCCGGTGTCGTTGCCGGTGCCGTCCGTCCTGGTCGGCGCGGTCTGGCCGGCCGACCCGGCGGGGCGTGCCTGCTCGGCCGGGCGCGCATGCTCGGCCGGGCGTGCCGGCTCGGCCGGTGCGCCCTGCGGCGGGTAGCCGCCCGGTGCCGCGCCGGTGGAGTCGTCCGGCGACGCCTGGACCGTGGGCGACGGACCGCTCTGCGCCGCCGGGTGTGGCGGGGGCGGAGCAGACGTCGGCGGATGTTGCGTCACGGGTGGCGTACCTCCGGGTCAAGCGTGCTACGAACTATCGAGTCGAGCGAGTCGGCCAGTTTCACCAGCGTCACGTCGTCGGTCGGCGCTGGACCGTAGAGCGCATCCCGGACGGCGGATTCCGGCTGCCCGGTCCAGTCGGCAATGACCTCTGCCACGGCCGCGGGCGCTGGTTCCCCGCCGGCATCGCGCTCCAGGCCGAGCCGTGGCACCAGCCGGGCCCGCGCGCCGGCGCGTAACGCCTCGGCGGCACGATCCCTGGCCTGCGCACGACGGTACAGCCGGGCCCGGCCTTCCACCGCTTCTGCCGATCGGACGACGACCGGGAGCGGCTCCGTCACCGGCGGCCCGAGCCGGCGGGCCCGCCACAACGCCGCGAGCAGCGCCGCGAGCAGCAGTTGCAGCGCCGCCGGGCCGACCCAGCCAGGCAGGATGTCGGACAGGCTGGCCTGGCCGCCCGTGGTGGCCGACCCTGGGCTCGGCACCAGCCAGCGCACCTCGCCGGCGCTGCCGTCGGCACCGAGCAGGTTCAGCCCGAGCGCCGCGTTGCCGCCGTTCGCCAGCCGGGCGTTCGTCAGGAACGCCGCCGAGCCGAGCACAGCCAGCCGGGCCCCGCCGCGGGTCGCCGAGAGAGCCACCGTCGCGCCGGAGCCGGCGGGATAGCAGGCCTCGCCGCTGTCTACCCGGTACGTGGTGCCGCCCGTCTCCGCGGCGCCCGCCGCGGTCGCGCCATCCACCGGGCAGTCCGCGGCGCGGTTCTCGACGTCCACGTGCCCGGTGCCGACGACGTCCTCGGTCACGGCGGCGAGGTGGGCGTGATCCGGCGCGACCAACACCACCTGGCCGCTGCCGAGGTCGCCCAGTTGCCGCAGCACACCGGTCGGCACGAGGTCGGGGAACGGGATGAAGACGATGGACCGCTCGTCGGCGCCGGCAACCGCATCGGTCAGCCGGGTCGCCCGCAGCACCGTCACCCCGCGGTCAGCCAGCAGCACCGCCAGCGCGTGGCTGCCGTGCCCGTCCACCGCGTCCGGGTCGAGTTCTCCGCGAACGCTGCGGGATTGGGCGAGCGCGAGGAACAACGCGACCAGCAGCACGGCGATCGTGGCGAGCAGCGGCACCCGGAACCGCCGCCACCACGCCGGCCGCGAGGGCGGTGGCGGACCGTCCGGCACCCGGCCGGCCGGCCCCACGGCAGCGTCGCTCGTCTCCTCGGTTGCCACGCTCGCCTCGACGCCGGCCGTCCGGGTGGCCAGCGCCCCGCCGACAGGTCCACGCACGCCGCGGACGGGCCGCCAGGACGGGCTGAGCCAGGCACCGAATGTGGTCACTGCGGCATCACGTACCCGCCCGAACCGGCCGGCACCGGAACCCCGACCGCGAGCCGCGCCGACGCGACGCGTCGATCCGCCGCCCGCATCGCCACGTCCATGCTCATGGTCGCCGGCCGGCCGGCGTACCAGATTTCCTCGAAGATCCGCGCCGCGTACCGCAGGTCACCGGCCACCTGTGGCACCAGGGCGCCGGCCTCCCGAGCGATCTCGTCGGCGGTCCGCCCCGGCCGTGAGTCGAGCACGGCCCGTGCCTCCAGCTCCCGGACGATCGCGCGCATCCGTTCCCGCACCGCGTCGGCGTACCGCTGCTGCTCGGCGTACGCGTCCGCGCGGCGGCGGTGCTCGCCGGCGTCCAGCTGCCCGGACAGTTCGATGCCGCCGGCGCCTCGGGCGCTACTGCGACGCAGCGGGCCGGTCCGCCAGAGGATCAACGCGGTCAGCCCGCCCACGACCACCAGGATCGCGATCAGCCCGACCGCGCCGCCCCCCGGGCCGGCGCCGAGAGCGTTGCCGACCGAGTCGAGCCAGCGCACGACGCGGTCCGCGAGCCGCTGGAGCAGGCTCGGGTCGTCCGCGTGGTAGATCCCCTTGGACAGCTCGCGGGCGGCGGCGTCCCGTGCGGTGTCCCGGTCGACCGGTGCCAGCGCACGCAGCAGGGAGGCGGCGAGCGGCGTGATCATGGCGTGCCCGCCGCAGGCGGAGGGCCGCCACTCACCGGGACCGGCCCGGCCCAACGGCCGAGCCCGGGATCGGTCAGCGCCGGCAGGTCGGACCGCGCCGGCTGATCGGGCGGCACCGCCGGCGGGTAGCGCCGCTGCCGGAACTGCAGGTTCAGGACGACGTCCATGCCCTCCGCGCGCATCCGTCGATCCAGGTAGAGCAGCGCGAGCACGGCCGCCAGGAACGGGCGCATCAGGATGCCGCCCAGGAGCGAGCCGACGGCGGCGAGCATGAGTACGAGCAGTGACCCCTGATTGTCGGCTGTCGTACCGCTGTCGTCGGTGGCGACGAAGCCGAGCAGTTCGAACGGCAGCGCGACGATATAGAACAGGAACAAGCCGAACAGGAACCCGACCAGCCGGACCGCGAAGACACGCAGCACATCCGGCCACGCCAGTTGCCACGACCGGCGCATCGCCTTGATCGGCCCCAGCCGTTCCACCATCAGCGCCGGCACAACCAGCGCCCACCCGGCCCACAGCATCGCGCCGGGCACCAGCAGCAGCACCAGACCCAGCGTCGAGAGCACGGTCGTGAGCAGCGAGACCGCGATGACCGCGACCAGCCGGGACCGGACACGGCCCCAGAGCTCCCCGAGACCGAGCCGCTGTCCCAACATGTCCTCAGTCACCAGGACGACGATCATCGCGGTCAGTACGGCGCCGACGAGGGTGCTGACGAACAGCCCGAGCACCGCGCTGAGGCCGCTGACCGCGCTCAGGTCGAACCCTGGGGCGAACCCGACGTCGGTCGGAACACCCTGCAGCAGTAGCACGCTGACCACGAGCGCCACCTGCTGGAGCGTGACCAGCAGCAGCGCCACCGCCAGCACGGGCCCGGGGCTGCGGCGGAAGATCCCACCGGCGCCGCCCAGGATCTCGCCGAAACTCAGCGGCCGCAGCGGCAGCAGGCCGACGGGAAGTCCGGATTGCTCCGCGCCCCGGCCGGTCGCCGATGGTCGCCATCCCCCGGGCACCGCGACCGGCAGTGGCCCGGTGCCCGGCGTGCTGTCCGGTTCGGGTGGTGGCCCGCCGGGTGCGGCCCACGGCAGGGGTGGCGCGGGTGGCGGTCCGTTATCCGACCCGGCGACCGAATCGTCACCAGAGGGTGGTCGAGATGCCGGATATGGCCCCCCCAGACCATGCTGTCCCGGCTCCTGACTCATCGGCGCTCTCTCGCCTTCCGTCCCCCGGGCCGCCTCGATGTCGCCGCACCATGGTGCCACGGGGCCGATGCGGAGCGTGCACGCCCCGAGCCGCCGCGAACCCGTCGCCGTGTGCAGCCGGACCAGTCCACGTGTGCGCCGGTCAGGTGACACCATGGGGGGATGAAGGGACGCGTTCTCGTGGTCGATGACGACCCCGCGTTGGCCGAGATGCTGGGAATCGTGCTGCGTGGGGAGGGCTTCGATCCGTCCTTCGTCGCCGACGGAGCCCGTGCGCTCGGCAGTTTCCGCGAATTCCGACCCGACGTCGTGCTGCTCGATCTGATGCTTCCGGGCATGAGCGGGATCGACGTATGCAAGGCCATCCGGGCCGAGTCCGGCGTCCCGATCATCATGCTGACCGCCAAGAGTGACACCGTGGATGTCGTGCTCGGCCTCGAGTCCGGCGCCGACGACTACGTGGTGAAGCCGTTCAAACCCAAGGAGTTGGTCGCCCGGGTGCGGGCGCGGCTGCGGCGGACGGACGAGCCGCCGGCGGAGACGCTCACCATCGGCGACGTCGCCATCGACGTACCCGGCCACACGGTCTCCCGCAACGGCGGCTCGATCGCGCTCACACCGTTGGAGTTCGACCTGCTGGTCGCGCTCGCCCGGAAGCCGAGGCAGGTCTTCACCCGGGAGACGCTGCTGGAGCAGGTCTGGGGTTACCGGCACGCCGCGGACACCAGACTGGTCAACGTGCACGTGCAGCGGCTGCGGTCGAAGGTGGAGCGCGACCCGGAACACCCCGAGATCGTGCTGACCGTGCGCGGTGTCGGCTACAAGGCGGGGCCGCCCTGAGATGACGACCACCTCGGCGCGGGCCGGCGGCAGCGAGGAACAGATCGGCCCGGCACTGAACGGCAGCGCGCACCGCGCACAGCCGCTGGCCCAGGCAGCGGCCGACGGAGCGGTCGCCGGCGACGTCACTATTCCCGGGTCACCGCGTCCGGCCCGCCGGGCGGCGGTGTGGGCCGCAGCCGCTCGGCGGACGTACCGCACGGCCAGGTCGCGGGTCCCCCGCCACGTCCGTGACCTCCCGCGCTGGCTGTCCAACCGCTGGCGCCGCTCTCTGCAGCTGCGGGTCGCCGCGACCACCGTGCTGGCGTCCGGCGTCGTTGTGCTGATCCTCGGCGTGCTACTGGTTAACATGATCACCACCGGCCTGCTCAACGCGAAGCGTCGGGCGGCGTATGCCGAGACGAAGAACGGGCTGGTGGTCGTTCAGCGGCAACTTTCCGTGGTGACCGACCCCAACCCGGAGAGTTTGCGGCTGTCGCTCAAGGCGCTGACCACGACCGACCTGGCCAGCCGCGGCGCGAACGCCGGCCTGTTCTCGATCGTGATGCAGGCGGAGAACTCCCTGCCGTTCACGTCGGGCGATGTCGCCGCCACCAGCATCCCGACGGACCTGCGCGCCGCGGTGGACCGCGGGAACCTCGTCGAGGCCTACTCGCCGATCAGGTTCACCAGCGGGCGCACCGGCAGCGGGTTGATCGTCGGCGCACCGATCGCGGCGCCAGCCGGGTCGTTCCAGCTGTACTACATCTTCCCGCTGCAGGACGAGGTACGGACGATCGCGCTCATCCGGCGAACCGTCCTGCTGATCGGCACCCTGCTGGTCCTCCTGCTGGGCGCGATCGCGGTGCTGGTGACCCGCCAGGTCGTCCGGCCGGTGCGGGTGGCCGCGCAGACGGCCGAGCGGCTCGCCGCTGGCCGGCTGGAGGAACGCATGCAGGTGCGCGGGCAGGACGACCTCGCGCTGCTCGCGTCCGCGTTCAACGACATGGCGAACAGCCTGCAACGGCAGATCCGGAAGCTGGAGGAGATGTCCCGGCTGCAGCGCCGGTTCACCAGCGACGTCTCGCACGAGCTGCGGACACCGCTGACGACGGTCCGGATGGCGGCGGACGTGCTGCACGCCTCTCGGGACGGCTTCTCGCCCGAGGTGGGGAGGTCGGCGGAGCTGCTGCAGGACGAGCTCGACCGGTTCGAGGGTCTGCTGGCCGACCTGCTCGAGATCAGCCGGTACGACGCGCAGGTCGCGGTGCTGGATGCCGAGGTGACCGACCTGCGGGCGTTGATGCGCGGGGTGGTCGACGCGACCGGTGCGATCGCGAGCCAGCAGGGCAGCACGATCGTGATCGACCTGCCCGACCGGCCGGTGCTCGCCGAGGTGGACGCCCGCCGCGTGGTCCGGATCCTGCGGAACCTGCTCATCAACGCCGTCGAGCACGGCGAGGGCCGGCCGGTCGAGGTGCGGATGCTGGGCGACGCCGACGCGGTCGCCATCACGGTGCGTGATCATGGAGTGGGCCTGCGGGCGGGCGAGGCCGCGCTGGTGTTCGACCGGTTCTGGCGGGCGGACCCGTCCAGGGACCGGCGCACCGGCGGCACCGGGCTGGGTCTGTCGATCAGCCTGGAGGACGCCCGGCTGCACGGCGGCTGGCTGCATGCCTGGGGCCGTCCGGGCCAGGGCGCGCAGTTCCGGCTCACCCTGCCGGTCCGCGGTGGCGAGGTGGTCGTGGCGTCCCCGCTGCCGATCGAGCCACCGGATGCCCGACTGGCTCGGACACGGCAGCGGGCCCAGGTCGGCGTCGACCTCGTCCGGGGTGGGGGATGAACGCCGTGCGCGGGCCGGTGTCGGTGCGGCACCCGGGAGTCCGGGCGCTGGCGCTGGCCGTGAGTCTGGCCGCCCTGGCCGCGTGTGCCGGCGTGCCGACCTCGTCCAAGCCGCGCGTGGTGGAATCGATCCCGCGCGGCGGTATCCGCGACGAACCGGACGTCCGCTACCAGATCACACCGCAGCCCGGAGAGTTGCCGGCCGACGTCGTACGTGACTTCCTCGCCGCCGCCGGCAGCCCGGAGAGCCAGCACTTTGTCGCCCGCCAGTACCTCACCCCGCGAGCGGTCCGAGGTTGGCAGGACGCGATCGGTGCGGTCGTACTCGCCCGCCAGCCCTACACCGAGGAGCGTGAGTCCGGCCGGGAGATCACGATCCGGGCTGACCAGGTCGGCCGGGTCGATGGCGCCGGCTCCTACTTCCCGGTGTCCCGGTCGTACACGTACCAGTTCAGGCTGCAGCAGGTCGGTGGCGAGTGGCGGATCGACAACCCGCCGAGCGGCGTGATCGTCTCGGTCGCGGACTTCCAGACCGCGTACCGCCGGCTGAACGTCTACTTCCTGAATCAGGCCGAGAGCCGGGTCGTGCCCGATCCCAGATGGTTCTCGGCGCCGCAGGCGTCGCTGCCCAACCTCCTGCTGCATGCCTTGCTGGAAGGGCCGCCGGCGTCGCTGCAGGCGGCCGTCCGGACCGATCTCAACGGCATCGCGCTGGCCAGCAACGTCGTCCGGGATGCTGACCTGCAGCCGGACTCCGACCGGGTCCGGGTGTACCTGTCCGGCATGGACCGGCTCGGCCCGCGGATGCAGGCCGCCGCTTCGGCGCAGATCACCTGGACGCTCACCCAGCTCGCCGTTCCCGGCGTGCAGCTGTTCAACGAGGGGCAGCCGCTGAAACTGCCCGGGCTGGCGGACGTGCAGCACATCAGGGACTGGGGTAGCTACGACCCCGACTCGCTGCCGCCGGCCGCATCCGGCTACTTTGTCCGCAACAGCACGGTCTGGACCACCGACGGTCGCGCGCTCCCCGGTCTCAGCAGCTACCACGCGCGCTCGGTCGGCGTCGCCACCGACCTGACCGCCCTGGCCCTGGTAGCGCCCGCCTCCCACGGCGAGGCGCTGTTCGTCGGCGGCATTCGCGGCCCGTTGACCCGCCGCCTGGTCGCCGGCAGCCTGACCGCACCGACCTGGAGCGATCAGGATTCCGTCTGGGTGGTGCGGAACCGAACCGAGATCATCCAGGTGAGCCGGCAGGGCGTGGTCAGCCCGGTGATCACGGAGGATCTTGACCAGATCGGCCCGGTGAGCGTGCTCCGGCTCTCCCGCGACGGCGCCCGGGCGGCGCTGGTAGCCGGGCCGGCCGGCAACCGCAAGCTCTACGTCGGCGCGGTGAACCAGAACGGCGGCGCGTCGCTGAGCCAGTTGACCGTGATCGCACCCGACCTGCGCAACGTGGTCGATGTCGGGTGGTCGACGGCGGACCAATTGATCGTGCTGACCCGCAGCGGCACCAGCGACGCCGCGTTGCACTCGGTCACCGTCGACGGCTCCACCGCGGAGACGGTCACCACGTCCGGCCTGCCGGGGCCACCGTCGACGCTGGCGGCAGCGCCCAAGATGCCGATGCTCGCGGTGGCCGAGAACGGGATCTGGCGGTTGCGTAACCCGCAGGACGCCTGGACGAGCGTGCAGCGCGAAGGCAACCTCGCCGATTCCGCGCCGGCCTACCCCGGTTAGCGGGCCGGGGTCGTCGGCTGTTCGTCGGTCCATCTGGGGCCTCCCGCGTTCAGCTGGTCCTGCATAGGTACGGCTCCTGCGGGGTCCGCCGCAACTCGTCATCCACAGGCAAACCGTCATCCACAGATTTGCCGGGAGGACTTCCGCCCGGCCGGATCGCGCGGCACGGTCTGGCGCATGTTTGCCGCATTGTTCGACCTCGTCCTGCCCGTCCGGTGCGCCCACTGCGGAGCTCCCGGCAGCGCCCTGTGCCCGTCGTGCGCCGGGCCGCCGGTCGAGCCGTTCCCGCACGTTCCGGGCTCCGGCATCGGCCCGGCCGGGCTGCCACCGCTCTACGCTGCCGGCCGGTACGACGGCGCCACCAGGGCGGCGATCCTCGCGTACAAGGAGCGCGGTCGGCGGGAGCTGAGCCGGGTGCTGGCCGCCCGGCTGGCGGCTGCCGTCGCCGCCGCGGTGGGCGGGGCACGGGCGGGCGTGCTGCTGGTGCCGGTGCCGTCGCGAGCCGCCGTCGCGCGCGCCCGCGGCGGCGACCATGTCCGGCGGCTCGCCGCCCAGGCGGCGGAGATGCTTGGTGGCGGTCACGTTCCGGCGTTGGTGTGGCCGATTCTCCGGCTCCGGCGCAGGCCGCTGGACGCCGCCGGACTCACCGCGGCGGAACGGGCGGTGAACGTCCGTGACGCGTTCGTCGCCGTCCGCCCGCGGGTCCGGCCGCCGGGCGTCGTGGTACTCGTCGACGATCTTGTGACGACCGGGAACACGCTGGCTGACGGCGCGCGGGCGCTGCGGGTGGTTGGCCTGGCGCCCGGGGCGGCGGCCGTGGTCGCTGCGACCTTCCGGCGATACCCGATGGCCAGAAGATGGCCGGGCGATGGTGGCGAGGTTGAGGGCCGGTTGGCTGGGCATGACCTGACGTCGAGATCCCGGTCGTCCGGTCTGTTCCCCACTGACGGTCCGAAGGGGGCTGTCCGTGACCGGGTCTCCTCGGCTAGCGTCAGGAGACACCCAGGGAGAGGAGGTGTCCGGTCCCCACCGCCCTGGAGTCGGGGCGACGCCGATGACGGCGCTGCGGCGATGCGGCCGTGGACGGCTAGGCCCGGGGGTGACAGGGCCGGACACCGATCACCGCTAGGGAGGTCGTGTGGAAATTCTTGTTCATGGACGCAACGTGGAAGTGCCGGATCACTTCCGTCAACACGTCGAGGACAAGCTCCAACGGATCGAGCGCTACGACCACAAGATCATTGGAGTGGACGTCGAGCTCTATCACGAACGGAACCCCAGGCAGGCCGGGTCCTGCCAGCGGGTGGAGATCACCTGCAAATCCCGTGGCCCCGTGGTCCGGGCGGAGGCCTGCGCGGCGGACTTCTACACGGCGCTGGACACCTGCGTCGCCCGGATCGACAGCCGGCTGCACCGGTCGGCGGACCGCCGACGCGTGCACCGCGGGATGCGGACACCGACCTCGGTCGCGGCCGCCACAGCGGAGTTGGAACACGCCGAGGTCAGCGATGCCGTCGGCGGGGTGGCGACCCTGCTCGACGAGTCGCCGTCATCCGAGGACGGGCCGGGGCGGATCGTGCGGGAGAAGGAACACCCCGCCAAACCGATGACGATCGACCAGGCGCTGTTCGAGATGGAACTGGTCGGGCACGACTTCTTCTTGTTCGCCGACGCGGACTCCGGGCAGCCCAGCGTGGTCTATCGTCGCAAGGGATACGACTACGGTGTGATCCGGCTAGTCTCCTGACCCAGGTCGCAACACTTTCTCGCGCCGAGGACGGCGTGTCGGCCATGAATCGTCTGACACACTGCGGGCCTGATGTCGTACGCGATCTTGGCCGTCACGCCACCCCGGGGGATTCGGTGAGCGAGCACGCCGTCCAGGCTGAAAGCCGGCCTGATGAAATACGGGTCCTGTTGGTAGACGACCATGCGCTGTTCCGTCGCGGCCTGGTCGCGACGCTGGAACTCGAACCGGGCATGGTGGTCGTCGGCGAGTGTGGCGACGGTGGCGAGGCGCTCGACAGTGCCACCGAGAGCCTGCCCGACGTGATCCTGATGGACGTCCGCATGCCGCGCCACGACGGCATCCAGGCCTGCTCCGCGATCAAGCAGGCGGTGCCGTCGGCGAAGATCATCATGCTGACGGTGAGTGACGAGGAGGCGGACCTCTACGAGGCGATCAAGGCCGGCGCCAGCGGGT
>JBBWZH010000024.1:0-21865 GCA_039648995.1 Mycobacteriales bacterium
GCGTCCACCGCGGCGGAGACGCCGGCGCCGACCCCGTCGCCCGGGTCGGCCGGGTCGGCGGCGATGCCGGCGGCGGCGACCTGCGGGGTGACGCCGACGAACGTCTCGGTGACGTTGCCCTGGGTGCTGCCGGTCTTGCCGGCCACCGGGCCCCCGACGATGCCGGACACGGCCTCGGCGGTGCCGCCGTCGCACTGCCCGTACGCGGACTGCTGACCGACCGGGCAGCGGGCGGCGTCCGCGGCGGCCTGCGCGACGCCGGCCGACACGGCCTGGTGGCAGCGCGGGTCGGCCACGCCGGGGACGGTACGGCCGGAGCCGTCGACGACGGAGTCGACGGGCAGCGGGGCGCAGGCGACGCCGTCCGCGCCGAGCGTGGCGTACGCCTCGGCCAGGTCCAGCGGCGTGGTGTCGGCGACGCCGAGGGTGAAGGCGCCCCACCCGGCCGCGTCCTGGGCCAGCCTGGCGTCGGACGCGGCGCGGAACGTGATGCCGAGGGCGCGCGCCACCGCCACGGCCCGGTCGGCGCCGACCTGCTCCTCCAGGTGCACGAAGTAGGTGTTGACCGAGCGGCCGAACCCGGTCCACATCGTGCGCGGTCCGTCCATCCAGGCCGGGTTCTCGTTCTGCGGGCAGTACGAGCCGCCGCACGCCGAGGGTCCGTCGTCCGGCCAGTGCGTGACCAGCCGGGCCGGCGCGTCGAACTCGGTGTCCAGCGGGAGGCCGGCCTGCAGCGCGGCGAGCATGGTGAACAGCTTGAACGTGGAGCCGGTGGGGTAGCCGGCGACCCCGGGTCCGCCGGAGATCAGCGGCGCGACCGTCGCCGCCCCGGTCAGGCCGTAGTGCCGGTTCACGGCCAGCGCGAGCACCCGGCCGGTGCCCGGCTGGACGGCCGCGATCGGCAGCGCCCGCGCCTGGTCGTAGCCGTAGACGCCGAGCGCCTCGGCCAGCGCGCTGGCCTGGACGGTGGGGTCCAGCGAGCCGACGATCCGGTACCCGCCGGCGCGCAGCGTGGCCTCCCGGGCGGCCGGCGTCGCGCCGAACGCCGACTGGCTGTCCCACCACCGCAGGACGTAGTCGCAGAAGAAGCCCCAGTCGTCGTGCCCGGCCGGCACGCCGGCGCAGCCCTGCGCCGGCCGCGGCTGGGGACGCAGGCCGAGCGGCGCGGCGCCGGCGGCCGCCTGCTGGGCGGCGGTGATCTCACCCATGCCGCGCATCGACGCGAGCACGTAGGCCCGGCGCGACCGGGCCGCGGTCGGGCTGCGGCCCAGCGGGCTGTCGGTGTCCGGCGCCTGCACCAGGCCGGCCAGCAGCGCCGCCTGCGGCAGCGTCAATTCAGCCGCCGGCACCGAGAAGTAGCGCAGGCTGGCCGCGTCGACGCCGTACGCGCCCGCGCCGAAGTAGACGATGTTCAGGTACCGGGTGAGGATGTCGTCCTTGCTGAGCCGGCGCTCCAGGTCGGCGGCGTACTGGGTCTCGCGCAGCTTCCGGGCCAGCGTGTCGGCCGTCGCGGCCAGCCGCTGCGCGGCGGTCGAGGACGGGTCGTTCTTGAGCACGTTCCGCACGTACTGCATGGTCAGCGTCGAGGCGCCCTGGTCGGCCGCGCCGCCGGCCAGGTCGGCCGCGGCCGCCCGCAACACGCCGCGCGCGTCGACCGCGCCGTGCTGGTAGAAGCGCCGGTCCTCGGCCGCCACGATCGCCTTCCGCATCACCGGTGCGATCTGGCCGAGCGGTACCGCCCGCCGGTACTGGCTGTAGAACGTGGCGATCACGGTCGTCCCGTCCGCCGCGTAGAGCACCGACGGCTCCGCCGGCCCGGCCAGGTCCAGTTCCGCCGGATCGGCCGCCACCGCCGACGCCGCGACCCGCGCGGCGACGCCGACACCCACCACCGCCGGCAGCGCCAGCCCCGCGACCAGCACCGCCGCCGCCGAACTCGCCACCACCAGCAACATCACCCCACGCAGCCGCCTCACACCCACCCCCGCACTCTCAACCGCGAACCTGAGCCCCCGCTAAGTACGGCCGCGGTCGGGCCATCGAGGGTGGCGCCGGTTGGAACGGGGTTCGTGGCCGCGGGGGCGGGTATCAGCAACGGTCATCCGTGGGGGACGGTTCGCGCGCGGTTCGGGTCGCTACCCTGGGCCGCCTGGCCGGGCGGGTTGTCGGCACCGGGGCCCCGGCGCCGCCGGCGTGGCGACGGGACACGACGGTCGGGGTGAGGAGGGTCGACGCGACCATGCGGGTGCTGCTCAACCTGATCTGGCTGGTGTTCGGCGGCGTCATCTTCGTGATCGTCTACGCGCTGCTGGGCCTGCTGCTCTGCGCGCTGATCATCACGGCGCCGTTCGGTATCGCCTGCCTGCGCATCTGCCGGTACGCGCTGTGGCCGTTCGGGCAGACGATCGAGGTCCGGCGCGACGCCGGCATCGCCTCGCTGATCGGCGCGGTCCTGTGGGCGGTGCTGGTCGGCTGGTGGCTGGCGGTCGGCCACCTGGTGCACGGCGTCGTGCTGTGTCTGACGATCATCGGCATCCCGCTGGGCCTGGCCAGCTTCAAGCTCGCCCCGATCTCCCTGATGCCCCTCGGCGTCCGCATCGTGCCCACCAACTGACTCACACGCCCGTGGCCGGTCGCAGCTTGCCTACACCACGGGCGATGCCGTGTGCCCGACCGGCGCCGACGCGGGTAACGTCCGCATTCGGCGGGGGAGGACGTGGTTCGACGAGGAAGAGACGCATCATGGCGGATCCGAACACCCGGCCGCCGGCCTCCGCCGGCAACGCGCTCGTCCTCGCCGGTGGCGGTGTGGCCGGCATCGCGTGGGAACTCGGCGTCCTGCGCGGCATCGCGGACGCCGACCCGGCGCTCGCCGCCCGGGTGCTCGCCGCCGACCTGATCGTCGGCACCTCGGCCGGGGCGGCGGTCGCCGTGCAGATCACCAGCGGGGTCGCGCTGGACGAGCTGTACGCGGCCCAGCTGCGCCCGGAGACCGCCGAGCTCGAGGTCGACTTCGACATGGAGAAGTTCGTCGCCGACTTCGGCCCGGCCCTGGTCGACGCGACCGGGCCGGTGGACCTCGCCCGCAGGCAGGGTGCGATCGCGCTGGCCACGCGGACGGTGGACCCGGCCGTGCGGCTCGCCGTGATCGACGCGAGGCTCCCGGTCAAGCAGTGGCCGAACCGGCGCCTGCTGCTGACCGCGGTCGACGCCGAGACCGGTGAGGTCGCCGTGTTCACCCGCGACTCCGGTGTCGCCCTGATCGACGCCGTGGCCGCCAGCGCCGCGGTGCCCGGCGTCTGGCCGCCCGTCGCGATCGGCGGCCGCCGCTACATCGACGGGGGAGCGCGGTCGATGAGCCACGCCGGCCTCGCCGCCGGCGCCGACCACGTGTTGATCATCAAACCGATGCTGGAACTCGGGCAGCTGCCGTGGGGCGGCCTCGACGTCGAGATCGCCGCCCTGGGCCGGGCAGCGATCCACGTGATCGAGGCCGACCAGGCCTCCGTCGACGCGTTCGGGAGCAACCCGCTGTCGCCCTCGACGCGGGCGCCGTCGGCCCGCGCCGGCCGTGCGGTCGGCACCGCGCGGGCCGCCCGGCTGGCCGCGCTGTGGACCTGACGCGCCGCCGGCACGCCTCCTCGTCGGCGGACGGCTCGCCGACGGCCCCGTCGGACTCGTCCGGCCGTCCGCGGCGGCGCGGAACAGCCGGGACACGTCGGTCCGGGGCGGCGGCCGCCGGGGCGGCCCGGCGGCGGGTCAGCGCACCGTCCGCAGGCCCGGCCGACGTCCTGCCGCGACACGGGCCCGGCCGGCCCGCAGCCGGTTCCGGACGCATTCCGGCCGGGCCGCGTAGCCCGCTGGCGCCGGGTCACAGCTGAGCTGGGTCAGCCGGTTGTGGACGGTGGGCGCGCGTCGTACTCCTTGCGGGCCTGGCCGATGTCGTCGAGGTGGTCCAGCGTCCAGCCCAGGAGCTGGCTGACGCTGTCGAGCAGCGTCTCCCCGAGCGGGGTCAGCCGGTAGTCCACCCGCGGCGGCACGACGGGGTAGACCGTCCGGGTCACGAGCCCGTCGCGTTCCAGGCCGCGCAGGGTGACGGTCAGCATGCGTTGGCTGACGCCCTCGACGTCCCGTTTCAGCTCGGTGAAGCGCCGCGGCCCGACCGCGAGTTGGTAGATCACGTTCACCGACCACTTGTCGCCGACCCGGTCGAGCACATCACGGGCGCGGCAGTTCGACTCGGTGCGCTCCGCTGGCAGCTGCCGTCGCATGGTTCCCTCCGCGTCACCGAGGCATCTCGACGTTACCGAGGCACTTCAGAGTGCCGTCTTCCGGCCGGCTCCATAGTTCCTGATGATGTGCTCAGTTACCAGAGGGAACCATGAAAGGCTGACATGACCGCTGTACGCCCGCCCTTCGATGAGACGTTCGCGCGGCCCGCGCCCCCCGAGCAGGTCGACCGGACCGCGGCCGGGCTGGAAGCACGCGGCTTTGCCGTGCACGTCGTGGAGACCGCCGACGCGGCCCGCAAGGTCGTGCTCGACCTGCTGCCCACCGACCGGAGCATCTTCACCGCGGGCAGCGAGACCCTGCGCCTGTCCGGGCTCGCCGCCGCCATCGACGAGTCACCGGAATACCGGTCCGTGCGGCGCGAACTCGCCGGGAGGGAGCTCAGCATCCCCGAACAGATCAGGATGGGGGCCACGCCGGACGTCGTCGTCGGCAGCGTGCACGCGATCACCGAGGACGGTGTCATGCTGGCCGCCTCGGGCAGCGGCAGCCAACTCGGCGCGTACGCCGCCAGCGCGCCCACCGCGATCTGGGTGGTCGGCGCGCAGAAGCTGGTCGCCGACCTGGACACCGCGCTACGCCGGATCCGGACCCACAGCCTGCCGCTGGAATGGGACCGCGTCCAGCGCGTCCACGGCCGGCCGTCGACCATCGGCAAGATCCTCATCCTCGAACGCGAGCTGATGCCCGGACGCGGAACCGTCGTCCTCGTCCGCGCGGCGATCGGCTTCTGACGGGCCGCAGAGCCGGCGTTCCGGCGCCGCCGCGCACCGACCCGCCAGCCCAGGGCGCGGCGGGAGGGACCAGTGTCGGCAGGTAGCTTGGGCCGCGTAGCAGCGTACGGCGGCCGCGCGCCGTCGGTCCGACGACCCGAGGACCAGGCCATGGCAGACGCGTCGTTCCCGCTCCGGCCGGCGCCGATCCACGTCCGCGACGACGTGCTCGGCGACCTGGCCGGCCGGCTCGCGGCCACGAGGTGGCCGGACGACGCCGGCAACGAGGACGGCTACTACGGCCTGCCGAGCGGCTATCTGCGGGAGCTCGTGGGCTACTGGATCGACGGGTACGACTGGCGCGCCGCGGAGGCGGCGATCAACGCCTACGAGCACTACCGGGTCGACATCGGCGGCGTGCCGGTGCACTTCATGCGCAAGCCCGGGGTCGGCCCCAGCCCCACGCCGCTGATCCTCTCGCACGGCTGGCCGTGGACGTTCTGGCACTGGTCCAAGGTCGTCGACCCGCTGGCCGACCCCGCCGCGTCCGGTGCCGACCCGGCCGAGGCGTTCGACGTCATCGTGCCGTCGCTGCCCGGCTTCGGGTTCTCCAGCCCGCTGACCGGCCACCCGGACATGAACTTCTGGAAGATGGCCGACATCTGGCACGAGCTCATGACCGGCGTCCTCGGCCACCGGACGTACGCGGCGGCCGGCTGCGACGTCGGCGCCCTCGTCACCGCACAGCTCGGCCACAAGTACGCCGACGAGCTGCACGCCATCCACATCGGCTCGGCGTTGAAGCTCTCCCTGTTCAACGGCGACCGCGCGTGGGACTTCTCCGGCGGCGTTCCGATCCCCGACGGGCTCCCGGCCGAGCTCCGCCAGCGGCTCGTGGCGCGGGAGAAGCGGTTCGCCGTCCACCTCGCCGCGCACGTGCTCGACCCCAGCACGCTCAGCTACGGGCTCACCGACTCGCCCGCCGGCATGCTCGCCTGGATCCTGCAACGCTGGGCCAGCTGGTCGGAGGACCACGGTGACATCGAGACCGTCTTCAGCAAGGACGACCTGCTCACCCACGCCACCATCTACTGGGCCACCGGCACGATCGGCAGCTCGATCCGCACCTACGCGAACAACAACCGCTACCCCTGGCAGCCCTCGCACGACCGCTGGCCGGTCGTCGAGGCGCCCACCGGCATCACGTTCGTCGGCTACGAGAACCCACCGGGTGTCAGCACCAACGAGCAGCGCGTGGAGCAGTTCCTCGGCAGCGACCGGGCCGCCTGGTTCAACCACGTCAACGTCACCGCGCACGACCACGGCGGGCACTTCATCCCGTGGGAGGTGCCCGACGAGTGGGTCGACGACCTGCGCCGGACCTTCCGCGGGCGCCGGTAGGCCCGCGGCGGCCCCGTGCGCGGGCGCCGGGAACGATTGCGCCGACCAGATGTGAACGTTAACGTACCGGCATCGAAACGCTACTTCGGGTCAGTGCGGTGCCCGAAGGGAAGCGGTAGCACGGGTCAGCGGCGGGCCCTCCTGGAGGAGGTCCTGATGCGTCCGAAGCGCATTCGCCCCATGATCGCCGTGACCACCGGCACGATGGTGGCCGCCGCCGCGGTCCTGTTCGGCGCCGGCACCAGCGCCGCCGCGGTCGGCTGCTCGGCGGTCTACACGATCACCAGCCAGTGGACGGACGGGTTCACCGGCGACCTGCGGCTGACCAACGTCGGCGACCCGTGGACGGGGTGGAGCGCGGCGTGGTCGTTCGGCGGCGGGCAGCGCGTCACCAACGGGTGGGGCGCCACCTACAGCCAGAGCGGCGCGCAGGTCACCGCCACCAACCTGGACTGGAACGGCGCGGTGGGCACCGGCGGGAGCGTCGACATCGGCTTCAACGGCTCGTGGAGCGGCGCCAACCCGGCCCCCGCCGCGTTCACCGTGAACGGGCAGGCCTGCACCGGCGCGCCGGGCTCCCCGCCGCCGACGACCACAGCGGTCCCGACCACGCCACCGCCGACCACGTCACCGCCGACCACGACGGCACCGCCGCCGACCGGCACGCTGCCGTCCAGCTTCCGCTGGCACTCCAGCAACGCCCTGATCAGCCCGCGCTCCGACGCCAGCCACAACCAACTGTCCATAAAGGACCCGTCGGTCGTGTTCGCCAACGGCCGCTGGCACGTCTTCGCCTCGACCACGAACTCGGCCGGCAACTACGGCCTGATGTACCTGAACTTCACCGACTGGGCGCAGGCCGGCAGCGCGCCGCAGACGTACCTGAACACCAACCCGAACATCGGCAACGGCTACCGGGCCGCGCCGGAGGTGTTCTTCTTCGCCCCCCAGAACCGGTGGTACATGGTCTACCAGACCGGCCCGCCGTCGTTCTCCACCAACACCGACATCAGCCAGCCGAACGGCTGGACCGCGCCGCGCAACTTCTACGCCAGCACCCCGCCGATCGTCACCCAGAACCAGGGCTCCGGTACCTGGATCGACTTCTGGACCGTCTGCGACGCCAACTCCTGCTACCTGTTCTTCTCCGACGACAACGGCCACCTGTACCGCGCCCGGACCACCGTCGCCAACTTCCCCAACGGCTTCGGCGACCCCGTCATCGTCATGACCGACAGCCGGTTCTCCCTGTTCGAAGCCAGCAACATCTACAAGGTGCAGGGCCAGAACAAGTACCTGCTGCTGGTCGAGGCGATCGGCTCGGACGGCAAGCGGTACTTCCGCTCCTGGACCGCCACCGGGCTCGACGGCTCCTGGACCCCGCTGGCCAACACCGAGGCCAACCCGTTCGCCCGGGCCAGCAACGTCACCTTCGACGGCACCCCGTGGACCCGGGACATCAGCCACGGCGAGATGGTCCGCGCCGGAAACGACCAGACACTCGCCATCAACCCCTGCCACCTGCAGTACCTCTACCAGGGCGTCGACCCGTCCTCGACCGTCGCCTACAACTTCCTCCCGTGGCGGCTGGGACTGCTGACGCAGACCAACTCCACCTGCTGACACCAACCGGCCCGGCCCCGCCCGGGGCCGGGCCCGGTCACGGTAGCCGGCCGCGCTGCTGGAGGGAGAACAGCAGCGCGAACGCGGGCAGAACGAGCAGCGCAGCGGCGCTGGCCACGACGGCCAGCGCCCACAGCGTCGCGCCGGGCGCGGCCGCGGCGCCGATCGGCAGGTGGGTGCCGAGCAGGTACGGGTACTGCGCGACGCCCCAGCCCAGAACGACGGCCGCGACCGCCAGCACCGCGAGCAACTGCAGCAGCCGGGGCGGCGCCGCCGGCAGCAGCAGGGCCGCCAGGCCGCAGCCGGCCGAGACGAGCACCAGCGGCAGCCCGGGCCCGAGCAGCTGGTGGAACAGCCGCGGCGCGTCGGCCCGAAGGATCGCGATGCCGGCCAGCGCGGCGGCCCCGGTGACGGCCGCGACGACGCGGGCCCGACGCCGGAACCACGCCTCCAGCTCGCCCTCGCCGCGGCGGCGGGCTTCGGCGACCAGGAACACCGCCGCGAGGAACGCGCAGGTGAGCACCGCGAGTACGGCACCGAGCGCGGAGGTCGCGGTCAGCCAGCTGTGCAGCGGGTCGCCGTAGCCGGCGGCCGGCACCCGCCCGGACGCCAGCGCGCCGGCGACCGCGCCGAGGAACAACGGCGTGATCACCGAGGCGGCGGCGAACGCCGCCCCGGCCACCCGCTGCTGCTCGGTCCGCACGACCACCTTGCGGAAGGCGAAGCCGGTGCCGCGCAGCACGATCCCGAGCACGGCCAGGCCGAGCGGGAGGTAGAGGGTGGTCGTGATCGCGGCGAACGCGGCCGGGAACGCCGTCCACAGGGTCACCAGGCAGAAGATCAGCCAGACGTGGTTGGCCTCCCAGACCGGCGCCAGCGTCTGGTCGATGAGGTGGCGCGGGCGGGCGCCGCGGCCGGCGCCGCCGGCGGTCAGGTCCCAGAAGCCGGCGCCGTAGTCGGCCCCGCCGAGCACCGCGTACGCGACGACGCCGGCGAACAGCACCACGGCCGCGAACGTGCTCACGCCCGGCCCCCGGCCGCGCCCGGGTCGGCGGGCGGCCCGTACGGGACCTCCGAGTCGGCCGGCTCTGTTCCGCCAAGCCCGGCCGGACCGCCGCGCCCGGCCGCGCCGCCGAGCCCGGCCGGACCGCCAGGGCCGGCCGCGCCGCCGGGGGCGGCCACCTGCCGGCTGCGCCAGCGATGGCTGAGCAGCCGCAGGACGAGGACCGTGCCGGCGCCGACCGCTGCGTAGATCGCCAGCGTCGCCGCGAAGAACAGCCACAGGTTGCCCGACGTGGCGACCGCGTCGCTGGTACGCAGCAGCCCGACCACGGTCCACGGCTGCCGCCCGACCTCGGTGACGACCCAGCCGGCTTCCAGCGCGACCACGGCCAGCGCGCCGCTGACCGCGGTCGCGCGCAGCAGCCAGCGGCCCTCCGGGATGCGGCGGCCGCGCCACCACGACCAGGCGAACCAGGCCGACAGCGCCAGCAGCGCGAACCCGATGCCGACCATCAGGTCGAAGGCCAGGTGCACCACCGTGACCAGATGATCTGCCGGCCGCGCGTCGGCGGGGAAGTCGGCCAGCCCGCGGATCCGCGTCGACGGCCGGTAGCCGGCCAGCAGCGACGCCCCGGACGGGACGTCGAGGCTGTACCGCAGTTGGCCGTCGACCAGCACGCCGCCGAGCCGCTCCGGCACCTGCGTGCCGGTCCGGGTGAGCGCCTCGATCGCCGCGAACTTCACCGGCTCGTGCCGGAACACCTCGCGGGCCGCGACGTCGCCGACCAGGATCTGCGCCGGGCTGGCCACCGCGGCGACGCTGAACGAGATCGCCAGCCCGAGCCGGTGGTAGCGGTCACGGCGGCCCCTGAGCTGGCCGGCGGCATACACCCCGGCGACCCCGAACCCGGCCACGATGTACGCGGCGAGCAGCATGTGCAGCGCCTCGTACCAGAACGCCCCGGTGAAGAACACCTCCAGCGGCCGGACCGCCACCACCTGCCCGCCGCGCAGCGTGATGCCGCCGGGCCGGTTCATCCACGCGTTCGCCGCGACCACCGACAGCGTGCCGCCGATTCCGGACAGCACCACCGGCACGCCGGTCCAGAAATGCGCCCACGGCGGCAGCCGGTCCCAGCCGTAGATGTAGATCGCCGCGAAGATCGCTTCGAGGAAGAAGAACAGACCCTCGACCGCGAACGGGATGCCGTACGCCGCCCCGTACCGGCCCATCAGCCCCGGCCACAGCAGCCCCAACTCGAACGACAGCACGGTGCCCGACACCGCGCCGACCGCGAACAGCACCGCCGACACGTGCGACCAGCGGCGGGCCAGCAGCAGGCAGTCGGCGTCCCCACGCCGCAGCCCGCGGTAGTTCGCCAGCAGCATCAGGAACGTGAACGCCACCCCGAACGGCACCAGGATGATGTGGAAGCCCAGCGTGAACGCCATCTGCTCGCGGGCCGGCAGCAGCTGCGACGGCCCCCCGGCCAGCACCGCGGGCGCGCCCAGCCACGGGTCACCCATCGGACCCGCGGATGTCGCCGCGTCGCCGGATCATGCCCGGGGTCTTCACCGTGACGACGGGCCGGCAAACCCGGACCCACCCATTCTTCGGACACCCGGGGTTAGCTAAAGTTACAGAAAGTGAGCAATCGGCATCTGGAGGCTCGATGAAGGTGCGGCGGGCGGTCGTGGTGGTCGGCGTGGCCTGCGCCACTCTCGGCACCGGTGGGGTCGGCAACGCGGCGGCGCCGGCGGGCGTGCGGTGCGGCGTCACGATCACCAACAGTACGACGCTGGAACACGACCTCAACTGCCGCGCCACCGCGCCGGTGCGGATCTCCGGCCACGGGGTGACGCTCGACCTCGGCGGTCACGCCTTGGCCGGGGCGGTCTACCTCACCGGCAGCCACCAGACCGTGCGCGGCGGTTCGGTGACCAGCCTGAGCATCAGCGACGCCGACAACGTCGACCTGGCCGACCTGCGGCTCACCGGCTCGCTGTTCGCCGGTTGGAGCGCGGCCGTGCGGCTGACCCGGCTCGAGGTGGACGGCGGTGACGTCGGCATGGAGAAGGCCGCGAACGTGGACGTGGTCGACTCCCTGTTCAGGAACGGCATGCTGGGGCTCGGCGTGGTGAGCGGCGTGCGGGTGGAGCGCAACAGGTTCGTCAACAGCCGCGTCATCCTCGACGGCGACCCGGAGTGGAGCTTCGAGGTGCTGATCGCCGACAACCTGCTGCAGCGGAGCGGCATCGAGATGGGCAGCACAGATGGCGTCGTCGTCCAGCGCAACCACATCATCGGCGCGAACGTCGGTGTCCGGATCGGCGACGCCTCCGACGGGTACCAGGTGATCGACAACAACATCGTCGGCGGCGGGTTCGGCATCCGGATCGGTCTGGGCTCAAGCGGCGGGAACCTCGTCAGCGGCAACTGGCTCCGTGCCAACGGGATCGCCGGCCTGCTGGTGACCGGCCAGCCCGGCCACGGCTCCGGCCTGCGGATCACGCACAACCTCGCGCACGCCAACGGCTACCACCCCGGCGGTGCCCGCGACGCCGCCGGCCGCCCGATCGACGACGGCATCCACATCGGCCTGCCGCCCGGCGACACCGCCGGCGGCGTCGTGGTCGACCACAACCGGACCAGCGACAACGCCGACCGGGGGATCGACGCGGAACCCGGCAGCGTCCACGACGGCGGCGGCAACTTCTCCGAGCGCGACGGGGCCGGCTGCGTCGGCGTCCGCTGCGGTTGAGCCCGCTCGCCTGGTAGCCCGACGGGCCGGCGGCCGGGCCGGGCGGTCACGACCTCGGCCCCGGCGACGGCCCGGCGGGGCGGTGGCGCCGGCCGCGGCGCCGTGCCGCACCCGGCGACCCGCCGTCGCTACCGGAGACGGGCCTCGGCGCGGAGCAGCGCGGTGAACTGTCGCGGGTCGGCGCACGGCAGCCCGTGCGCGCTGAACCAGGTCGCGACGACGGTGGCGTCCCGGTCGAGGAACGTCCGGCCCTGCGGGTTGGCGATCACGTTCGTGGTGGGCGGTCTACGCGACCGCGGCGGCGGGGACCCGCCGGGACCGCCGGTCGTTTCGAGTGGATGCAACGCGGTCGTCCGGTCCGGCCATGTGAAGGTATGGACTTGGAGAGCGCCAGTGACCGGGAGCTGTGGGAGCAGGCCGCGGCGGGTGGTGGGGGCGCGTTCGGTCTGTTGTTCGACCGGCACGCCCGCGCGGTCTACAACCACTGCTTCCGGCTGACCGGGTCGTGGAGCACCGCGGAGGACCTGACCTCGGCGGTGTTCCTGCAGGCGTGGCGGCAGCGGGGGCGGGTCGTGCTGCATGGCGACAGCTGCCGCGGCTGGCTGCTGGCGGTGGCGACCAACGTGGTGCGCGGCGAGCGGCGGTCCGCTCGCCGCCGGCTGGCGCTGCTGCTGCGGCTGCCCCCGCCGGGCACGATGCCGGACCCGGCCGACGAGGTGGCCGGCCGGTTGGACGACGAGCGGCGGATGGTCGAGGTGCTGGCCGCGGTCCGCCGGCTGCCGCGCGGTCAGCAGGAGGCGGTGGCGCTGTGCCTGTGGGCCGGGCTGAGCTACCCGGAGGCGGCCGCCGCGCTCGGCGTCGCGGAGGGAACTGTCCGGTCCCGGGTGTCGCGCGCCCGCGCCCGGCTGTCCGGCCTGCTGGCCGACCCGGAGCCCGACGCCGGCCCGGGTCGGGCCGAACCGAGTCCACAGGTAGGCGTCCCGACTGAGGAGACCCGATGAACTCGATGCTCACCCCGCCACCCGAGCGGGACCTTCCCGACCACGTCGGCATCCGGCACCGGGTGGTGCTGGCGGCCCAGCCGTACCGGCGCGAGCACGGCGCCGGGCGCCGGCTGGTGCCGGTGGCCGCCGCCGCGGGGGTCGTCCTGGTCGGCGGCGTGGCGGCACTGGCCGGCTCCGGCTGGCTCGCGGCGGGATCCGGGGTGACCACCGGCTCGCCCGGGCAGGCCATCCCGGCAGCCGCGGACCCGGTGGCGCGCCAGTGCCTGCGCCCCCTGCCGCCGCCCAGCCCGGACCCGATACCGATACCGGATCCGGCGCACGCCCGGGTGCTGGCGAAGTTCTCCGACCCGGCCGGCGCCATCGTCGTCGTCGGGTGGGCCGGTGCCCACGGCGGGGTGGCGACCTGCGATCTCGACCGCGCCGGCCGGGCGGTCGCCGCCAACCAACCGGCGCTGCGGTCGGACCTGCAGGCCTGGGCCTCCTTCGACCCGGCCCGCCAGCCGATCGTGGTCGACATCGCCTACAGCCGGGCGGGCGTGATCGGGAACCGTACGTCCGGGCCGGACCTGCCGGGCATCCACGCCGTGGCGGGCCAGGTGGCGCCCGGGGTCACCCGGGTGGTGGCGACCTGGAGCGACGGGCACCACGTCACCGCGGCGATCCGCGACGGCGTCTACGCGGCCCGCGAGGTCATCCCCCGTCAAGGCGCCGACCTTCCGGTGTTGACCGTGACCGTGCGGGCCTTCGACGCGCACGGCACCCTGCTCGGCACCGCGCGGGGCGGCGACCTGACATCGCCAGCGCCCACCTCCCCGGGCGGCTGATCCGCCGACCCGCCCGGCCCGCCGTCGGCGGCGACCGGCCCGCTCGCGGGCGGGCCGCCGCCGCGGCGCGGTCCGCTCGCCGCGGCGGGTGGCCGACGCCGGCCGGCTCGGCCGGTGCCGCCGCGTCCGGCGGCCGGACGGCGGGGCCGTCTGGCTCAGCCCGCTGGCGCGGGGCTGGTCGGGCCTGGGCACGATGTCGCCGATCAGCGTCATCCGGGCCGGGGAGAAGAACCGGGCGACCGCGACTCTCGGCGGCGCGCTGGCCACCGCGCTGGGCCTGCGCGCCACCCGGTGGATCAGCGCCGTCGGCAGCACGGTCGCGATCTGGTGGCTCCGCGGCGTCCGGGCCGGCGACGCTGCCACGGCGCCGGGCGCGGCGGCGCCGGACCCGTAGAGTCCGGAGGATGGGCGAAACCATGGTGACCGTGAACGGCGTGGACCTGTGCGTCGAGACCTTCGGGCCGCCCGGCGCGCCGGCGATCCTGCTGATGGCCGGTGCCGCGGCGTCGATGGACTGGTGGGACGTCGAGTTCTGCCGTCGGCTGGCCGCGGGCGGCCGGCTCGTCATCCGGTACGACAACCGGGACACCGGCCGGTCGGTGAGCTACCCGCCGGGGGAGCCCGGCTACAGCGCCGGCGACCTGATCGCCGACGCGGTCGGCCTGATCGATGCGGTCGCCGGCGGTCGGGCCCACCTCGCCGGGATCTCGATGGGCGGCGGGCTCGCCCAGCACATCGCCGTCCACCATGCCGAGCGGGTGACGGCGCTGACGCTGATCTCGACCAGTTCCGGCCGGGGCGACGACCTGCCACCGATGGCCGACCGGCTCAAGGCGGCGCTGGCCGACCCGCTGCCCGAGCCGGACTGGGCCGATCGCGACGCGGTCATCGACTACCTCGTCGAGACGCAGCGCCCGTACGCCGGCCCCGACCTGTTCGACGAGGCCTACGTGCGCGCCGTGGTCCGCCGCGAGGTCGACCGCACGGTCGACATCGAATCGGCCAGCAAGAACCACTGGATCATGGTCAACGACGACGACGGGGGCGGCGACAGCGGCGACGACGCCGGGTCGGGGCTGGCCGAGGTCACCACCCCCACGCTGGTCATCCACGGCACCGAGGACCCGGTCTTCCCACCCGGCCATGGCATCGCGCTGGCCCGCGAGATCCCCGGCGCCGAACTGCTCCTGCTCGACGGCATCGGCCACCAGACGCCGCCACCGTCGACCTGGGACCTCGTTGTCCCCGCCATGCTGCGGCTCACCGCACCGTAGCCGGCGAGCCCGGACCGATTCGGCGCGGCGCCGGCTGACCCGCGGGGTCACAGGTCGAGGTGCAGGAACTGGTTGAACCCGCCCGCCCGGTAGTCGCCGAACGCGGGGCCGTCGGTGAAACCGTGGCGGCGGTACAGCGCGAGCGCCGGTTCGAACGCCTCGCCGGTGCCGGTCTCGAGGCTGACCCGCCGGTAGCCGCGCGACCGCGCCTCCGCGAGCAGGTGCTCGAGCATGCGCGCGCCGGCGCCCCGGCGGAGGTGCGCCGGGTCCGTGCGCATCGACTTGAGCTCGCCGCTGGTCGCGTCGAGTTCCTTGAGCGCGCCGCAGCCGAGCAGCGTGTCGCCGTCCCAGACCGTCCACACCGTCACATCCGGTGCCCGCAGCCCGGTGAGATCCAGCGCGTAGACGCTGTCGGCGGGCGTGATCGCGTGCATCCCGGCGAGGTGCAGCCGCAACAGCCGCAGCACCCGCGGATCCGACAGATCACCCGAGCGGATCATCACCGCCGGGATCGTACCGGCCGGCCTCCGTCGCCTCCGGATCCGCTCCGACCGCGCCCGCGGCGGCGTCGGCCGCACCGAGCTCGGCGAAGATCGCCTGGGCCCGGCGCCTCAGTTCGCCGGCGGCGGCGGGCTCGGTGGGCTCGGTGAGCCGGGCCAGCGCGTCGAGGGCACGGCCCTGCTGGTAGCGCTGCTGGTCCTCCTCGGCCAGCGCCAGGGCGCGATCGAGGTGCGGCCGGGCTGCCTCCGGCCGGCCGGCGACGCGCAGGGTCTCGCCGAGATCGACCCGTGTCCGGCACTCCTCGGTGCGATCGCCGTGGGCCTGGAAGGTGGCCAGCGCCAGGTTGTGCTGCTCGAGCGCCTCCTCCAGTCGCCCGAGCTGCCGGTAGACCACCGCGAGGTCGTTGCGGGAGGACGCGGTGCCGAGCGGGTCGCCGGCCGCGGCCCGCATCCGCACCGCCTGGCGCAACGTCGACAGCGCCTCGGCGCGGCGGCCGACCTCCGCGTACGTCGCGCCGAGGTTGCCCAGGATGTTCCCCTCGGTGCGGTCCTCCCCGGCCTCGCGCGCCAGTTCCAGCCCGCGCCCGAGCGCGTCGATGGCGTCGGAGTACCGGCCGCGGGTCCGGTGCAGCACGCCGAGGTTGTTCAGCGTCCCGCTCTGGCCGATCAGGTCGCCGAGCGCGCGGAACTCCGCCAGCGCCTGGACGTAGCTGTCGGTCGATTCGGCGTAGCGGCCGAGATACTCGTAGATCAGGGCGAGGTTGTTCAGCCCCCGGGCGACTCCGAGCCGGTCGCCGGCCTCGCGGTGCAGGGCCAGCGCCGCGGTCAGCTCCGTGGCCGCCGCCGCGTACCGGCCGGAACGCAGGTAGGTGTTGCCCAGGCCGTTGTGCATCGCCGCCTGGCCGTGCCGGTGCCCGCCGCGGCTCGCGGCGGCCAGACCGAGCTGGTGGGTGAGCAGCAGGTCGTCGAAGTAGCCCCGCAGGGCGAGGAAGTACTGCAGCCGCTGGGCCAGCAGCCAGGCGCGGTCGTCCGCGCCCGCGTCGACGGCCAGCCGGACCGCGGCGACCAGGTTCGCCCGCTCGATCTCCAGCCAGGCCAGCGCGTCCTCGCCGGTGGCCGGCGGCGGTTCGTCCGGCACCGGGGTGGGCACGTCCAGGTCGAACTGCCGGGGCCGCGGGTCGACCAGCCGGGCCGCGACCTGCGCGGTGTGCGTCAGGACGTCGACCAGCCGGTGGGCGGCGGCCAACCGCTCGCCGTCCGACTCCGCCCCGGCGGCCATGTCGCGGGCGTACTGGTGGAGCAGGTCGTGGAACCGGTAGCGACCGGTGACCGGCTCCTCCAGCAGGTTGTGGTCGACCAGGAGCTGCAGTAGCCGCTCGGCCCGGGTGGCGGGCAGGTCGAGCAGCGCGGCGGCCTGCCGGCGGTCCAGCTCGCCGACCGGGTGCAGGCCGAGCAGCCGGAACGCGCGGCGCTGCGGCGCGGTCAGGTGCCGGTAGGAGAGCGCGAACGCGGTGGAGACGTCGGCGTCGCCGCCGGACAGCTCGGCCAACCGCTGCCGCTGCGTCCGGAGCCGGCCGGCGAGCGACCCGACCGACCAGGCCGGCCGGTGCCGCAGCCGGGAGGCGGCGACCCGGATCGCCAGCGGCAGGTAGCCGCAGGCCCGCACCACGGCCGCGGTCGCGGCCGGCTCGGCGTCCGCCCGGTCGACCCCGACGATCCGGGCGAACAGCGCGACGGCCGCGGGCTCTGGCAGCGGGTCCAGCGACCAGGTCACGTCGGCGTCCAGATCGGTGAGCCGGCGCCGGCTGGTCACCAGCGTGACGCAGCCGGGTCCGCCGGGCAGCAGCGGGCCGATCTGGTGGCTGCCGGCGGCGTTGTCCAGAACCAGGACCGCTCGCCGGCCGGCGATCTTCGTCCGCCACAGCGCGGTCCGGCCGTCGAGGTCGTCCGGCAGGTCGCTGCCCGGCACGCCGAGGGCGAGCAGCAGCAGGCCCAGCGCCGACTCCGCCGTGGTGGGCGGCGCGTCGGCGGCCACGCCGCGCAGATCGACGAACAGCTGGGCATCCGGGTAGCGGTCGGCCAGCCGGTACGCCGCGTGCACCGCCAACGCGGTCTTGCCGACGCCGGGCATCCCGTCCAGCGTGATCACCACGCTCGCGGCGCCGTCGCCGGCGGCAGCCGCCAGCACGCGGCCGATCACGTCCTCGCGTCCGACGAACGCCGTCGCCTCCCGGGGCAGCGTGCGGGCCGCGGCCCGGCGCGCCGGCGCGCCGGCCGGTGCCGGTGCGGCCAGCGTCGGGTCGTCGCGGAGCACCCGCAGGTGCAGCTCGCGCAGCGGCGCGGACGGCTCGCTGCCGACGTCCTCGGCCAGCACCGCGCGCAGCCGGGCGTAGCAGTCCAGCGCCTCCACCGACCGGCCGGCACCGGCCAGCGCGAGCATCAGCCGGGCCACGAGTTCCTCGGCGGCCGGGTACCGGGACACCAGCTCGCGCAGCTCGTCGACGACCGCGGCGTGCCGGCCCAGCCGCAGGTCCGCGTCGAACCGCTCGGCCAGGACATCCAGCCGCTCCTGGTGCAGCCGGTCCCGGGCCCGGTCCGCCCACCCGCCCGGGATGCCGGCCAGGGCGACCGCGCCCCAGTCCTGCAGCGCCCGCCGCAGCAGGTCCGCGGCCAGCAGGTCGTCCGCGCACTCGCGGGCCTCCCGGACCAACCCGCGGGACCGGTACACGTCGACCCGGCCCGGCGGGCAGTCCAGCAGGTAGCCGCCGGCGGAGTAGCGCAGCACCGCGGCCGCGGACCCGTCGCCGCCCCGAGCCAGCGCGTGGCGCAGCCGCGTCGCGTAGGTCGCCAAGCCGTTGCGACTGCCCCGCGGCGGGCGGTCACCCCAGACCTGGTCGACCAGGGTCTCGATCGGGACCGGATCGCCGAGCCGGAGCAGCAGCGCGGCCAACAGGCACCGCTGCTTGACCGGCCCGAGGTCGACCGCGCTACCGGCGACCTCCAGCCGGACGGGACCGAGTATCCGGAACAGGACGTGGTCAGGAGCGTCGGTAGCCATGTACTAGTGGACGAGAATACCGGTGCGGGACGGACGGGGCGGCGCGGGCAGCGCCGGCGGATGGGTCAGGCGGGCGTGCTGCCGGTGCGGGGCTCACCGTCGTCGCCGTCGGCCCGGGCGACCCGCCGGCCGCCGGTGCGGTCGGCCGCGATGTACGCCTCGATCTCGCGGATGCCGCGCGGTGCGTCGCGGGCGACCACGGCGTCGATGCCCGCAGGGTCCGCCGGGTCGGCGCCCGCCGGGTCGGCCGGCGGGGCGACCTCGCGGAACGCCTCGTTGGCGACATAGCCGAGGCCCGAGCAGGCGGCCGCCGCGGCGAGGGCGGACAGCACGACCCAGCCCAGATGGACCAGGAACCGCCGCAGCGCGATCAACTGTGCCCGCGCCACCGCCCAGGCGGCGGCGTAGCCGGAACCGGCGGCTGACACGGCGCACCTCCACGTCGAGGAACCCGATCGTCGCGGCCCGCGAGCCGCGCCCAGCACCGTACGCCGGCCCGCATCGCGGGAACAAGCTACCGAGCGGGACCGACCCGCTACGGGCCGGCGACGGCCGCCGGGGCCGCTAACTGTCCAGGTATCGCAGCACGGCCAGGACCCGGCGGTGGTCGATGTCGGTGGTGGGCAGGTCCAGCTTCCCGAAGATGCTGCTGATGTATTTCTCCACCGCGCTGTGGCTGACCCGCAGCTCGTCGACGATGCCGTTGTTGGAGCGGCCCTCGGCCATCAGCCGCAGGACGTGTGACTCCCGGGGGGTGAGCCGGTCCAGCGGGTCGTCGCGGCGGCGCACCAGCAGCTGCGCGACGACCTCCGGGTCGAGCGCGGTGCCGCCGGCGGCGACCCGGCGCAGCGCGTCCAGGAAGTCCGACACCTGGGCGACGCGGTCCTTGAGCAGGTAGCCGACCCCGGCGGTGCTCACCGACAGCAGGTCGTGGGCGTACCGCTCCTCCACGTACTGGGACAGCACGAGGACGGCGACATCGGGATGTTCGCGGCGCAGGACCAGCGCGGCCCGGATGCCCTCGTCGGTGTGCGTGGGCGGCATCCGGACGTCGACCACGGCGAGGTCGGGGTGGTGCTCGGCGACCGCCCGCAGCAGCGCGTCGGCGTCCGCCACGGCCGCGGCCACCTCGAAGCCGCCGTCGGTGAGCAGCTTGGTCAGGCCGGCGCGCAGCAGCACAGAGTCCTCGGCGATCACGACTCGCACGGCAGCTCCGCGGTGATCGTCGTCGGTCCGCCGGCCGGGCTGCGGACGGTCAGCGTGCCGTCGACCGCGGCGGCGCGCTGGGCCAGCCCGCGCAGCCCGGTGCCGCCGCCGGCCCCGGCCGGGCCGCCCGCCGCGCCGCCGACGCCGTCGTCGGTGACCACCACCCGCAGCCGGTCGCCGGCGCGGGTGACGGTGACCTCGGCGTGGCCCGCCCGGGCGTGCTTGGCCACGTTCGTGAGCGCCTCGGAGACCACGAAGTAGGCCACCGCCTCGATGGTCGGCGAGCACCGCGCGGGCACGTCGACCCGCAGCTTCACCGGCAGCGGCGCCCGCGCGGCGATCCCCGACAGCGCCGCGTCCAAGCCCCGGTCGTTGAGGACGGCCGGGTGCAGGCCGCGGACGAACTCGCGCAGCTCCGCGAGCGCCACCATCGCCTCCTCATGGGCCTGCCTGATCGCGTCCGACGCCGGCCCGGGCGCGTCGCCCAGGCTGGCGCGGGCCATGCCCAGGTTCATCGCCAGCGAGACCAGCCGCTGCTGGGCGCCGTCGTGCAGGTCGCGTTCGATCCGCCGCCGCTCCGCGTCGGTCGCGGCCACGATCTCGGACCGGCTGCGCGACAGCGCGTCCACTTGCTGGGAGAGCAGGTCGGCGCGGCTGGCGCCGAGCAGCGGCACCGCCACCCGCTCGTCCACCCGGGCCACCGCGGCGGCCACCCACGGGGCGCCGAGCGGCAGCGCCAGCGCCAGCGCCAGCACGCCGACAGCGGTGAGTGGCCGGCGGCCGCCGCCGGCCAGCCAGAGCGCGGCCAGCGGCGGCGCCGCCCAGCACACCGCGACGACCGCGCCGCCGGCCCCGATCGCGGCCGCGAGCAGGTGGTACCCGAGCTGGCGCCAGATGGCCGACGACCGCCACGCCAGCCGCGTCGGCAGCGCCGGCGCCGGGATGTCGACGCCGAGCAGCCGGCGGAACCGCTCGCGCTGCAGCGCGCCGAACACCGGCCCGCACAGCAGCACCACGACCGGGCCGGCCAGCGCGGTCGCCGCGTAGATCACGGCCAGGTACCAGCCGCCGGTCGGCCCGGTCACCAGGCTCCACACGGCCGACCACCACACCACGACCACGGCGGCGACGACGAGGACGCCGGCGGCGGCGACCACCAGCCCGGCCAGCACGTGCGCTGTGACCCGTCCCCCGCCCGCGGGCCACAGCGCACGCGGCGCGGCCTGCAGTCGGGGAACCACGCGATCACCGTAGAGAACGCCCGGGGCGGCGGCCACCGGCGTACCGCGGGGCCGGCCGATCGCCGACCCCGCCACCGAGCAGTTCGTCGCCGGCGCCACCCGGCCGCGGTCCGGGGTCCGCGGCACCGACCAGCCCGCGCTGGCGGCCCGGCCGCGGCACCCCGACGTCGCACTGAGAAGGTGGACAGGTGGTCTACACGACGGTGGTCCCGGTGTCGGCGGCCGCCGCGCACCAGCGGGACGATGACTGGATCTTCGTCGACTGCACGTTCGAGCTGGCCGATCCGGCTGCCGGGCAGCGGGCGTACGCCGCGGGCCACGTCCCGCGGGCGAGCTACGTCCACCTGGATGACGACCTCAGCGGCCCGGTCGTGCCCGGCCGCACCGGGCGGCATCCGCTGCCGTCGACGGAGCACGTGGTCGCCCTGCTGTCCCGGCTCGGCGTGGCCGAGCAGGCGCAGGTCGTCGCGTACGACCGCGCCGGCGGGGTGATCGCCGCCGCCCGGCTGTGGTGGATCCTGCGCTGGGCCGGGCACCGGGCCGCGGCCGTCCTGGACGGCGGGTTCCCGGCCTGGCAGGGCGCCGGGCTTCCGGTGTCCACCGGGGCCGCCACGCCGGCAAGGACCGATTTCCAGCCGCACTGGCGGGATCGGATGGTCGCCACCGCGGCCGACATCCCATCGGCCCAGCTGGCCGGGTCGCGCGTCGTCGACGCCCGCCCGGCCGACCGCTACCAGGGCCGGAACGAGACCCTCGACCCGGTCGCCGGGCACATCCCCGGCGCCGCCTCCCTGCCGTACGGCGGGAACCTGGACCCGGCCGGCCGGCTGCTGCCGCCCGACCGGCTCGCGCACCGGATCGCCGCCGTCGCCGCCCCGGCGGAACTCGCCGACGCGATCTTCTACTGCGGATCCGGGGTCACCGCCGCGCACGGCGTGCTCGCCGCCGAGTACGCCACCGGCGTGCT
>JBBWZH010000171.1:0-6562 GCA_039648995.1 Mycobacteriales bacterium
CGTACCGTCGCCGTCCGTCCCGCTCCTATCTACGGAAAGTAGCAGAGACAATCCGGCAAGTAACCATGCCGATCGAAGATGTCCCGGCCTGGCATACCGTGTCCCACCCGACCGAGGGGCCTCATTCACGCCGCGCGGTGACCGGGCGGCCGCCGCCTACGCCTGGGGCCGCGGATCGTCGATCGTCTCGAAGTGCTGGTAGTCGATGGGGTCGTCCCAGTCGCCGCCCCAGACGAAACCGGCCCGCGCGAAGGCCACGGTCACCACGTCGCCGGCGACGATCATTCCGGGCCGGACGTCGGTCCGGTCAGGCTGACGGGGATCACCGGCCACCCAAATGACCGGCAGACCGACGTGACCGAGGCGACCGAGGCGACCGAAGACCCCGAGCCGACCGAGATGACCGGCAGACCGAGATGACCGAGGTGACCGGCCGACTGAGGCAAGCCGAAGGCAGCCGAGCAGACGAGGTGACCGGCAGACCGAGGCAAGCCGAAGGCGACCGGCAGACCGAGGCGACTGAGGCGACTGAGGCAAGCCGAAGGCAGCCGAGCAGACGAGATGACCGGCAGACCGAGGCAAGCCGAAGGCAGCCGAGGTGACCGAGGGTGACCGAGGGTACCGAAGGTGACCGCCGCCAACGTCCAGCCCCGACTCCCCCAAGAGCCGCCACAACAGGCCCCAAACGAATCCGCCCCGGAGCGCCCCTCCGGGGCGGGTCCCATCGCTGCGGAGCAGCCGATGGGTGCCCCAAGGCCAACATTGCGAAACCCCCAGGTCCTCCATCGGAGGACAGGGGGCTCCCAGGGGTGTAGCCCCGACCGGATTCGAACCGGCGCTACCGCCTTGAGAGGGCGGCGTCCTAGGCCACTAGACGACGGGGCCGGGCTGTCGTGCGGTGGATCTGGAGAGCTGGGGTACCAGGACTCGAACCTAGACTAACGGAACCAGAATCCGTTGGGCTGCCAATTACCCCATACCCCATTGATACGACCCTCTGCTAGCGGCGCATCGATCACCGATCCTAGCCGACTGCTGCGACGAGGTCCAAAACGGTTCCGATCACTGGGCGGCCGCGGTGGTGCGGTCGAGGGCGGCGGTGAGGCGGCGGAGGGAGCGGTCGCGGCCGAGGAGCTCGAGGGACTCGAACAGCGGCGGGGACACGGTGCGGCCGGTGACGGCGACCCGGATCGGGCCGAACGCCTGCTTGGGCTTGCGGCCGAGGCGGTCGATGAGGGCGGCGCGGAGGGCGGTTTCCAGGTCGCCGGCGGTCCACTCCGGCAGCGCCTGGAGGGCGGCGACGGCGGCGGCGAGCACCGGCTCGGCGTCCGGGCCGAGCTGCCGGTCGGCGGCGGCCGGGTCGACGGTGAACGCGGCGTCGTCGACGAGCAGGAAGCCGAGCAGGTCGACAGCCTCGACGAGCGTGGTGATCCGCTCCTGGACCAGTGGCCCGCCGGCCCGGATCAGCGCGGCCTGCTCGACGGTCGGCGGGTCGCTGACCGCGCCGGCCGCCTGCAGGAAGGGCAGGATGCGCCGGTTGAACTCGTCCGGGGCGAGCTCACGGATCTTGATCCCGTTGATGGCGAGCAGTTTCTTCGGGTCGAACCTGGCCGGGTTCCGGGAGACCCGCTCCAGCGTGAACGCGGCCGCCATCTCGTCCACTGTGAACAGTTCGCGATCGTCCCCGATCGACCAGCCGAGCAGCGCGAGGTAGTTCAGCAGCGCCTCCGGCAGGATGCCGCTGTCCCGGCAGTACGCCAGCGACACCTCGGGGGTGTTGCGTTTGGACAGTTTGGTGTTGCCCTCGCCCATGACGAACGGCAGGTGGCCGAACCGGGGGGTGTCCGCTGTGGACGCTCCGACCGCGCGCAGCGCCTCGTACAGGGCGATCTGGCGCGGCGTGGAGGAGAGCAGGTCCTCGCCACGCAGCACGTGGGTGACGCCCATCAGCGCGTCGTCCACGGGGTTGACCAGCGGGTAGAGCGGGAAGCCGTCGGCGCGGACCAGCACGTAGTCCGGCACGTGCTCGGGCTCGAACCGCACCTCGCCGCGGATCAGGTCGTCGAACACGATCGGCCGGCCGGGCATCCGCAGCCGCAGCACCGGCCGGCGGCCCTCCGCCTGGTACGCGGCGACCTGTTCGGCGGTCAGCGACCGGCAGTGGCCGTCGTAGCCGGCGGGCCGGCCGGCGGCCTTGGCGCGTGCCTCGACCTCGGCCGGCGTGCAGTAGCAGTGGTACGCGGCGCCGCCCTCGTGCAGCCGGCGGGCGATATCGGCGTAGATCTCGCCGCGCTCCGACTGCCGGTACGGCGCGTGCGGGCCGCCGACCTCGGGGCCCTCGTCCCAGTCGAGGCCGAGCCAGCGCAGGTCGGCGAGGATGCCGCGGTAGGACTCCTCGGTGCTGCGGGCCCGGTCGGTGTCCTCGATGCGCAGGATGAACGTGCCGCCGGCATGCCGGGCGAAGGCCCAGTTGAACAACGCGCTGCGGATGTTCCCGACATGCAGGTCGCCGCTCGGGGACGGCGGGAACCTGACCCGGACAGCGTCGCTCACTGTGTCCGCTCCTTACGGCCGGCGCGCCCGCGTCCCCGGGGCATCCCAGCCGGCGTCGCGCCCCGCCCGGGGTCGCGATCTCCGGCCGGCCCGGACCTCGTCCCTCGGCCCGACCGCGCCGCCGGCACTCCCCGCTCGCTCATGATCGCTCCCGGACCGGGTTGGTGAGGGTGCCGATGCCCTCGATGGTGACCGAGACGGTCTGCCCGGCGGTCATCTTGCCGACGCCGGCGGGGGTTCCGGTCAGGATCACGTCGCCGGGCAGCAGCGTCATCACGTGCGAGACGTACGAGACGATCGTCGGCACGTCGTGCAGCAGCAGCGAGGTGCGCGCGTCCTGGCGGACCGTGCCGTCCAGTTCGGTGCGGATGGCGAGGTCGGCAGGGTCGAGCACGGTCTCGATCCACGGGCCGAGCGGGCCGAACGAGTCGTGGCCCTTGGCCCGGGTCCACTGCCCGTCGGACCGCTGCTGGTCGCGTGCGGTGACGTCGTTGCCGCAGGTGTAGCCGAAGATCGTGTCCAGCGCCTTCTCCCGGGGGATGTCGCGGACCACCGTGCCGATCACGGCGGCCAGCTCGCCCTCGTACTCGACCTGCTGCGAATCGGCCGGCAGCCGGATCGCGTCGTGCGGGCCGATCACCGCGGTGTTCGGCTTGAGGAAGATCAGCGGCGCGGCGGGCACCTCGTTGCCGAGCTCGGCCGCGTGCGCCGCGTAGTTGCGGCCGATACCGATGATCTTGGTGGGCAGCACGGGCGCCAGCAGTTGCACGTCCGGCAGCGCCCAGCGCGGGCCACTGAACGTGATCGGCCCGAACGGATGCTCGTCGATGGCGGCCACCGTGAGCGCGTCGTCCGGCGCGCCCGCCTCGCCCTCGACGACGCCGAACGTGACTTCCCCGCTGGGAACGCGAAACCGAGCGATACGCACGAACGATCAGGCTACCCGCGCCGGCGTGCCGGCCGATCTGCGGGCGGCGCGGCCGGCAGGCGATACTGGGCGGGTGACGACCACACCGGAACGGCGGGCGGCCGCCGCCGCACTCGGGCTGCTCGCGGCCGCGCTGCTGGCGGCCGGCCTGCTGCCGTGGCTGACCGGCGGCAGCTTGGCCGTCCGGCTGATCGCGGCTCCGCTGCTGCTGTTGGGCGTGCTGGCCGTCGTCACCGCGGCCAAGCTGCCGACCGGCCCGCTGCCGCGCCGGCCGGCGCCGGAGCGCCCGGCCCGCCCGCCGCACAACTGCGCCGCCTGCGCGGCCCGCGCCGCCGCCGAGGCGGCCGAGCCGGCCGCCGCCGCACCGGCGCACCAGCACGACTGACCACGGCCGGCGGCCACCCGGCGCGCTCCTGATGGCCGCCGTCGACCCCCCGGCCCGGGCCGGCACGAGCCCGACCCGGCCGGCACGAGCCCGGCTCTGCCGGCACAAGCCCGGCCCGGCCCGGGCCAGCACGAGCCCGACCCGGCCGGCACGAGCCCGGCTCGCGAGGGCCGGGCCCGTCGGCCGCCCGGATTAACGGGGTGCGACGGGGCGGCTGGGCCGTTCGCCGGCCGGCGCAGCCGCTCCGCCGGTGGATCGCACCGGCAAGGTTGCCTGCGCCAGCGGCCAGCCGGCTCCGGCCGGGATCGCCGGCTCGGGCGGGTGGGCCGCCGCAGTGGTCCGGACCTCCCGATCAGGGGGCCAGGAGACCGAAGCGGACCGCGTCGGACAGCGCCAGCCAGGACGCCTCGATGACGTTGCCGTGGACGCCGACGGTGGTCCACTCGCGGCGGCCGTCGCTGGTCTCGACCAGCACCCGGGTGACCGCGTCGGAGCCGTGCCGGCCATCCAGGATGCGCACCTTGTAGTCGGTGAGCTCGAACCCGGCGAGCTCCGGGTGCAGCGCGCCGAGGGCGCTGCGCAGCGCCCGGTCCAGCGCGTTCACCGGGCCGTTGCCCTCGCCGGTGGCGAGGATCCGCTCGCCCTTGGCGTCGTGCAGCTTCACCGTGGCCTCGCTCACCACCCGGCCGTCCTCGCGCCGCTCCACCATCACCCGGTACGACTCGAGCTGGAAATGCTGGTCGGTCCGCTCGCCGAGTTCATCCCGGAGCAGCAGCTCGAACGAGGCGTCGGCGGCCTCGAACGACCAGCCGTCGGCCTCCAGCGCCTTGACCCGGTCGACGACCCGGCCGACCGCCCCGGACTGCCCGGTGAGGTCGACCCCGAGCTCGCGGCCCTTCAGCTCGATGCTGGCCCGGCCGGCCATCTCGGTGACCAGCACGCGCATGTCGTTGCCGACCAGGCCCGGATCCATGTGGTTGTACAGCTCCGGGGCGACCTTGATCGCGCTGGCGTGCAGCCCGGCCTTGTGCGCGAACGAGGACGAGCCCACGTACGCCTGGTGGGTGTCGGGTGCGATGTTGGCGATCTCGGCGATGGCGTGCGAGACGCGGACGGATTCGGCCAGGCAGCCGGGCGGCAGCAGGTCGAGACCGAGTTTGGTGACCAGGCCGGCGATGACCGGGAAGAGGTCGGCGTTGCCGGTGCGCTCGCCGTAGCCGTTCGCGGTGCACTGCACGTGGGTGACGCCGGCGGCGACCGCGGCGAGCGTGTTGGCGACCGCGCACGAGGTGTCGTCCTGGCAGTGGATGCCGAGCCGGAAGCCGGTGCGGTCGCGGACCTCGCCGACCACCGTGCCCAGCCCCATCGGCAGCATCCCGCCGTTGGTGTCGCAGAGCACGCCGACGTCGGCGCCGGCGGCGAACGCGGCCTCCAGCACGCGCAGGCCGTAGTCGCGGTCGTAGTTGTAGCCGTCGAAGAAGTGCTCGCAGTCGAGGAACACCCGGCGGCCCTCGCTGACCAGGAAGCCGACCGTGTCGGAGACCATCGCCAGGTTCTCCTCCGGCGTGGTCCGCAGGGCCTGCGTGACGTGCCGCAGGTCGGACTTGGCGACCAGGCAGACCACCGGCGTCTGCGCGTCCCGCAGCGCGAGCACCTGCGCGTCGGTGGCGGCCCGGGCGCCGGCCTTGCGGGTGGCGCCGAACGCGACCAGCACCGCGTGCCGCAGCTCCAGTTCGGTCCGGGCGCGGGCGAAGAACTCGGTGTCCTTGGGCATCGCGCCGGGCCAGCCGCCCTCGATGAAGCCGACGCCCACCTCGTCGAGCAGCCGGGCCACGGCCAGCTTGTCCGCCACCGAGAACGAGATGCCCTCCCGCTGGGCACCGTCGCGCAGGGTCGTGTCGAAGACGTGGAAGCGGTCGTCCACTGTGGATGTCCTTTCCTGAACAAACGAAAAAGACCTCCCGCGGATGCGGGAGGTCTGCGCGCTGGCGAAGGGTCGGCCGGCGCGCCTAGGTAATAATGATCACGCTGAGATGCTGCACGCCTCCGAGTCTGGCACGGCGCCCGGCGGGCTGGGAACTCCGTTCCACATAGTGGGACGGCCTCAGAAGACCACGACCGAGCGCAGCACGTCACCGCGGATCATCGTGGTGAACGCCTCCTCGACCCCGTCCAGCGGGATCGTCTCGGAGACGAAGCTGTCCAGGTCAAGCTTTCCGGCCAGGTACGCGTCCACCAGGATCGGGAAATCGCGGGTCGGCAGGCAGTCGCCGTACCAGCTGGAACGCAGCGCGCCGCCGCGGGAGAAGAAGTCGATCAGCGGCAGCTCCAGCCGCATGGACGGATCGGGCACGCCGACCTGGACCAGGGTGCCGGCGTGGTCGCGGGCGTAGAACGCCTGCCGGTACGTCTCCGGCCGGCCGACCGCCTCGATCACCAGGTCCGCGCCGAAGCCGCCGGTCAGCTCGCGGACCCGGTCGACCACGTCCACCTCGCGGGCGTCCACCGTGTCGGTGGCGCCGAACCGGCGGGCGGTCTCCAGCTTGCGCGGGTCGACGTCGACCGCGATCACCGTGCGCGCGCCGTTCAGCGCGGACGCCGCGACCGCCGCGCAGCCGACGCCGCCGCAGCCGATCACGGCGACGGTGTCACCGCGGCCGACCTTGCCGGTGTTCGCCGCGGCGCCCCAGCCGGCC
>JBBWZH010000181.1:0-21377 GCA_039648995.1 Mycobacteriales bacterium
TCGTCGCTGCTCGGCCCGGGCATCGGGACGAACACCGTGCCGCGGTAGTAGCGCAGCTCGCGGATGCTTTCCCGGATGTCGGCCAGCGCCCGGTGCGCCAGGCCCTTCGCCGGCTGCGCGAAGTACACCCGGGGGTACCAGCGCCGGCAGAGCTCCTTGATCGAGGAGACGTCGATCATGCGGTAGTGCAGGTAGCGGTCGAGCTCGGGCATGTCGCGGGCGATGAACGCGCGGTCGGTGGCGATCGAGTTGCCGCACAGCGGGACGCTGCGGGCGTCGCTCACGTAGGCGCGGACGTACTCCAGCACCAGCCGCTCCGCCTCGGCCACCGAATGCGTCGACCGGCGCACCAGGTCGGTCAGGCCGGACGTGGCATGCATGTCCGCGACGACCTTCTCCATGCCGTCCAGCATCGGGTCCGGCGCGGAGATCACGACGTCGACGCCGTCGCCGAGCACGTTCAGGTCCGCATCGGTGACCAGGGCCGCGATCTCGATCAACGCGTCTTTACCGAGATCGAGCCCGGTCATCTCGCAGTCGACCCACACCAGCCGGTCAGTTGCCTTCTCCGCCACCCCTTGACCCTATCCGCGCAACCGCCCCGGCCGTGGCAGGTACGGCGTGTCCCGCCGATATCCCCCCAGGTAGGCGAGCTGATCGGGCATCTGGGCCGCGGGATCGGACCGGGACCGCCGCGATCACCGTGCCGGGCCCGGTACGTCCGGCTATGTGGTCGGGACGGGTGCCGCGTACCGCTATCGTCGCGTCGGCGGGCCGGCCCGGGCGCCGGCCGCTACCGGCAGCCCCGGTTTCATGGCCGGGCGTACGGGCAGGGCACGGGTCCAGAGGTCGGCTGCCTCCGGCAGGACCCCCGACTGTCAGCCGGGGCCCCGTGAGGCGACGAGGGAGGATGTGACATGGCCACGGACCCGCGGGAGAACACCGAAGCGGACGTGCCGGCGGACAAGGCGGTCGCGCGGACCCGGGAGACCGGCGGCGACCCTGACCCGGACGCGCCGGACCAGGCCAGCACCACCGGTACGACACCCAGCGAGACGTTCGTCGGCCGGGTGGGCGGCGATGATCCCGGCTACGCGGAGGAGACCGGCGCCGAGGCTCGTGCCGAGCAGTCGGAGCGCTGAACCGGTGCCGGACCGCGACCCGGCCGAGGTGGCCAGCCGGGTGTTCGGCTGGCGGCTGCGGCCGGCCCAGCTGGCCGCCATCGAGCCCGTCCTGGCCGGTCACGACACGCTGGTGGTGATGCCGACCGGCTCCGGCAAGTCGGCGATCTACCAGGTGGCCGCGCTGCTGATGCCGGGGCCGACGGTGGTCGTCTCACCGCTCATCGCGCTGCAGCGGGACCAGCTCGCCGGCCTGCTGCGCAGCAAGGCGCCCGAGTCGGTGACGATCAACTCCAGCCAGCCCAGCCGGGAACGCAGCGAGGCCTGGCACTCGCTGCAGGCCGGCGACGCCGAGTTCGCCTTCCTCACCCCGGAGCAGCTGGCCCGGCCGGACGTGACCACGCGGCTGGCCGCGCTCAAGCCGTCCCTGTTCGTCGTGGACGAGGCGCACTGCGTCTCCAGTTGGGGGCACGACTTCCGGCCCAGCTACCTGCGGCTCGGCGACGCGATCGACCGGCTCGGCCGGCCGCCCGTGCTGGCGCTGACCGCGACCGCCGCGCCGCCCGTACGCGCGGACATCGTCGAGCAGTTGCGGATGCGTGACCACCGGTCGGTGATCCGCGGCTTCGACCGGCCGAACCTGTTCCTGGCCGTACAACGACACGTCACGGACGAGGACAAGCGGGCGGCGGTGCTGGCCGACGTGCTCGGCTGGGCGGGTGAGGGCCTGCTGTACGTGGCCACCCGGGCGGACACCGAGCGGTACGTGGAGGCGGTTCGCGCGCACGGCAGGCGCGCGGCTGCGTACCACGGCGGGCTGCGGGCGGCCGACCGGCGGGCGGCGCACGACGCGTTCCGGTCCGGCGACCTGGACGTGGTGGTCGCGACGTCCGCGTTCGGGATGGGCATCGACAAGCCGGACGTCCGGCGGGTCGCGCACGCCGCCGTGCCCGAGTCGGTGGACACGTACTACCAGCAGGCGGGCCGGGCCGGGCGGGATGGGGCGCCGGCCACGGTGACCCTGCACTACCGGACCGAGGATCTGGGCCTGGTCCGGTTCTTCGCCGGGCGGCGGGCGGACCCGGACGCGCTGACCCGGCTGGCCACGGCGGTCCGGGACGCCGGGTCCGTACCGGCCGAGGTGCTGGCGCGGCGGCTGGAGCTGCCCGCGACCCGGCTGGCCGGGCTGCTGAACCTGCTGGCCGAGGCCGGCGCGGTGGACCAGTCCGGCCCCGAGGTCCGCTATACCGGCGGCGACCCGGCCGCTGCCGGGGCGGCCGGCGCCGAGCGGGCCGAACGGCGCCGCCGCGTGGACCGGTCGCGGGTGGAGATGATCCGGCAGTACGCCGAGACCGCCGGCTGCCGGCGCCGGTTCCTGCTCGGCTACTTCGGCGCCGACCTTCCCGACCCGTGCGGCAACTGCGACAACTGCCGGGCCGGCACGGTGCACGCGGTCGCCCGGCCGGCGGCCGGCTTCCCGGTGCACCAGCCGGTGCGGCACCGGGAGTGGGGCCGCGGTGTGGTCGTGGCCAGCGAGCCGGACCGGGTGACCGTCCTGTTCGACGAGGTCGGCTACCACACGCTGTCCGTCGCCGCGATCACCGGGCACCACCTGCTGGAACCGCTCAGCTAGCCGACGCCACGGGGATGGCAGGTGCTCCGTGGCGGCGACCGCTCAGCCTGTCTCAGTGGCGACGGGCGGCGACGATCCAGGCGCGGGAGGTGAACCACACGCCGTCGTCGCCCGCGTGCGTCGCGAGCGCCGCGCGCAGCCGCTCGAGCGCGCCCCTGGCGGCGGCGGGATCCAGCCGCTTCAGTACGTCGTTCGTGCACGTGAAGCCGCGGACCCAGTCGAGCGCGGCGGCCACGTCCGGACCGTAGTAGACGGGCTCGTGGACGTCGGTGAAGGTGACACCGGCGAACCCGGCAGCCCGCAGGATCCCCTCCACGGTCGGCGGATCAGCGAGCGAGAAGGGATCCCGTGCCTCGGCAGCGACGGTCGCTGGCCCCGCGGATCCCCGCAGGGACTGGTGGATGGTGACGTCCCACTCGTTCCGTTCGTGGGCCTGCCAGACCATCATCACCAGGCGTCCGGCCGGGCGCAGCGCCCGCCCGATGTTGGCGAACGCGGCGACAGGGTCGTCGAAGAACATCGTGCCGAACCTGCTGACCGCGAGGTCGAAGCGCTCCTGCGGAAAGCGGTGGAGCTGCGCGTCGGCGCGCTCGAAGGTGACGTTGTGAAGTCCCTCCGCGCGGGCGAGGTCACGGGCACGCGCGATGGCGGCTGCGGAGATGTCCACCCCGAGCGCACTACCGGCCTGGGCCGTGCGCGCGGCATCACGGGTCGTCCGGCCGGTCCCACATCCGATGTCGAGAACCCGGTCGTGCGGCCCGACGCCACAGGCCCGGCGCAGCACCGCGGTGTGCAGCCGCAGTTCGGCGTCGTAGCCGCAGCGGCCGGGCCCGTGTTCGCCCGCTGCGCCGGGGCGCACCGCCGCGCTGTCAGGACCGTCGGTGCCGCCCGCGCGTTGCGGGTGATCGGTGTCGGTCACAGGTGGCACCAGCCTTCCTCGACGCGGGTGCGGGCTCGTAGTTGTGGTGACGCGCCGGTCGGCGACCGACACCGGTCGGCGACCGACACCGGTCGGCGACCGACGCCGGTCAGGGGCCGACGCCGGTCAGGGACCGGCCGCGATGACCTGACGTATGTCACGCTCCGAGGGCTGCGGCTCGATGCTGGTCAGCACCCAGGTCGCCCCAGCGGCCTGCCACGGGCGGACGTCGGCGCCCGGAGGGACCTCCACGACCAGATCGAACGGATCCTCGCTCCCGGCACGTGCCTGCCTGATCTCCGCCGCGAGCTCGGTGAGCCGTTCGGGCCCGGGCAGATCGATCGGGAACAGGCCGTCCCATCGGATCGCGCGTCGGATCGGCCGGCGATTGGGCCAGTTCGCGGCGACCCAGACCGGAATCCGCGGCCGCTGCACCGGCAGCGGGTTGAACCCGCCGCGCCAGAACCCGTCGAGCCGCTCGAGGCCCTCATCCAGCAGGCGCGCCCGCTCGCGCGGGTCGACGACCTCCCCGAACGGCTCAAAGTCGTCGGCGTTGCCGAGCCCGACACCCACCGTGAGGCGGCCGTTGCTGAGCTGGTCAAGCGTGACCGTCTCCCGCGCGACCTTCTGGACCCGCCTGCGGGACAGCGGAGTGATCATCGGCCCGAGCCGGAGGGTCCCGGTCGCCATGGCAACGGCGCTGAGCGCCACCCACGGGTCGGCCACGGCGCGGCCCCGAGGCGGATAGGCGATCCGATCCCACAGGAACAGACCCTCCCAGCCGCTGGACTCGGCGAGGCGCGCGAGGTCCATCAGCAGCCTTGGATCAGCCAACTGGTCGAACGGCGCCAGATACAGTCCACGTTTGATGGCTCGTCGCTCCCTCGTGATTCGAACGGTCTGTCAGCTCCGGTTGGCGATGGTATTGGTGTCGCTGTCGAGCAGCGCGGGTCAGCTGCCGCCCTGGTTGATGGCGTCTGGACGGCCCGGCCGCCCGGACCTTTTCCGGCACCCTCACATCCCCGGCTCGGCGCTTCGCTCGGTGCGCAGGAGGGTCGGATGACTCCGGCGGCCGACCCGCGGCGGTCGTGGTCTCAGGGGGAGGCGCGGAGGCCGGCGCTGAGGATCGAGAGCATGCGGTCGGTCTGGTCGGCGTCGCCGCCGTAGCGCTGCATCGCCTGCCATCCGACCAGCAGCGTCTTGACGTCCCGGACGTCGATGTCGCCGCGGACGGCGCCGGCCTGCTGGGCGCGCACCAGCAGCGCGTCGAGCGCATCCATGAAGCTCCGTTCCGCGTCCGGGGCGATCTGCGCGATGTCGACGCCGGTGCCGGCCAGCGCCTCGGCCAGCCCGAGGTCGGTGGCGGCGGCGCGGATCATCGTGGCCAGGAAGGCCAGCAGCGCCGGGCCCGGCTCCGCGGACTCCCGCAGGTGGCCGGCATGGTCGACCAGCCGCTGCACCCGGTCGGCGACGATCGCCTGGAACAGCGCCTCCTTGGTCGGGAAGTGCCGGTACAGCGTGCCGGCGCCGACCCCGGCCCGCCGGGCGATCTCGTCCACCGGCACCGACAGGCCCTCGGCCGCGAACGTCTCGTACGCGACCTCGAGCAGCCGCGCCCGGTTGCGGGCGGCGTCCGCGCGCAGCGGTCGGGGCTGGTCAGCCGTCAACGGAAGGCCTCACATGCTCGGGTCGACAAGCGGAGCGCGCGTTCCGTATAGTCGAAGCGGAACGCATACTCCGATTGTAGATCAGGAGATCCGATGAGCAACGATCGATGGACCGCGGCGGACGTGCCCGACCAGTCCGGCCGGGTCGCGATCATCACCGGCGCGAACACGGGCATCGGCTTCGAGGCGGCGAAGGTGCTCGCCGGGCGGGGCGCCGCGGTGGTGCTCGCCGTCCGGAACCTGGACAAGGGCAAGGACGCGGCGGCCCGGATCGGCTCGGCCGCCCCCGGCGCGGACGTCAGCGTCCAGCGGCTCGACCTGACCAGCCTCGACTCGGTCCGTGCCGCGGCCGCCGAGTTGCGGGCCCGGTACGACACGATCGATCTGCTGATCAACAACGCCGGCGTGATGTACACCCCGAAGGCCAGCACCGCGGACGGCTTCGAACTGCAGTTCGGCACCAACCACCTCGGCCACTTCGCGCTCACCGGCCTGCTGCTCGACCGGCTGCTCCCGGTGCCCGGTTCCCGCGTCGTCACGATCAGCAGCGTCGGGCACCGCATCCGCGCCCGCATCCACTTCGACGACCTCCAGCTCGACCGCCGCTACGGCCGGGTCGCCGCGTACGGCCAGTCCAAGCTGGCGAACCTGCTGTTCACGTACGAACTGCAGCGCCGGTTGACCGCGGCGGACGCCCCGACCATCGCGGTCGCCGCGCACCCCGGCGGCTCGAACACCGAGCTGATCCGCAACTCTCCCGCGCCGCTCCGGGTCCTCAACACCCTCTTCGGCCCGCTGATCGCGCAGAGCGCCGAGATGGGCGCCCTGCCCACCCTGCGCGCCGCCACCGGCTCCGGCGTCACCGGCGGTCAGTACTACGGCCCCGACGGCTTCCAGGAGACCCGCGGCCACCCCGTCCTGGTCGCCTCCAGTGCCCGGTCGCACGACACCGACACGCAACGCCGCCTCTGGACGGTCTCCACCGGCCTCACCGGCGTCACCTTCCCGATCTGACGCCCCGGCCGGCCGTGCCGCGCGTCGCGCGGTCGCGGGCGGCGGCGACGACGGCCTGGCCGAGGCTGATGCCGCCGTCGTTGGGCGGGACGCGGGAGTGCGTGAGGACCTCGAAGCCGCGGGCGGTCAGGCCGTCGACCAGCCCGCGCAGCAGCACCACGTTCTGCAGCACGCCACCGGACAACGCCACAGTGGACAGTCCACTGTGGACGTGGGCATGTTCGACCAGCCCGATCAGCGCGGCCGCGAAGCCGTTGTGGAACCGGGCGGCGACCGCGCCCACCGGCACGCCGGCCCGCACGTCGGCCGCCGCGGCGTGCACCAGGTCGGTGCCGTGCAGCACGCCGTCGGCGACCCGGGCCGGGTAGCCGGCGGTCTCCCGCGGGTCCACCCGCTGCTCCAGCTCGATCGCCGCCTGCCCCTCGTAGCTGACCACGTCGCGGACCCCCGCCACCGCGGCCACCGCGTCGAACAGCCGCCCGGCGCTGGACGTCGGCACCGCGGTCCGGGCCAGCCGGACCACCGCGTCCCAGCGCTCCGGATGCCGCCGGGCGACAGCCAACCCGCCGTGCCCGGCGCCCTTCCCGGCACCGCCGCAGCCGCCCGGGCCGGGCTGGCTGGGCGGGTCGGGCTGGCTGGGCGGGTCGGGCTGGCTGGGCGGGTCGGGGTGGCTGGGCGGGTCGGGGTGGCTGGGCGGGTCGGGGGCGGTCAGGTAGGCGGCCGCCATCCGCCAGGGTTCGCGGATCGCCGCGGCGCCGCCAGGCAGGCCGACCGGCAGCAGGTGGCCGACCCGGCGGAAGTCGACCAGGTCGGCGACCAGCACCTCGCCGCCCCAGAGGGTGCCGTCCGGGCCGTAGCCGGTGCCGTCCAGCGCGAGCCCGATCACCGGCCCGGGGTGGCCGTTGTCGGCCAGGCAGGACGCGATGTGGGCGTGGTGGTGCTGCACGCCGGTCAGCTCCACCCCGGCCAGCTCGCGCGCGTACGAGGTGGACAGGTAGTCAGGGTGCAGGTCGTGCGCGACGAGGACCGGGTCGACGTCGAACAGGCGGCGGAAGTGCTCGATGCCCTCGGTGTACGACCGGTAGGTCTCCCAGTTCTCCAGGTCGCCGATGTGGTGGGAGAGCACCGCCCGCCGGTCGCGCAGCAGGCAGAACGTGCTCTTCAGCTCCGCGCCGCAGCCGAGCACCGGGCGCGGCGCCGACCACGGCAGCGGCAGCGGTTCGGGGGCCCAGCCGCGCGACCGGCGCACCGGCAGCGGCCGCCCGGTCACCACCCGGACCACCGAGTCGTCGACCCGGGTGTGGATCGGCCGGTCGTGCCGCAACACGGCGTCGGCGATGCCGGCCAGCCGGGCGGCGGCATCCGCGTCGTCGTAGGCGATCGGCTCGTCCGAGACGTTGCCGCTGGTGAGCACGAACGGCCGGCCGAACGCGGCGGCAAGCAGGTGGTGCAGCGGCGTGTATGGGAGCAGCACGCCGATCTCGCGGTTGCCCGGAGCTACCGAGGGCGCGAGCGGCGCGTCCGGCCGGCGCGGCAGCAGCACGATCGGGCGCCGCCGGCCGGCCAGCAGCGCCGCGGCCGCCGGCTCCACCACGGCGAGGCGCCCGGCCCCGGCCAGGTCGGCGGCCATGACCGCGAACGGGCGCTCCTCGCGGTGCTTGCGGGCGCGCAGCGCGGCCACCGCGGGCTCGGCAGCCGCGTCCGCGGCCAGGTGGTAGCCGCCCAGGCCCTTGACCGCGAGCAGCCCGCCGCGGCGCAGCACGTCGGCCGCGGCGAGCACCGGGTCGCCGGCGATCGGCGTGCCGGCGGCATCCACCAGCCGCAGCCGCGGGCCGCAGGCCGGGCAGCACACCGGCTGGGCGTGGAACCGCCGGTCGGCCGGGTCGGCGTACTCGCGGGCGCAGTCCGCGCACATCGCGAAGCCGGCCATTGTCGTCAGTGGACGGTCGTAAGGGACGCCGGTCACGACGGTGAAGCGGGGGCCGCAGTTGGTGCAGTTGAGGAACGGGTAGCGGTACCGGCGGTCGGCCGGGTCGAAGAGTTCGGCCAGGCAGTCGGTACAGGTCGCCGCGTCGGCCGTGACCGGCGCCGCCCGCGGCCCGGCCGCCGCGCTCGCGACGATCACGAACCCGGTGCCACCGGTCGGCCGCAGCGGGGTGCAGTCCACGTCCTCCACGGTGGCCAGCACCGGCGCCCGGTCGCGCAGCCCGGCGACGAACGCGCCGACCGCGCCGGCCGGGCCCTCGGCCTCGGCGAAGACGCCGGCCGGGTCGTTGCCGACGAAGCCGGCGACGCCGAACTCGGCCGCCAGCCCGTGCACGAACGGCCGGTAGCCGACGCCCTGGACGACACCCCGGACCCGGACGCGGACCCGTGCTACAGCGCCGACTGGGTCAGTTCCCACAGCACGTGGTAGATCGTCGTCTGCGCCTCCTGGATCCGGTGCACCGACTCCGAGGGCACCACGAACAGGTGGCTGATCGTCCGCGCGGCCGCCATCCGGCCGCCGTCGTAGCCGGCGAAGCCCACCGTGACGAGCCCGGCCCCGGCCGCGTGGTCGAAGGCACGCAGCACGTTGGCCGAACCGCCGCTTGTGGACAGTCCTAACGCGACATCGCCGGGCCGGGCGAACGCCGCCAGCTGCCGCGCGAAGACCACCTCGAAGCCGACGTCGTTGGACAGCGCGGTCACCACCGCGACGTCGGTGGTCAGCGCGATCGCCGGCAGCGGCCGCGCGCCGGCGCCCGGGTCGAGGAACAGCTGCGCCACCGCCTGCGCGTCGGTACTGCTGCCACCGTTGCCGAACGTGAACAGCCGCCCACCGGCCCGGAACGAGGCGGCCACGGCGGCCGCGCACGCGGTCAGCCGGTCGGCATACCGGTCCGCCATCCGCTGCCGCAGCGCGACGATCTCGGCCGCCTTCGCCTCGGTTGAGCGGCGCACCTCGGCCAGCACGGCCGTGACGTCGCCGCCCTCCGCGCCGGCGTACAGGAACGGGTAGAGCGACTCGACGCCGGTCACGGGTGCACCGCCGGCCCGAGCACGCCCGGGTGCTCGAAGAAGACGTGCACCAGCTCCCAGAGCACGTGGTACGTCGTCACGTGCACCTCTTTGACCACCCGCGGGTCGGTCGAGCGGGCGATCAGGATGTGGTCGGCGAGGCGGTCGCGGGCGATCGCGCCGCCGTCGCCGCCGGCCAGCGCGACGGTCAGCAGGCCGCGCCGGCGGGCTTCGACGAGGCCGGCGCGCACCAGCTCGCACCGGCCGTCGGTGGACAGGCCCAGCGCGATGTCACCCGGGTCGGCCAGCAGCGCCAGCTGCCGGGCGAACACCCCGGTCACCCCGTCCCGGCTGGCGACACCGGTCAGCGTGGCGACGTCGCCGGTGAGCGACAGCGCCGGGAACGCCCGCTTGCCCACGATCACCGGGTGGACGAACTCCACGGCGAGGTGCTGAGCGTCCGTGGCCGCCGCCCCGGAGCCGAAGACGACCAGCTTGCCGCCGCCGGCGAACCGCCGGGCCATGTCGTGGCAGGCGCGGGCGACCAGTTCGGCGTCGCGGCCGAGCGCGCGGCCGGCGGCGACCCGCCGCTCGAACAGGGCGCCGACGCCGCCGCCGAGCACCGCGGTCACCCCGGCACGTCCGGCTGGTTCTCCCCCTTGCGGACGCCGGCCTGGTGCGCGGGGCCGACGCCGGGGTCGGGCTCGTAGCCGGCGACCTCGGTCTCGTCGTCGCCGTCGGCCGGCGACGCCACGCGCCCGCGCGGCGTGCCCGCCGGGTCGTCGGCCGGCTCGTCCGCGACCCTCGGGCCGGTCGCGCCGCCCACGCGTGCGCCGTCCCGGTGCGCCCCGTCCGCGTCGATGTCGGCGCTCTCCCGCCGTCCCTCGTACGGCGGGACAGGGCCGCCCGGCTCCTGGTGACCGCCGACGCTCGGCGCCGGCCCGGCGCTGCGCCCGGCGGCCGGGGACGCTTGCGCGTCGGCCTGCGTGCCCTCGTCAGCGATGGAACGGGTGTCGTCGCCGTTCGGCTCCGTCATGTCGACCTCCTCGTCGATCGTCGGCCGGACTCCGGCCCGCGCCTCAGCCGCCCTGATCCCCCGCCGGGTAGACGGGCGCGTCCTCCTGCGGCTGCTGCGGGTCGACCCCGGTCGAGTCGTCCGCCTCGGACGTCCCGGCCGGCCGGTCGGCCGGCCCGGCGCCCGGCGGGCCGCCCTCGTCCCGCGACCCGACCGGGCCACGCTCGGACTGCGGCTCCTCCGGGAGCTGCGTGCCCGGCTCGTGCTCCTCGTCCACTGTGGACACCTCCTCGAACGGCCGTCAGCAGATGCGGGGCAGCGGGTCGCCGACCAGCATGTCGATCATGCGGTGACCGCCGAACCCGGTCTTCGCGAGCACCCGACCGGGCGGCTCGGCCCGGACCTCGCCGATCAGCGCGGCGTCCGCCCCGGCGGCCACGGACCGGGCCGCGGCGAGCGCGGCGTCGGCTGCCTCGGCCGCGACGAACGCGACGAGCTTGCCCTCGTTGGCCACGTACAGCGGGTCGATGCCGAGGATCTCGCCGGCACCGATCACCTCGCGGCGCAGCGGCAGCCGCTCCTCGGCGATGACGACGCCGACCTCGGCGGCGAGCGCGATCTCGTTCAGCACGGTCGCGACCCCGCCCCGCGTCGCGTCCCGCATGCAGTGCAGGCCCGGCCCGCACGCCTCGATCAGGGCCGCGGCCAGCGGCCACAGCGGCTGCGTGTCGCTGCGGACGTCCGCCTCGATGTCCAGCTCGCCGCGGGCCAGCATGATCGCGACGCCGTGGTCGCCGAGGGTGCCGGAGACCAGCACCTTGTCGCCGGGCCGCACCTGCTCGGGCGCCAGCGGTAGCTCGTGCTCGAGGACGCCGACGCCGGTGGTCACCACATACATCGAGTCACACTTGCCGCGCTCGACCACCTTGGTGTCGCCGGTGGTGACCAGCACGCCGGCCGCCCGGGCGGCTGCCGCCATCGCGGCCACCTCGGCGCGCAGCACGTCCGCGGGCAGGCCCTCCTCCAGGATGAGCGCCGCGGACAGGGACAGCGGCCGGGCGCCGGAGACGGCCAGATCGTTCACCGTGCCGTTGACCGCCAACTCGCCGATCGAGCCACCCGGGAAGCGGATCGGCCGCACCACGAACGCGTCGGTGGTCAGCGCCAGCCGGGCGCCGCCGATCGACAGCAGCGCCGCGTCGCCGAGCCGCTCCAGCTCGCCGTTCGGCACGGAGCCGTCGGCGAGCAACGGGACGATCAGCCCCTCCACCAGCGCCCGGCTGGCCTTGCCGCCGGCGCCGTGCGCGGTGGTGATCCGCTCGTCGACGAACCGGGGCCGGCGCCGGCGCATCGCCTCGATGCGCTCGCCGACCTCGACCTCGGTGATCTGCCGACCCGCCATCTCATACCTCTAGGTGGATGCGTTGCTTGGCGTACTGGCCGAAGGTGTAGTACGCCGCGCAGGCGCCCTCGGACGACACCATGCAGGTGCCGATCGGGGTCTCCGGCGTGCAGGCGGTGCCGAAGACCTTGCACTCCCAGGGCTTCAGCACGCCCTTGAGCACCTCACCGCACTGGCAGGCCTTCGGGTCGGCCACCCGCACGCCCGGCACCGCGAACCGGCGTTCGGCGTCGAAGTCCGCGTACCGGTCGGACAGTTGCAGCGCCGACTGCGAGATCGAGCCGAGCCCGCGCCACTCGAAGAACGGCCGCAGCGCGAACACGTCCGCGAGCACCCGCAGCGCGACCGGGTTGCCGTCCCAGGGCACCACCCGGGAGTACTGGTTCTCCACCACGCTGCGCCCGTCGGCCAGCTGCTTCATGATCATGTAGATCGACTGGAGCAGGTCCAGCGGCTCGAACCCCGCGCAGACCAGCGGTTTGCCGTGCTCGCGGGCGATGAAGTCGTACGGCCGGCAGCCGATCACCGTGGACACGTGGCCCGGGCCGATGAACGCGTCCAGGCGCAGGTCGGGCGAGTCGAGAATCGCCTTGATGGCCGGGATGATCGTGACGTGGTTGCAGAAGACGGAGAAGTTCGTGATGCCCACCGCCTTGGCCCTCAGCACGGTCAGCGCGGTCGACGGCGCGGTCGTCTCGAAGCCGATCGCGTAGAAAACCACCTCCCGGTCGGGGTTCTGCCGGGCGATGCGCAGCGCGTCCAGCGGCGAGTAGACCATCCGGATGTCCGCGCCCGCGGCGTTGGCGTCCAAAAAGGATCCGTCGCCGCCGGGCACCCGCATCATGTCGCCGAAGCAGGTGAGGATCACGCCGTCCCGACCGGCGATCGCGATGCCGTCGTCCACCCGGCCCATCGGGATCACGCAGACCGGGCAGCCCGGCCCGTGCACCAGCTCGACGCTGTCGGGCAGATGGTCCTGCACGCCGTAGCGGTAGATCGTGTGCGTGTGCCCGCCGCACACCTCCATGATCTTGTAGTGCCGGCCCGGCTCGCACAGCTCGGTGATCCGCGCGCCGACGGCCTCGGCCAGCCCGGCGTCGCGGAACTCGTCGACGAACTTCACCTGTCCTCCTCCGCGCCGGCCCTGCCGGCCGCGCGATCGTCGTCCAGCCGGCTGATCGCGACGCCGGCGTGGACCAGCAGCCGCTGGCCGGGGAACACCGGCCCGATCAGCTCGGTCGCCACCGACTCCTCGCGCCCGGCCGCGTCCCGGCAGCGGGCGTCGGGGCCGAACACGTCGACGACGGTCAGCGGGACGGCCACGTCGCCACAGGTGATGCAGTCACCGGCCGCGTCGCAGGTCGGCGCGGCGTCCCAGCCGGCGGTCATTCGATCCTCGACTCGGCGACGGCCCGCAGCTCGTCGGTGAAGGCCTGCCCCATCAGCTCCAGCATCCGCAGCGCCTCCGCGGCCTCCTCTTCGTCCACTTTGGACATCGCGAAGCCGACGTGGATGAGCACCCACTCGCCGGGCCGCAGCGGTTCGCCCTCCAGCAGGCCCACGTTGATCCGCCGCCGGACGCCGACGACATCGACCATGGCCAGCTGGTCACCGTTGCCGGGCAGCAGTTCGACCACCTCGCCCGGGATGGCCAGGCACATGTCAGCCTCCGATCGGGGCGCGGTACTCGACCCACTCCAGCAGCAACTCGTCGCCGCCGGAACAGCGCACGTCGACGCTGCCGCAGTGCGGGCAGGCGACGGGTGGGTCGGGGGTGCTGAACTCCTGCCCGCAGGAGCCGCAGCCGCCTCGCGCCGGCACCACCGTCACGTCGGCCGTCGCCCCGTCGGCGACGCCTCCGGCGGCCATCAGCTGGAACGACTGCTCGAACGCCGCCGGCACGATCCGGTGCAGGCTGCCCACCCGGACGCCGATGCGCGCCACCGGGCGGCCGGCCGCACGGCTCTCCACCGCGTGCAGCACGCCATGACAGAAGCCTGCCTCGTGCACCTCGACCCTCCCTACATCCTGCGGATGCGCAGGTAGCGCCGGATGTCGCTGGCGGAACTCAGCACGACGACGACCAGCCCGAGCACCACGACCGCGGCCACCGCGGTCGCGATGTAGCCGACGATTCTCATGTCGACCCCCTGTTCTCCTGGTTCCCCGTGTGATCCTCCGCGTGATCCGCCGCCCGGCCGGCGTCGTCGGTCAGCAGGCGCGCCACCCGGTGGACCGCGCCGTCCACGGCCGCCGCGACCGCCGGCGACAGGCCGATCCCCTCGGCGGTGTCGGCGGGTTCGCAGCCCACGACCAGCGTGCGCGGCAGCCGGCCACCGAGCGACCCGAGGCTCGCCAGCACCGAGGTCGGTTCCATGCCATGGCCGTCGAAGTCGCCGGTGCCGATGTCGTCCGCGCCGACCTCCAGCACGACGACGTTGCCGGGCTCGCCTCCGCGCGGCGCGGCGTCCAGCAGCACCAGCAGGTCGTAGCCGTCGAGCAGGTCGTACGCCAGGTGCATGCCGCGGATGCCGTAGTCGACGACCCGCACGCCGTCGGGAAGCGGCCGGGCGGCGAGCCGGCGGGCGGCCTCCGGGCCGAAGCCATCGTCGCCGAGGAAGATGTTGCCAACCCCGGCGACCAGCACCCGGCCGGTCACGTCGCCACCGCCGGCAGCGGCTCGATCTCGTCCGGCCCGAAATACCAGTAGCGGCCGTACCAGTCGTGCAGGTCGGCGGCCGGGTCGTCGGCCAGCACGACCGCGACGTGCCTGCCACCGTCCACATCGGACAGCACCGCGGTGACGACGGCGACCTGGCCGGCCAGGAACATGTCCTGCGCGTCGGCGTGGCGGCTCGGCCGCAGCCGTACCCGCGAGCCCTTCGCCACCGGTACGCCGCCGACGAGCACCGTGTCGGTCTCCGGCGACGCCGACGCGTCCGCGCCCGGATCCCACCAGGGCACCGCCGGCTCCGGGCCGCCGCGGTCCGGCCCGTCGGGGTCCGGCTCGGCGTACGTGGGTACGGCCGTCCACACTGGACGGTCTGGCGCCGACGGTGGTTCGCGGCGGGCGCCGTGCAGGCGTTCCAGCACCTCGGCGGGCATCGAGTCGCAGCGGTCGATGATCGCGGCGGCGCGCGGGTCGGTGCCGCGGGCGGCGGCCTTCTCCTCATCGGTCAGCGTCATCACCCGCAGCGTGAGGATCTCGTCGATCTCGGTCGCGTCGAACATGTCACCCGGGCTCTCCGGGGCTATCTCGGCCTGGTCCGGCAGGATGATCGGCGCGACCAGCACCGTGCCGCCGACCAGCGCCGGCCACCAGCCGGCGTTCCGGCAGCCGGCCGCCGCGGCGACGGCTCCGGCCGGCGGGTCGGCCAGCGAGACGAAGCCGGCGCCGTCGCCGGCGAGCAGCAGATGCGTGCCGACCAGCGCGCGGCGGGCGGCCAGGTCCCGGGTGGTCTCGCCGGGCCGCCAGTCCGCGAGGTTGCGCAGGTTCACCCGCAGCCGCAGCCACCCGTCCACAGTGGACGCCGCGAGGGTGAGCTCGGCGGTCACCGGCCACCGGGTCCGCACCAGCCGCCCGACCGGCGCGCCGCCGTCGATCAGCGGCTCGACATCAACCCCGCCGTCGACGGCGATCGGCACCCGCCGGCCGCGCAGCAGGTCGTCCGCGGTCAGCCCGTCGACGACGACCTCACGCGCCACCGCCTCGTCCCACGGCACCCACACGACGCCGGCGACCGGCAGGCTGGCCACGTCGGCGTAGCCGTCCGCGGCGCTCCCGACACCCGCGACCCCGGCACCCGCGACCCCGGCACCCGCGACCCCGGCACCCGCGACCCCGGCAGCACCGGACGCGGCGGCACCGGACACGGCGGCACCGAGCTCGGCGGCACCGGACACGGCAGCCCGAGCCGGCGCCTGCACGGTGCGGGCCTGTACCTGCAGGAAGCGGACGTGGACGGCCAGCCGGGCGGCGGGCGCGGGGCGCAGCAGCACCTCCGCGGACATCGCCGGCCGCTCGCCCACGCCGGCGGCGGCCGCGCCGTCCGGCGACAGCACGCCGAACTGCCAGCGCACCCGGTTCTTCGCCGCGGTGGCCCGGTACGGGTACAGCAGGTAGCCCTCGTACAGCACGGCGTCCGCGACCCGCCGGGCCGCGGCCAGGCCGCTCAGCACACCGGTCACGGCGCGACCCCGGCGGCGAGCAGCGCGTCGAGGGTCTGCTCCCAGCTTGTCAGGCCGCGCGCCGAGCGGTACCGCAGCAGCGCGTCCAGCGTGTCGCGGTGCAGCCGGATCCAGCCGCCGCCGGGGAAGTAGCTGTCCATCAGGTCGCGCCATATCCGCACCGGCAGCCGGTACGCCGACTCCAGGTGCCAGGGCACCTGCTCGACCGCGAAGCCGTTGCCGCCGCGGGTGAAGACCGTGCCGCTGAACCGCAGTACCAGCGGCACCTCGCCGTCGCCCAGCGCGTGCAGGTACTTGGTGGCGGCGACCTCGAAGTCGTACGTGCAGGGCATCGGCAGGTCGAACTCGATGTCTCCGCTGAATCCGCGCACCATCGTGGACACGTGTGTCCACAGGAACGGCTTCAGCGTCGACGACCACCGGTCCGGGCTGCCGAACAGGTCGGCCAGCCCGGGCCGCTCCGCCTCGGCGTACGCCCGCCGCTGCGGCTCGATGTGCACCTGGGCGCGCAGTGCGATCGCGTGCACGGTCGCGCCGGTCGCCTCGGTGGCCCGCACCCGCAACAGCAGCGCCGGCGCCGCGCCGTACGGCTCGGGCACCGCGTCCAGCACGGTGAACGCCAGCTCGGTCACCGGCACCGCTCCGCGATCCGGGCGAAGAAGCCGTCCAGCTCCCGGCGCACATCCTGGCCGCCGTCGAAGCCGCGCCAGGACCGGCGCAGCAGCCCGACCAGCTCGTAGCAGACGTCGATCGGCACCAGGTGGCAGTCGATGCGGCTGCCGCGCGCCCGCACCAGCAGCGCCTCGACGTCCGGCGCCATCCCGGCGAGTTCCGGGGACGAGGCCAGCACCGCGTCCCACGCGCCGAGCGGCAGCTCCGACTCGGTCGCACCGGCCGGGCTCGGGTAGACGCCGACGACCCGGCCCAGCTGCGAGTTCGTGAAGAAGAACGCCACGTCCACCGGGATCTGCAGGTCGTCCCAGATCGGCGCGGGCAGCGGCGGCAGCGCCCGGTGACGGTCCGGCACGGCGCGGTAGGCCAGGTGCGCCTGCGGGTACGCGAACAGCAGTGCGCACGGCCGGCAGGTGCACAGCAGCGCGCGGCTCGCGGTGTCCACGACGTGGCTGTGGTCGGCGGCGACCGGCTCGCCGCACATCTCGCACCGCTCGCCGGCCGGCCGCGACCGGCCCTGCCGGATCCGCCGCAGCACCGCGAGCGCACCGGCCTCCGCCGCGCCCGCCCCGACCGGATCGGGCCGGCCGGGCCCGGCGACACCCGGCCCGGTCATGCCCGGATCCGCGCCGTCAGCGACTCGACCGGGATGACCGGTGCGACCACCGGCGCCGGGTGCTCGGGCGCGGTCGGCTCGGCCACGTCGATCCGCGTGACCTCGGGCGCGGCCGCCGCCACCGCGGTCTCGACGGCCGACTGCAGCGTCGCGGTCGACCCGGCGCACCCGTCGCAGTGCCCGAGCAGCCGCAGCCGGACGACCACGCCATCATCGGGGCCACCATCGGGGCCACCGGAGTCCACGCCGAGCAGCTCCACATCGCCGCCGTGCGAGGCCAGGTACGGCCGGACGGCGTCCAGCGCCCGCCCGACCCGGGCGGCGACGCCCTCGGGGTGCAGCCCGTGCAGCACCAGCAGCCCGGACACCAGCTCGTCCTCGGCCAGCGCGCGGACCGTCGCGTCGGTCAGCGCGCCGCCGCCGTCGACGATCGACAGCAGCCGCTCGATGCCCGCGCCGTGCAGTTCCAGCACCACCCGCACCAGCTCCTCGGCGCGGTCGCGGGCGACCGGGCCGGCCGCGGCCAGCCCGTCCAGCAGCTGATCGATCCGCTCGGCGGCCGACTGCGCGCTCACGGCGGCGCTCACTCGGGCGTGGCGGCCATCGTGGGGGAGTGCAGCTTCTCGATCGTCTTCCCGCCGCCGAGGTACATGTGCACGCCGCACGGCAGGCACGGGTCGAAGCTGCGGACGGTCCGCATGATGTCGATGCCCTTGAAGTGCTCCCGGTCGTTCTCCTCGAACAGCGGCTGGTCCTGCACCGCGTCCTCGTAGGGGCCGGGCGTGCCGTAGACGTCGCGCGGGTTGGCGTTCCACGGGGTCGGCGGGTACGGGTGGTAGTTCGCGATCTTCCCGTCCCGGATCACCATGTGGTGCGACAGCACGCCGCGCACCGCCTCGGTGAAGCCGCAGCCGATGGCCGACTCCGGCACGTCGAACTGCTCCCAGGTCTTGGTGCGGCCGGCACGGATCTCGGCCAGCGCCTTCTCCGCGAAGTGCAGCGCGCAGGCTGCCGCGTACGCCTGGAAGTAGGTACGGGCGCGGTTGCGCTCGATCGTGTTGCTCCACTGCGGGATGCGCCACTCCAGGCTGACCGGCCCCTTCAGCGCGGTCTTCGGCAGCTCGATCTGGACGCTCGTGCCGGTCGCCTTCACGTAGCCGATGTCCACCAGGCCGGCCAGCGCGGTCGACCACAGCCGGGCGAGCGGGCCGCCGCCGGTGTCCAGCGCGAGATGGTCCTTGCCGTCGAACCAGCGCGGCGACATCACCCAGCTGTACTTGTCGTCCAGGTCGCGCTTCTGCGGCCTGGGGTTGGTGTGCTGGTTCCAGGGGTGCCGCCGGTCCACCGGGTTGCCCAGCGGGTCCTGCGTCACGAACATCTCCTGGTCGGTCCAGTCGTCGTAGTACGAGCTGCCGAGCAGGATGCGGATGCCGAGGTTGATCGTGACCAGGTCGGTGGTGACCAGCTTGCCGTCCACCACCACGCCCGGGGTGACGAACATCTTGCGGCCCCACTGGGTCATGTCCTTGTAGTCGAAGTTGCAGAACTCCGGGTCCTGGAACGAGCCCCAGCAGCCGAGCAGCGTGCGCCGCAGGCCGACCTGCTCGTACCCGGGCAGCGCGGTGTAGAAGAAGTCGAAGAGGTCGTCGTGCATCGGCACGACCTTCTTCATGAACTCGACGTACCGCATGAGCCGGGTGATGTAGTCGGTCATCAGCTGGATCGTGGCGACCGTGCCGACCCCGCCGGGGTAGAGCGTGGAGGGGTGCACGTGCCGCCCCTCCATCAGGCAGAACATCTCCCGGGTGTAGCGGCTGACCTGCAACGCCTCGCGGTAGAACTCCCCGGTGAACGGGTTCAGCGCGCGCATGATGTCGGCCACCGTGCGGTAGCCGTGGTCGCCGGCGTGCGGCGCCTCGGTGTTCTCCGCGCGGGCGAGCACACTGGGGTTGGTCTCGGCGACCATGCGTTCGCAGTAGTCGACGCCGACCAGGTTCTCCTGGAAGATGTTGTGGTCGAACATGTATTCGGCGGCCTCGCCGAGGTTGACGATCCACTCGCCCAGGTGCGGCGGCTTCACGCCGTAGGCCATGTTCTGGGCATAGCACGAACAGGTGGCGTGATTGTCGCCGCAGATCCCGCAGATCCGACTCGTGATGAAGTGCGCGTCCCGCGGGTCCTTGCCCTTCATGAAGATCGAGTAGCCGCGGAAGATCGACGACGTGCTCTTGCACTCGGCCACGGTTCGGTTGGCGAAATCGATTTTCGTGTATATGCCGAGGCTGCCGACGATGCGGGTGATCGGGTCCCAGGCCATTTCCACCAGGTCTTTTGCCCCGGTGCCGACCGCGCTGTCGCGTGGCGCTGTGGTGGTCATGGATCAACTCCCTGCCTCGTCACTTACCAGGCACGCACAGACGTTCACCGGGCACTCGCGGGCACCTACCAGGTCCGCTTGGCGCCTGTCTCCAGCCGGTCGCCGCGCTTGCGCCATTTCGGTTCCCGGTCGACCGTGTGCGTCGTCATGGCCCGCAGCCGCCGGATCGTCGTCCCGTACGCCTTGCTGGCGACCGTGGACACCCGGGCGCCGGGCGGCTCATCCATGAACGGCATGAACTTGTCCGGGAAGCCCGGCATCGTGCAGCCGATGCAGATGCCGCCGACGTTCGGGCAGCCGCCGACGCCGTTGATCCAGCCGCGCTTGGGCACGTTGCACTTGACCACCGGGCCCCAGCAGCCGAGCTTCACGATGCACTTGGGCGAGCCGTACTCCTCGGCGAAGTCGCCCTGCTCGTAGTAGCCGGCCCGGTCACAGCCCTCGTGCACGGTCGCGCCGAACAGCCAGGTCGGCCGCAGCGCCTCATCCAGCGGGATCATCGGCGCCTGCTCGGTGGCCATGTAGAGCAGGTAGGTGATCGTCTCGGAGAGGTTGTCCGGGTGGATCGGGCAGCCCGGCACGCACACGATCGGGATGCCCGCCTTGGACTTCCAGTCCCAGCCGAGGTAGTCGGGCACGCCCATGGCGCCGGTCGGATTGCCGGCCATCGCGTGGATCCCGCCGTAGGTGGCGCAGGTGCCGACCGCGAGCACGGCCAGCGCCTTGGGCGCCAGCCGGTCGAGCCACTCACTGGTCGTCATCGGCTGGCCGGTGAGCGGGTTGTTGCCGAAGCCGCACCAGTAGCCCTCGGACTTGAGCGCCTCGTTCGGTATCGAGCCTTCCACCACCAGGACGAACGGCTCCAGTTCGCCGCGGTCGGCCTTGAAGAACCACTCCAGGAAGTCGTCGGCGCCGCCGTTCGGACCGCATTCGAAGTCGATCAGCGGCCAGTGCACCGCGATGTTCGGCAGTCCGGGCAGCGCGCCGAGCGCGATCTCCTCGATGCTCGGCTGGGTGGCCGCGGTCAGCGCGACGGAATCCCCGTCGCAACTCAGCCCGGCATTGATCCACAGCACGTGAATGAGCGGCTGGTTCTCGGCCGCATTCGACGCGGCAGCTGTCATGGTCACTCCTGACCAGACGTTAAGGATGCCGCGCGCCCCTGCACGGCTCGGCCAAGGTCTGGGATGCTACGCCGCGATTCGGCGCGTCAGGTAGTGGAGAAATGCCAATACCGGCCGGCGGTGCGGGAGAATGCCATCGGGTGCGCCGAATAGGCGACCGGCCGCGGATGCCTACCCGGCCTCGGCGGCGTTCATCCGGCCGGGGAGCCGGGTCGTGACCTCCTGGACCAGCCACGTGTTGCCATCGGGATCGGTGACGGAGAAGAACGACCCGTAGCTGGTGCGCGCGGGGTCCGGGCCGGGTTGCCGTGCCTCGACCGGGAACGGCGGCCCGTGCCAGATGTCGCTCACCTCGATGCCGCGGCCGACGAGTTCGTCATGGGCCGCCTCGATGTCGGAGACGGTCAGCCCGCCTTCGGCTGAGCCGGGCGCGGCCGTGGTGAGCCCCTGGCCGAACGTGACCGAGGCCCCGGAACCGGGGGGCGTGAACTGGACGATGCGAAGGCCCGGCAGCGGGGCGGCGTCGTCGTCGAACCGCCAGCCCAGCCGCTGGTAGAACACCTTGGATCGGTCGACGTCGGACACGGGGACGACCTGGATCTCGAGGTTCATGTCGACCTTCCCGACGG